>DUBF01000108.1 GCA_012960465.1 Rhodospirillales bacterium | reverse complement strand
CGAAGTCCGCGGCGTCGATGTAGCGCTCCGCCCAAGTGGCGATCATCGTCGCTGCGAAGCGGGCGTCGGCTTCGCGTCCGAGCAGGTGGTCGGCACCGTCGAGCGATACGAAGCTCTTGGGGTGCTTCGCCGCGCTGTAGATCGCGGCCGCGTTCTCGACGCCAACAATCGTATCCACCGGGCTGTGCAGCACCAGAAGGGCGCGGCGGAGGTTCGCGAAGACCTTCGCGGTCTCTGCACCCTCGATCGAGTCGAGGAAGTCCGCGCCGATTCGGAAGGGACGTCCGCCGATCGAGACTTCGGCCGAGCCCGTCGCGCGGATCTCCTCCTCGCCCCCCGATACAAGGCGGCGCACGTGGGACGGATCGCTCGGCGCGCCGATGGTCGCCACCGCCTTGCTCGACGGGATCTGGGAAGCCGCGTGGAGGACAGCGGCGCCTTCACGGTGGAGTTTGACGACGCAGGCTCCTCGGTCAAGGTGTTTGGTGAGTTCGCCCAGTCCCAGGGCATCGATCGCAAGGAGGTCGTGGCCAGGGACGTGGAGATCGGAGGCGCTGCATTTGGTGGTGGCGAAAAGGAAATTGAAAGCTACGAAATTTGCACTCAACTGCTCAAACTTACGGGGCTAATCGAAAAAGCAAACACCCTAGCAGGCTCCCTAACCTTACTAGAACGAAAACGCTTAGAAATGGCCCGCGCATTAGCAACTAAACCCAAGGTCTTGTTGCTAGATGAAATTGCTGGAGGCCTAACTGAATATGAAGTAAAAGCGCTCATTGAGACCATCAATGAAATCCGCACAAAAGGAACATCGATCATCTGGATCGAACATATAGTTCATGCCATAATGTCCGTCGTCGATCGTCTCGTGGTCATTAATTTTGGCCAAAAACTTGATGACGGTCACCCCAAAACCGTATTTAACAATCCTGAAGTGCAGGAAGTTTATATGGGGATTAGTATAGAATGAGTGTCTTAGAAATTGAGAATATGACAGCTTTTTATAGTGATTTCCAAGCGTTATTTGGAGTAAGTCTCAATATCAAAAAAGGAGAAACGGTCGCAGCAATTGGCGCCAACGGAGCTGGAAAATCAACTTTTCTTCGTTCTATTACCGGGCTGGTAAAAAATAATGCTGATACTTTTCTATACAACGGTGAGACCCTTACTGGTAAAGTGGCTTCTGATATTGTTGGACTAGGTATCGCGATGGTACCCGAAGGCCGCAAACTGTTTCCAAGCCTAAGTGTCGAAGAAAATCTAATAATTGGTGCCTATCAACAACGCCCTGGTAATTGGACTTTAGACCGTGTCTACCAAATGTTTCCTAAACTAGAGCAGCGTAAAGATATCGCTGGAACTGCGTTAAGTGGTGGTGAACAACAGATGGTCGCAATTGGTCGCGCCTTAATGTCCAACCCTGATATGTTATTATGTGATGAATTATCACTAGGATTAGCACCTATAATTATCAAAGATATTTACAGCGCCCTTCCCAGTATCAAGGCCGAAGGGGTTTCGTTATTGGTTGTAGAACAAGATATTAACCAAGCATTAGAAATCGCTGATAGGATTTACTGCTTCCAGGAAGGAAGGATAAGCCTAACAGGAAAACCAGAAGACCTGACCAAAGATCAAATTGCCACCGCGTATTTTGGAATAAGCTATGATTGAATGGGCTAATACAATTGTTCAAGGAATACTCACAGGCGGGCTTTATGCAATGTTCGCCTCCGGTCTTGCAATTATCTTTGGGGTAATGCGATTGGTGAACATTACTCATGGAGATTTAATCGTTCTGGCTGCTTTTATTGCTATGGTTGTCATCGAAACTACGGGATTCAATCCATTCCTAAGTCTAATTATTGTATTACCAATCATGTTTGTTATTGGTTACATGCTCCAGCGTGGTATTTTAAATTATACCCTTGGAGATGATCTGTTGCCGCCGCTTCTTGTTACGTTTGGCCTATCTATAGTCATTCAGAATGTTTTGTTGGAGGTTTTTTCTGCAGATTCACAACGCCTCAAGGCTGGAGCAATTGAAACTTCGAGCATCCAACTGGTTGATGGACTTTCAATCGGCATATTTCCTCTCATAACACTTGTGACAGCTATCGCGATGATTGTTGGCCTCCAACAACTCTTTAATCTTACTCGTCTTGGTCGCGCCTTTAGAGCAACCTCGGACGATGCAACGACAGCACAGCTCATGGGTATAAACCATAGACATATTTTTGGTTTGGCGATGGGCCTAGCCTTAGGACTTGTAGCAATCGCGGGTGTGCTCATGGCAGTACGCTCAAACTTCGACCCTTCGATTGGACCTACAAAACTACTTTATGCATTTGAAGCCGTAATAATAGGGGGACTTGGGTCACTGTGGGGTACCTTGGTTGGCGGTATTATCCTAGGAGTTGCCCAAAACATAGGAGCAAAAATAGATCCCGGCTGGCAAATACTAGCTGGCCATATCGCGTTTCTAATTGTGCTTGTTTTTAAGCCAAACGGCTTATTTCCAAGGACACGAGATGACTGATTATTCCGAAAATACCAACGTTACATCATACAAAGTCGTTCGTTCAACGCCTGCCAGTCGTATTGGCAGTGTGATTGGATTTATCCTGTTTATAATATTAGTTTCTTTGCCGAACTGGGGAGACCGAGCCACTATTAGATTGTTCGTAGAGATTTTCTATATACTTTCTTTGGCCCAGATGTGGAACCTCTTGGCGGGCTACGGAGGCCTGGTTTCGGTTGGTCAGCAAGCATTTATTGGCCTTGGCGGATATATGCTCTTTATAATAACAATTAATTTTGGTTTTGGTGCGATCTGGGCTATTCCCCTATCCGGTATAATTTGTGCCTTTATTTCATTACCTATAGCCTTCCTCGTTTTTAGACTTAGGGGACATTATTTTGCTATTGGTACGTGGGTTGTCGCTGAAGTATTTTTACTTGGGTTTGCTCAAATTCCATCACTCGGCGGAGGCTCGGGTAAAAGCTTGCCTATCGCAATAGTAAAGGCAATTTCCGATACCCGTGCCGGAAGAGATGCAGCAATTTATTGGACAGCACTCTTTGTAGTAGTCTCTACAATAGCCATTGTTTACTTGTTGTTGCGTTCTCGACATGGGCTAGCTCTCACAGCTATCCGTGATAGCGAGGAAGCCTCAAATAGCCTTGGTGTAGATAACTTCAAAGCAAAATTACTGGTTTATATATTTGCGGCTTTTGGCACTGCAGCTATCGGTGCCCTTATATTTCTGACAAAACTTCGCATTAGTCCGAGTGCCGCATTTGATATCAACTGGACTACTACAGTGATTTTTATCGTTGTGATAGGTGGAATTGGAACCATAGAGGGGCCCATCTTAGGAACGATCATTTATTTCTTACTTCGGGAACCCTTATCTGATTTTGGGACATGGTATCTAATTCTATTAGGTGCAACAGCCGTTATTGTCATGTTGAAAGCCCCACAAGGTATTTGGGGAATAATCACCCATCGATTTGATCTACGGTTCTTTCCCGTCCAAAGAAGGCTACATTTAAAGCTCGATGAATAGGTATGTGCATACAATCTCTTTTATAGAATGAATAATAAGCCCTAAATTTCGGATAGGGGATGGCTACGTAAGACTAAATCTCTCAAGCGCTCTTCCAATATATGGGTATAAATCTGTGTAGTCGAAATATCTGCATGGCCTAATAGTTGCTGTAACGTTCTGAGGTCGGCGCCGTTCGCTAACATGTGGCTCGCGAAAGAATGTCGCAAAACATGTGGCGAAACCCTCTTTGTGTCTATGCCAACAACAATTGCGAGATCCTTAAGCAATAACCCAAACCCTGCACGTGTAAGATGACCCTCTTTAGCTCTAGATGGAAACAAATATACCGAAGGAGCCCCTTTGCTTAAAAAATCTTGCCGCAACTCCAAGTAAGCTGCAATCGAGTGGATGGCAGGGGTAGTAAGCGGCACCATCCGTTCTTTATTACCTTTTCCCTTCACCAGAAGCATCTTGTGATCACTTGATAGCGCAGCCAGGGGCAAACCAACAAGCTCGGAGACCCGTAATCCGGCCGCATATATAATCTCAAGTAAAGCGACCATCCTCACACCTGAAATTCCCGATTGTCCTCTGGCAGCTTCTAATAGCATTTCAACTTCATTCTCACTTAGGTATTTAGGCAGCGGGCGGCCCGTTATTGGCCCGTCAATCCGCGCTGAAGGATCGTCAGATCGTTGCCGCTCTGCGTATAGAAACTGATAGAATTGCTTAAGCACTGAAAGCTTACGCGCACGGGTTGTTGATGCTCTGCCGTTAATCTTTAGTTGCGCAAGGTAATCCTGAATATTTTTTGAATCTGCAGATTCTATATTTCGATTACGTCGCAGCATAAAAACTTCGAACTCTTTTAAGTCTCGCAAATATGCTGTTATCGTGTTTATAGACGCGCCTCGCTCCGCTGCCATCATTTCCAAAAATATATCAATTTGAAGAGACGCCGAAAATTTTTTATTAGCTTTTTTCTTTACTAACATACGGGTAACTATAAACGACTAAAGTTAACCAGTAATAACTAAAAAATCAGCTGAAACACGTCAACTATATAAAGTCATTACTCCAGAAAGATTAGAATTAACAAACAGATTGGTTTGTACTCAAGAGCCTTAGAGCCCGGCAACGACCGCAGCCTCCAGCGCAAGAGAACGTGCTTCCGAAGACAAACCAACAAGATTTAGGCTCATAACGACTTGCCGCAAGACAATCGGATTAATTTGAGTTGGCCCGAATTCACCGAGCATCAGTAAACTAACTAAAACGACCTCCGCACGTTTCGCTCCGTCAACAGCTAGATTAAGTATTTGCCATAACGCGGATTGAGGCATGACTGTTGTTACTTGCGACGGCCTTTCGAGGAGAGCCTCCCAACGATGGCCGGGAACGCCATCACCGAGGGCCTCCAGTAAATTGTAGAGTAATGTTGCCCGTGCATGGATTAATTCAGCATCAACTGGCTTTTTACCACGCACCGTTTCTGCATTCCACCAGTTATCAATCTTTACAGTATCCCATTCCTCATTTGGTATTTGTCCACTCAACCTCGCCAACGGAACTGACTGATCGCGAAGAATACTGATTTTTTCATCAGCTAAACCGGTTGTTCGCATAACATCAAACCAAATCTGAGCTGCAACACCATCTCCTGCAGCCGACAATGCCCTAGCGGCTTCTGGCGCAAACCAAACCAGGTCTTGTGTCACAGGTAAATTCTTTAAAATATTATAATAAACGCGCGCAGTTAACTGAAACATCCCCGCTTCTCTAGCCAATTTAAATACTTGGCCTAAAATTTCTACTTTTGCACTAGGGATATTTTCAACCATAGCCGTTCGATAGAGAAGTGCCCGGCTCAAGGCCGTCCGCTCCGTAGTTGCTATCGATAAAGCATTATCTAGATTTTCTTGAGTAAAGGTTACACCAGCGTAAATCTGTCGAAGCACCTCAGTATCCAATGCGCCTATTGCTTCGGCGCGCTCAGCAGTTTCAATACGTAAAGCGGGTTCAGCATTTGGACTAGTAGCTATGGCTTTAAGCACCACAGGATTATCGGAAGACGTAAAGTCTTTAGGTAACTTGATCTTAGCCGCTCGAATCATAGAAAAATGAAGCGGTGTCGGATTAGTTAATCTTGTAATTTTATATTTTTCGATGCCTGTCAATGAATTGATCAAACCGAAAAAGACTTCGTCTCTCTCACCAATCTCACGTAATAAATTAGCGCCAAGATTGGCTTGATCATGATCCCCAGCAAGTGCCTGACAATAAATTGATGCTTTTTGCCAATATGGTACATCTAAATTACCGATTTGCCTTAAGACTAAATCACAGGCACGCGAATTATCATTGGAAAGAAAGAGAACGTCTGCCTCATTTTTCAATAAGATTGGGTCAGTGGCACGATTAGGTGCTACCTTTAACAAATCATAAACAGCGTCGGTATCCCCCATAGCAGATAAGCGTTCAATCCGCATGACAAGCAATTCGCCATCCCTTTCCATTCCAGGAGCCGGCGAGAGCGAAAGATCAGGAGACAATGCTTTATCAGCCTCGTTAACTTTAGTAGGTGCTTTCGCAGTACTTAATAATAGGCGCCGCATCAGAGCACGCATCGTGCGCGAAGAAGAATTTACTGGTAATTTAGGTAGTAACTTTTCAACCAAAGACCGATTTGTACCTTCCCACATGTTAAAACCAAAACCACCCTGCTCTTCGGTTAAAGTACCAACAGAATCACTATCAATTTTTTTTAATTCCTCGACATTAATTTTAATTGGAGTGCGCGCACGAGCAGATGGTGGTGGTTTTAATGGCTTAGGAGAAACCGAAGGCTGAGATTGTACACCGGGTAATTTACCATCCGTTACTGGTCCCGTAGTTTTAGTTGGCGCCAAAAGGATAGGTTGAGCCGCTTGAGCCTGAGCAAATACGGGTGATAATGCCACGCCGGCAAAAAACAAACTTACGGTTGCAATCAGAACTAAACTTTTCATTGTATTTTTTTACTTCGGGAATTGATCATTTGGTATAACTTTTTCAACTTCGATAACTGGGGCCGGGATATCCCACTTGGCTAAAAACAATACGGACCCAACAATGAATATAAAGGCAAGCAAAAGTATAAAACGCGAAATATTTTTCATAAATGAAAAGTTTCCTTTATTAAACGTATGGATGATATAAATATTTTATGCCTTTCTATAAAATATTTACCATCTAATAAACTAAATTTAAATATATGATATTGGTAAAGTATGGCAATATTTCGGCAAATTTTAAAAAAATGAGATCAAATTGACCCTAACTTACAAATTAAATGATAAAGAACGCTAATGAAACAAGAAATAATCAACCTACCGCATTGGCTACAAGGTAGATTTATTATTCTAGTCGGCTTAATGGGTGCCGGTAAAACAAAATTGGGGCGTATTGTTGCATCCTCTATTAACATACCGTTTATTGATACCGATGCAGAAATCGAGAAAGCCGCAGGATATACCGTCCAAGAAATCTTCGACCGCTTTGGCGAAAAATATTTCAGGGATGGGGAACACCGCGTAATTGAGCGCATATTACGTGAACAGCCTGCTGTATTAGCGACAGGTGGCGGCGCTTATATGGATTTAAAAATCCGGAACGCAATGAACAAGCAAGGAATAACTATTTGGCTGCGGGCTGATTTAGATTTACTCGTACAGAGAACAAAATACCGTAGCGGTCGCCCTCTATTAAACAAAGGTAATGCGAGAAAAATATTGGCTGGATTGATTGCGGAACGATATCCCGTGTATGCTCAATCTGAACTTGTAATAGATGTCAGCGACGAGCCAGCGTCGAAAACGGCAAAAAAAATAATTGATTTATTAACAAATCACGATCCAAATGAAGATAGTAAATGACTAAATTTGAATGCATAAATGTAGCCTTGGGTGAACGCAGTTATGATATAATCATCGGGGGCCAATTACTTAATACAGCTGGTGATTTTATTAAATCTGTTATTCGCAGCGACCGTGTCATCATTGTCACAGATCAGAATGTCGCCCCCCTTTACTTGATCAAGTTAACTACTTCACTTGAAATGGCCGGTATAAGTGTTAGGAAGATTATTTTACCGTCTGGTGAGCAAACCAAAAGTATTGGGCACTTCGAAAAACTTACTGATGAAATCTTGGCGATGAAAGTCGATCGAAATGTTGCGCTAATTGCTTTAGGGGGCGGCGTCATCGGTGACCTAACCGGTTACGCCGCTGCTTCAATTCTCCGGGGCATTGATTTCGTTCAAGTGCCGACAACCTTACTTTCCCAAGTTGATAGCTCAGTTGGAGGCAAAACTGGTATTAACAGCCGCCATGGCAAGAACCTTATTGGGGCCTTTTACCAACCACGTCTAGTTATAGCTGATATTGATGTATTAGATAGCTTGCCAAAACGGGAAATCTTGGCGGGTTATGCTGAAATTGCAAAATATGGTCTAATCAATAATATAGATTTTTTTGCCTGGCTTGAAGAGTTTGGCTCAGAACTGTGTGAAGGTAACAAAGAGTATCGTCGTAAAGCTGTTTTTGTGAGTTGTAAATCCAAAGCTGAAATTATTACTAAAGATGAGACCGAACAGAATATACGGGCATTACTTAACCTCGGCCATACATTTGGTCATGCCCTCGAAACCGAAACAGGGTTCAGCAACAAACTTTTACATGGAGAATCAATTAGCATAGGTATATGTTTAGCATTTGATCTATCGTTCCTATTAGGGCTATGTTCTAAATCGGACGTAAAACGAACCCGCAATCATTTTGCTACAATCGGACTACCAACTAACCTGTCAGAAATAGACGACATCAACTGGAATACGGAAACGCTCTTAAACCATATGCTATCAGACAAAAAGACCAAAAATGGTGAAGTTAATTTTATTTTAACAAAAGGTATTGGTAAAAGCTTCGTAGCCCGCAATATAAATATGAAAGATGTGCACATTGTTGTTGAACAAGCAATACAGCAACGGTAGCTCTATTCCGTTATGATAGTATCTCTCGTTGCGATCGCTTTATTATTATTTTTATCAGCGTTTTTTTCAGGTTCAGAAACTGCCTTAACAGTTGCTTCGCGCCCGCTTATGCACCAACTCGCATCTAAGGGCAATAAACATGCAAAGACGGTGAATAAACTACAAGAGCGTAAAGGAATGCTTATTGGTACTATTTTAATTGGCAACAACTTAGTTAATATTTTAGCATCAGCACTAGCAACCAGCTTGCTGATTGGGTATTTTGGGGAAGCCGGCATTGCCTATGCAACAATTATAATGACGGCTCTTGTAGTTATGTTCGCGGAAATCTTACCTAAAACTTATGCGTTGCAAAATGCGGATAGAACTGCCTTAAAACTCGCACCAATTATTCGTCCCATTGTATTTTTCTTATCTCCAATAACTTTCGCTACACAAGGGTTGGCACGAAATACGCTTTGGATGTTTGGCATTCGACTTGATAGTGATGAAGACCCCACTTCTAAAGCAGAAGAATTGCGAGGAGCCATTGAGTTACACCAAAGCGAAGAAGATGATAACAAAACCATTCAAAACGAACGAGCAATGCTTCGTAGTGTTCTAGACTTGTCTGAAATAGATGTCAGCGAGATTATGGTTCATCGGAAAACTATTACCATGATCAATGTTGATGAACCACCAGAAGAAATTGTTAATCAAGTTTTGGCCAGTCAACACACTCGTATGCCGCTATGGCGTAATCAACCAGATAATGTGATTGGCGTCATACACGCCAAAGAGATCCTGCGTGCAATATGTAATAATAAGGGTAATTTTAATATCAACATTAATTCTCTAGCATCAAACGCTTGGTTTATTCCTGAAACAACGCGTCTATTAGATCAACTACAAGCGTTCCGCGATCGCCATGAGCATTTTGCTCTAGTCGTTGATGAATATGGCAGTCTTCAAGGCGTTGTTACTCTAGAAGATATCCTAGAGGAGATAGTTGGCGATATTGCCGATGAACACGATATTAGCCTACCTGGCCTCCGCCCGCAGTCCGACGGTTCATTTATTGTTGATGGTAGTTTTACTATCCGCGATCTTAATCGTCATCTAGAATGGAATTTACCAGACGAGGAAGCCTCAACCATTGCTGGTATTATTTTACACGAATCTAGGCGTATTCCTGACGTAGGCCAGGCATTCATGTTCTTCGGGTTACGTTTTGAAATCATACGTCGCCAACGAAATCAAATTACCACTATTAGGATCACTCCACCAAACTAGTCCCAAATTTGTATATAAATTGCAGTTTTAAACTTATGTTATTCATTAACACTAAGACCCAACTCACATTTGACCAAATATAATTATTGACCTAAGAGTTCGGAGGCTCTTTAAGTTTCATCCACCTCAGTTCGGGAGATTAAATATGCCACTATCAACACCGGTGAAACGAAACCTGATCCACACACGCGAAATTCGATGCATGGGATATGAGCGTGAAGATGGGCTATGGGATATTGAGGGTCGAATAACGGATACTAAAACATACAGCTTTAATAATCTAGACCGCGGTGAAGTCAGCGCAGGAATGCCCGTCCATGACATGCTTATCCGTTTAACGATTGATTCAGATCTCGTGGTTCAAAAAGCCGAAGCATTAACTATGTCAGCACCTTTTAAAATTTGTCCAGCTATTACTGATAGTATCGCTACTCTCAAAGGGTTAAAAATTACCAGTGGCTGGAGACGTAATGTACAAAATGCTATAGGAGGTCTTAAAGGATGTACTCACATTAATCAATTGCTGTTGGGTCCACTTGCTACGACCGCCTACCAATCTATAATTCCCCGAGAGAATAAAGAAAAAAGGGATGCAAAAAGTAGGTTAAAGAAAAAACATGAACGTCCCGCGATAATAGACACGTGCCATGCCTTTGATGCTAACGGCCCAATCGTCAAGCGCCTTTGGCCAGAATTTTACGAAGCAAATAACAAGCCGAAGTAGATATTAGGTATTTCAATTTCTAACACTAATATTAACCTATAAAATGACGTTACTTAAGAATGGATCGTAAATTCTAAATCTTTATGCATTTGCCTTTCAATTTCATCAGACCATCACTTGTCAGCCAACGAAAAAGCCACCATATTAAGGTTATGGTAGATAATATTGAAAAAAACTTTACACTTGCTAGTGCCAATAATACAGAAACCAACTTCCGTTCTTGTGATTGGCCGAGCTGTAGATTAGAAGGCATACACCGCGCACCAAAATCACAAGAGAGGATCCAGGAATATGATTGGTTTTGTCTAGAACATGTTCGCATTTACAATAACTCTTGGAACTATTGTGAAAGCATGTCCGATGAAGAAGTTGATGAATTAATTCGGTCGGACACGACATGGAATAGACCAACATGGCCATTAGGCGACCGTCAAAGAGGCGTATTGCCAAATACCGACGAGCTATCTTTTGGTACGAAAAATATTGGGACAAGTTATGGGAATTTTAGCGACCCTTTTGGCTTTTTTACCAAAGATAGAACCTTTAAAAGACCTACGAAACAAAACTCTATGAATTGTCTTTCAGTAAGAGATAAAAAAGCCCTATCACTATTAGGTTTTGATGTTCTGGTAAAAACCTCGGAGCTCAAAGCACGTTACAAGCTACTGGTTAAAAAATATCATCCAGATAGTACCGGCGGAAATAAAAAGTTAGAAGAAAGGTTTAAACAGATCAACGAGGCCTATGAAATAGTCATGACAAGACTAACTAATAATTAATTTAGATGAAATTAGACCTTTGATCACCGTAAAATTACACCTAACAATCGGAAAAAAATAAGATGAGCGATACCACTTCAAATGACGCGGGAATGTTTCCGCTTGATGCACCAGACATAGTTATTTCAGCACGCCAAGCATTTGGCATAGATACAGACATGGAAGCCCCAGCATTTAGTAAAGGCAATGAATACGTCCCTGCTGTCGATGACGCATACCAGTTTGATCATGTCACCACATTAGCCATATTAGCAGGTTTTTCCCATAACCGCCGCGTAATGATCCAAGGCTACCACGGCACCGGCAAGTCTACTCATATAGAGCAGGTTGCTGCCCGAATGAACTGGCCTTGCATCCGGGTCAATCTGGATAGTCATATAAGTCGAATAGACTTGATAGGAAAAGATGCCATCGTGATGAAGGATGGTAATCAGGTGACTGAATTTAAAGAAGGTATACTACCATGGTGCTTGCAAAATCCAGCTGCTCTAGTGTTCGATGAATATGATGCCGGTCGCCCAGACGTTATGTTTGTTATCCAACGCGTACTTGAAGTTGAAGGTAAGTTAACCTTGCTTGATCAAAGTAAAGTAATTAAACCCCATTCCTTTTTTCGTCTTTTTGCAACAACAAATACCGTTGGTCTTGGAGATACAACGGGCTTATATCATGGCACCCAGCAAATTAACCAAGGACAAATGGATCGGTGGAATATTGTAACCACCCTCAACTACCTAGAACATGATGCTGAGGAAGCAATTATACTTGCTAAAGTTCCAGCCTATAATAACACCGAAGGACATGACACCGTAAAGAAAATGGTAGAGCTAGCAGACTTAACGCGATCTGGCTTCATAAATGGCGATATCTCAACGGTTATGTCACCTCGAACTGTTATAATTTGGGGCGAGAATACTCAAATCTTTAACGATATAGGCTTTGCCTTCCGCTTAACGTTTTTAAATAAATGTGACGAGGTCGAACGACCGATAATCGCTGAATATTATCAACGTTGCTTTGGCGAAGAATTACCTGAATCGGCAGCTAACGTAACTCTCTCTTAGACAATTAAATAATTAAGGAGTACCTATGCCTTCAGATCAGGATGCCCAAGATCTGATAAAACGTGTTACTGAGGCGGCTGTTAAAGCAGTCGCTGCCCGAAATAACGTGACGGTTTCTTTTGCGCCGGGCGCTCATGGCATCATACAAACCGAGGATGGTAGCCAGGCCCGCTTGCCGACGCCCGCGCGTACGTTTTGCGAAGGTGATTTAAGTATTCTTCGGGGTGAGGCAGATGCGGCAGCACTCAGATTGCGCTACAACGACGTTAAGACTTTTCATCGTCAACGCCCCATAGGCGGGAATAGCGCTGAACTTTTCGATATAGCAGAACAAGCCCGTGTCGAGGCCCTTGGCTCGCGTGTGCTTGCAGGGGTTGCAACCAACTTAGATGAATATCATGAAAGCCGCTGCAAGGACAAAGGTTATCATCTAGTGACGGAGCGAGAAGAGTCTCAGATTGCAGATGCTGTTGGCTTGTTGTTGCGCGAGAGATTAACAGGAAAGCCCTCACCAGACTCAGCACAGCCCCTGATGAATACGTGGCGATCTTGGCTTGAAGATAAAGCAGGAAAAAGGATCAACGAACTTAAAAGTCATCTCCACGACCAAGAAGAATTTGGCGAAACCATCAGAGATATTTTGGAGGACCTTGAACTTCCCTCAGAATCAGAGGGAGAAGGTGAAGGTGATCAAGGTACTGAAGAAGATCAAGAAAACGCAGAAGACGAAGATCAATCAGAAAACTCCGAAGTTGAACAAGATAGTCAGGACGATAATGGCGACAGCGACGATATGGATTTTGAAGGAATTGATCCAGATGCATTGGAAGACATGGAGGACATGGGCGATGAGGGAGAGGACGCTGACGAAGATCCCTCTTCAGCAATGCGCGGAAAACCCCAGAACCCAGAATTTAACGAAAGTAAAGTCAACAGCTACCGGACATTTACAACGACACATGATGAAACTATTTCAGCAGAAGAATTATGTGAGCCAGAAGAACTTACTCGGCTACGGAGCCAGTTAGACCAACAACTATCACATATGCAGGGTGTCGTCTCTCGCCTAGCTAATCGCCTGCAACGTAAATTAATGGCACAACAACAACGCTGGTGGGAATTTGATCTTGAGGAAGGTATTTTAGATGCGGGTCGCTTATCACGGGTTGTTACGGACCCTCAACACCCGCTATCCTATAAAGTTGAGAACGAATCAAATTTTAGAGATACCGTCGTAACAATGCTGATCGATAATTCAGGTTCAATGCGAGGACGACCGATTTCCGTCGCCGCAATGAGTGCTGATATAATTTCAAGAACTCTGGAACGCTGTGCTGTAAAAGTCGAAGTCCTTGGGTTTACAACACGAACTTGGAAAGGTGGGCAATCTCGCGAAGACTGGATCTCGGCTAATAAACCAGCTAACCCTGGACGTCTAAACGATCTTCGTCATATTATTTACAAAGGAGCTGATGCTCCTTGGCGGCGGTCACGTAAAAACTTAGGTCTAATGCTTCGTGAGGGTTTACTTAAGGAAAATATAGACGGTGAAGCTCTTCTATGGGCTTATAATCGACTTATTGGCCGGCCTGAACAGCGCCGCATTCTCATGGTAATTTCAGACGGTGCTCCAGTCGACGATGCTACACTCTCTGTTAATCCTGGCAACTATCTGGAACGACATTTGCGGGATGTTATCGACTATATAGAAAAATACACACCAATTGAGCTAACCGCAATTGGTATCGGCCATGACGTAACACGCTATTACCGCCGCGCGGTAACAATAAATGATGCAGAAGAATTGGGTGGAACGATGATGCAAAATTTAACCGAACTATTTGACGAGAAATCAGTACGGGATATTCGGAAGAGAACCTCTCAC
Source organism: Rhodospirillales bacterium (assembly GCA_012960465.1). Classification (GTDB taxonomy): domain Bacteria; phylum Pseudomonadota; class Alphaproteobacteria; order Rhodospirillales; family UBA2165; genus TMED23. Next base: position 6,270 of record DUBF01000108.1, on the reverse strand, counting down.
TAATCTGTTTTTCATCTCGTTAGATCATAAAAATTAGTTAATCTAATTTTTAAGTATTGAACTATACAAGCACAGAATACAGCCAAGAGCAGACATTATCGCGACAACAAAGTATGCTTGCCCTCCCAGTACGGCATATATGTGTCCAGAAGCCATTACCATCAAACCCATAGCAAGACCTGCAACGGAAGCATAGAGGCTCATGGCGGTTGCAGAAATGTCATCTGAAACATTATCATTGATAAAGTGAATAATGCCTATATGGGTCGCACCAAAAGTAAAACCGTGCAGAGCCTGCAGGATAGTTAGAACTATCAAGCTTTCATCAAGTCCCGTGCCAATCCAGCGAAAGAAAGAGAAAAAGCCGCCTAAGATAATTAAGTGTATTGGCCTTATGTGACGTAATATTAGCGCCCCAAAAATAAAAAGTATAACTTCTGCTACCACACCTTCACCCCACAGTATGCCTATCATTGTCTCGGAAATTCCAGCCTTTTGCCAATGGATTGTGCCAAACCCATAATAAACAGCGTGACTTGATTGAATTAACGCTGCAGCCAAAAGAACCAAAATAAACGACTTGTTGCGCGCCAAGGATATAATTGGAAATCTTACACTCGAAAATCGAGAAGATTGAGAAAATTGAGAAAATTGAGAAAATTTTATATTAGGGAGAAAAATAGTAACTATTAATAAGAATAATACAGTTCCAAAAATCATTAACAAAATTATTTCCGGTGAATTACCGGTTAGAAGCTTGCCAGCAATCATAGCCGTTAAAATAAATGTTATAGAGCCCCATAGCCTAATTCGACCATACTCAAGTTTTTCATTCTTGGCTGCGAGCATTGTCAAGCTCTCAGCCAAAGGCTGTGTCGCGCCCCAGCAACTACTAAATAAAATCGTAACCAAAAAGATTGCCCAAAACGTATTACTAATAAAATAAAGGGAGAAAAAAAATAAGGCCACCCCGGCGAGTAAAGCAATAATGGGTTGTCGTGTACCTCGTCGATCCGCCAAAAGTGCAACAAACGGATCAAAAAATACCCTAACAAAAGTAGCAGAACCAATAATGATACCTATACTCTCCGATGTAAGTCCCTGGTATACAAGCCAAACTGGAAAAAATGGCAAGGTGATGCCCACCATTGCAAAATAGGCTACATAAAACATGGAAAGTCGAAAAGCGATTATGTGGTGTCTAGAAAACAACACTCAGTAATATCCTACAGATTGGAATATTTTATACAGGTATAACAATACCACAATGTTATCTCAGTTTAATTGATGCATTTGCTTGATTAAAAAATCTAACTACAAAATAGATTAATGACTGTATAATCGCCAAAACGGAGAGGCATTATTCTAACATCAAATTCTGATAAACAAAATTTCAAAACCCAATCTAAAAAAAACCCACCAAATGGTGGGCTTACTGAGCCTTAATTGACTATGTTCAAGCCGCCTTAGACCCCGTTTTTTTCAATATAGCCTTCTTAATCCTATTTTTTAGTTTTAATGCCTCCGGGGTCAGCTTTAAATTACTAGTATTAAGTAAAAAAGAATCTAAACCACCCTTATACTCGACTGAGCGTAACGCATCGGCGGTAATTTTTAACGAAACTTTACCAATAGCATCCGAAAATAAGGTCATTTTCTGCACGTTAGGCAAATAACGGCGTCGCGTCTTGTTGTGCGCATGGCTCACATTATTTCCTGTCTGGACACCTTTTCCGGTAACATCGCAACGACGCGCCATAGGCTTAATCCCCCACAAATATTTAATTAAATTAGATATGTACACATGTTAGATATCGGCCGGTTTTTAGGGCTCAATAATAGAATAGTCAAGCTATTTGAAGCAAAAATCAAAAAACACCAAACCCTAATCTATCTGCAGTTGGGGTATAAAGTCAAAATAAAGCAATTAATCGTATTAAAAAAAAACTGTGAACAACCTTCCTAGAAGAAACGACTTTGCTTTGTATCTTTCAAAAAAGACCCACTTTATTTTATTAAACGCCATTTGTAGCCTAAGTTGACCCTTAAATTCTCATCTAATTTACCAGTTTTCGTTTTAAATATTGTTGAAAGCTGAAAATTTAGGGAAAAAGGTTATAAATTCTGGTCCGCCGTGATTTTATCAAACACTAAAAATTTGATAAAGGTGGGATGAAAAATGATAATAGCCCTAATTTAAATAAATTATAATTTTTCAGTAATTTTCGCAAACACGGGGTTGCTTCACTTTATGAGTACTAATAAAAGTGTCTAAGATTAAAGCGGCTACCGCTGAATAGGACCTATGTGGTTGTGTGGCTCACAAACATTCAAACTCCACCTACCAAATGAACGGATCCAGTTTTCGCCAAAATAGAGTTTAGGAGCTATAGCTACAATGAAGGAACGATGCAGCGATAAAATAGATATTGTCTATACAAAAGTTGATGAAGCACCTGAACTCGCCAGCAAATCATTCCTGCCGATTATCCAGTCATTCGCAAAACCCGCAGGGATATTATTCGGCATAAGAGATATTTCGCTGGCCGGGCGGATTCTAGCCAACTTCCCGGAAAATCTAACAGACTCACAAAAACAGAGTGACGATCTGGCAATACTTAGCGAATTGGTCAAAGATCCCACCGCAAACATAATTAAACTACCGAATATTAGCGCTTCTGTTCCTCAGCTCATGGTCGCCATTGCCGAGTTACAGGGTCAAGGCTACGATATTCCGTCGTATCCCGTAAACCCGTTAAACGATGAAGAAAAAACCATCAAAGAAACCTATGGAAAGATACTTGGCAGCGCGGTAAACCCTGTTCTCCGAGAAGGAAACTCTGATAGGCGTGCCCCAAAGGCAGTTAAAGAGTTCGCAAAAAAAAATCCACACAGCATGGGCGTCTGGACATCCGATTCCAAAACTCATGTATCGACGATGAGCAGTGGAGATTTCTGCTCAAATGAAAAGTCTCTAACGGTTTCAAGAGCTTCTGTTGGTAATGCGAAAATCGAGTTTGTTGATATCAACGGCAGCTCAACGATATTAAAAGCGGACCATCTAATTGAAGAGGGAGATATCATCGATGGAACGATGATGAGTGCTAAAGCACTCAGATCTTTCTTTGATTCAGAAATTAGAGACGCTAAAGAACGGGGCATCCTCTTTTCTCTCCACGTCAAAGCGACAATGATGAAGATTTCAGATCCCATCATCTTTGGCCATGCTGTTTCCGCATACTTCAGTGATGTATTTGGAAAGCATGCAAACCTTTTTGCCAAACTTTCAGTTGATCCCGACCTTGGAATTGGGGATCTTCTTAATAAACTTCGAACACTCCCGACTGACCAAAGATTAGCTATTGAGGCCGATATTGAAGAATGCATCAAGGTGCAACCTGATCTCTATATGGTGAATTCAGATCGAGGTATTTCTAATCTTCATGTTTCAAGTGATGTTATCATCGATGCCTCCTTGCCTGCCCTCATTCGCGCTGGCGGGAAAGCTTGGGGGGCCGATGGAAAGGAAAATGATACTAAATGCGTGATACCCGATAGCAGTTATGCAGGAATATATAGTGAAACGATTGATTTCTGCAAAAAATATGGTGCGTTCAAGCCATCAGAGATGGGTAGCGTATCGAACGTTGGTCTTATGGCTAGAAAAGCCGAAGAATATGGATCACACCCGCAAACATTTAAAGTGCCTGGAAATGGAAAAATTCAGGTTGTTGACGCGGGTGGAACGATACTTATTGAGCATAACGTTGAAGAGAATGATATTTGGCGGATGAGCCAAACTGAGGATGCTGCCATCCAGAACTGGATCAAACTCGGCGTTAACCGGGCGAGTAAAACTGGCGTGCCGGCCATATTCTGGCTAAATAAAGGCCGCGCTCACGATGCCGAATTGATCAAAAAAGTTGATAAGTATCTACCTAAGTATGACACTAATGGCGTTGATATTCGGATAATGTCACCGATAGATGCTACGCGGTTTACTCTAAAAAAATTGAAAAACGGCCAAGATACCATTTCTATCACTGGCAACGTGCTGCGGGATTATCTCACCGATCTATTCCCAATTTTAGAAGTTGGAACCAGTGCAAAAATGCTTTCGATTGTCCCCCTGCTAAATGGCGGGGGATTGTTTGAAACGGGCGCCGGCGGCTCTGCTCCTAAACACGTTCAGCAGCTTACCGAAGAAGGGCACTTACGCTGGGATTCACTCGGGGAATTTTGCGCTTTAAGTGCGTCACTAGAGTTCCTGAGTGAATCAAAAAACAACGCTAAGGCACTCGTATTAGCAAAAACCCTTGATCAGGCGATAGAACAAGTCTTGGATAATAATAAATCACCAGGTCGGAAAGTTGGCGAAATTGATAATAGAGGTAGCCACTTCTATATTGCACAATATTGGGCCCAAGCACTTGCTGCTCAAAACGATGATGTAACCTTAAAGGCTCACTTCGACCCAATTGCGGAGCAACTAACCTCTAACGAATCGAAGATTGTGGACGAGTTAATTGCGGCCCAAGGTACGGCTGTTGACTTAGGTGGCTACTATCATGCCTCTCAAGAAAAGGTTTATGCTACGATGCGCCCGAGCCTAACACTGAACGCAATTATTGGTTAACTTCGTCTTAATTTTAATTTGATGTCATTTTCTTTTTTACTTCTCTCATGCCACTAGTCTAGGCGGATCAAAATGAAAGAACGATAACCTTATGCAATTTTCATGAGGGGAAAGATTTAACAACCAAGGCATTAAAGGTGGCTTTCCAGTATAATTGGATCAGGTTCTGAGGCAGTAGCGATAGCGTCAAAAACATCAGCAACACTATCTACGATAGTGAACAAATCTAGAGCCTTTGGATGCGCAAAACCACCATCAACAATATCTTGGAAGAGTATTCTGAGTGCTTTCCAATAGCCGTCTATGTCCAAGATAACAATTGGGGATGTATGAACCTGGAGTTGTTTCCAAGTCAGTATTTCCATGCATTCATCCAACGTTCCGAGCCCTCCCGGTAAAATTACAAACGCATCCGATTTATCATACATTATGTACTTTCGCTCATGCATATTATCAACAGTGATTAACTCTGTAACGCCTCCATGGGCAACCTCTAGATCATTAAGAAAGTGAGGTATTACCCCCGTGACTTTGCCACCTCCAGCCAAAACCTGATCAGCCACTTCACCCATCAAACCAATCCGGCCTCCCCCAAAAATTAGACGGATACCCCTGCTAGCAATTTGACTACCTAGCTCTTGAGCGGCTGTAACATAAGCCTTCTTTACACCCGATTTAGAGCCACAATAAACTGCGATCGCTTTAATATGTTCCAAGATTAACCAACTGTTGTCTGTTCCTATCTAAATTTTTTATAGATCAATTATAGTTTATTTTTTTATTTATCCAACTGGAATGATTTAGTTCGTTTTGTTTATGGATCTTACTGTTTCCCCAAAGCATACTAAATACAGGGTTATCAATAGCTATTTGATAAACTTTTTTTAAAAATAAATAAAATAGGTACCTTTTTGTTTAAATTTCAGAGTAATCAAGTTAAACATAACAGTGAAAGATTTAGATATGCTCTTAAGAATTTTTTTGAAATAAGCGCGCGTCACGGTAGGCCTACTCAATGCCCTCTATCCTAAACACACTAATAACCCAAGCCCTAGTTTTATCTTTCCTTGGAACGTTAATACTAACAGGCCTGATTTATCTTATTGGACGCAGGAAATCTGGGGTTTTTTTAGCAAATGCTTCTGTTGGGGTCAGTTTTACTTGGTTTTGCGCATTTATTCTTGGTACACCAGATTTTCCGCCAGAGTTTAACAATACAGCAATCTTATCGGCAACTGCCTGCCTGCTGATATCAGGAACGCTGTTTGATTTTATTCTTATCAAAAGGAGAAATTTTCCCCAACCAATTGTAATTATTATTATTTTAATAAGTGGGATCAGTATCACTATCTGGATGCGAAGCGGTATTGATTTCTGGTCCCTACCTATTCTTTTTGGCTGGTGTATTGTCGCGTTTGGCCTTCAGCGCCTAAGTGCCAATGAAGATTTTGGCTCAGGCGATAGCGCCTTGTTGTTGGCGATAGCCTCACTCGGAACGGCTATTATAGCTTGGATTAGTGACATCGTAGTTGATCGTGATCTTGCTTTTGGACTTTGTGTCATATCATTTGGATTTTTAATATGTAATTGTCCAAAACCTCGCCTTCTCTTCGGTTATAGTATTCTTTTAGCGG
>DUBF01000107.1:20232-20621 GCA_012960465.1 Rhodospirillales bacterium | reverse complement strand
AATGTTAGAGGTGGTATGCGTATGGGGCATGGTGAAGTAAAAGATCATATGTTTACTGATGGACTTGAAGATGCTTTTGAGAAAGGCACCTTGATGGGAGTGTATGCGGAGGCCACCGCTCAGCATTATCAATTTACTCGTGAGGCTCAAGATGATTTTGCGCTTAGATCTTTAAAACGTGCGAAAATTGCGATTGACGATGGTACCTTTGAAAAAGAAATTGCGCCAGTTACGGTGAAAACTCGAAAAGGTGATACCGTCATTAATATAGATGAACAGCCCGGGAACGCTTCTCCGGAGAAAATTCCAACCTTGAGGCCTGCATTTGCCAAAGATGGATCAGTTACGGCTGCAAATTCAAGTTCAATATCAGATGGTGCAGCAGCACT
>DUBF01000107.1:0-20123 GCA_012960465.1 Rhodospirillales bacterium | reverse complement strand
CGCCTATTGGTGCAATAAATAAAGTTCTCAAGAAAACAGGTTGGGATAAAGATGAAGTTGATCTTTACGAGATTAACGAAGCGTTTGCTGTTGTTACAATGGCTGCAATGCATGATTTAGGCCTGTCTGCAGAAAAGGTTAACGTTCATGGAGGAGCGTGTGCCTTAGGGCACCCCGTGGGTGCGTCTGGTGCTCGTATTTTAGTTACACTTTTAAATGCTCTAGAAAAATATGATATGAGAAAGGGGATTGCATCGTTGTGTATTGGTGGCGGTGAGGCAACTGCCATTGCCGTAGAGCGGGTTATATAAAATATTTTGAGGTAAAATCTATGCCAACTGTATTGATTACAGGAGCTAACCGCGGGATGGGTCTGGAATTCGTCCGCCAATATACTGCGGATAATTGGAGGGTCATCGCAACTTGTCGCCACCCTAAATCAGCAAAAGACCTTAATCAGATTAAAGGAAACATAAAAATATTACCTTTGGATGTAACTAATTTTATGGCTATTGAACAAACTTCTAAATTACTACAGTCAGAAAACATTGATATTTTACTAAACAATGCAGGTATTTTTGATTCCCATAAAAATGGTTTGGGTAAAACTAATTTTGACGCCTGGACCGAAATGCTGCGAATTAACACTTTGGCACCACTAAAAATTGTTGAAAGCTTTATGGCGCAAATTATTAGCTCAAACAAAAGGATAATAGTTTCAATATCCAGCCTGTTAGGCAGTGTGAGTGCCAATGATTCTGGTGGTCAATATGCTTACAGAAGCTCAAAGACAGCCTTAAACTCAATCAATAAAAGCCTCTCGGTTGATCTTGCTGAGAAGGGGATTATTTCGATAGTTATTTCGCCAGGGTGGGTGCGAACTGATATGGGTGGTCCTGATGCCGCAATTGATCCAGTAGATAGTGTCGCTGGTATTCGAGGGGTAATTGATAGTTTAAAACCTGAAGATAGTGGTAAATTTTTTAATTTTGATGGGTCGATCATTAATTGGTAGGAGAAAAGTTTTGGCGAAACCGATAGAGTTTCTTTTTGATTTTTCCTCCCCTTATGGCTACCTCGCTGCTCATCGTATCGACGCCATAGGCCAAAAACATAATCGTGAAGTTAAATGGAGGCCCTTCTTACTTGGTGCGATGTTCCAAATAAATGGACAGAGACCGCTTAAGGAACAGGTTTTAAAATGGGATTATTCCAGTCACGATATAGAAAGGACGGCACGCCGTTACGGGATTGAATGGGAATTACCCGAAGTATTTCCAATTCCAACTCATGCTGCTGGTCGGGCCTTTTATTGGATCAATGAACAAGATGAAGAATTGGCAAAACAATTTGCGCTACTTGTCTATCAAAGATATTTTACTCAAGGGTTAGATATACGATCTAAAAATATTATTGGTGAACTAGCTATGGAATTAGGGTTGGGTACTGATGCATGTTTACGGGCTATTGATTCTGATATTTATAAGGAAAAGCTTAAAACAGTAACTTCAAAGGCGATTGAAAGAAAAGTTTGTGGATCGCCTTTTATTTTTGTTGGCAATGAACCTTTTTGGGGGCACGATCGACTGGATATGGTCGATGAATGGCTCCAAACAGATGGTTGGTAGTTTAAATAGAAGTGTAAAATATGTCTGAACCAGTTGTTTTAAAAAATATAAATCCAAATGGGATTGCTGAAATTACGTTGAATCGTCCAGAGGTATTTAACGGATATAATGAGGAATTGCTGACAACACTTAGGACCATTTTGGACGAGATAGAGGCTAGTAAGGGTGTACGTGCCATTATTTTGCGGGGCGCTGGAAAGCATTTTTCTGCGGGTGCGGATATAAACTGGTTTAAAGAACTAGCTAAGGTGAGTGATCTAGAGAAAAAGCGTTGTGCGGACCTTGGCACAGGTGCAATGCGAAAGCTGTTTGAAATAGAAATTCCAACCATAGCATTAATTCAAAACTGCTGTTTTGGCGGGGGCGTTGGATACGCCGCTAGCTGTGACGTTGTTATTGCTTCTGAAGATGCTCGTTTTGCAATTACGGAGGTGCGGGTTGGAATTACGCCGAGTCCTATTTTGCCTCAAGTAATTTCCGCTATAGGCCTTCGTCAGGCTCGACGTTATACCTTGACTGCTGAAAACTTTAATGTGCAAGAAGCAAAGACAATTGGTTTAGTTCACGAAATTTGTCCCGTAGGCAAGTTAGATGAAGCTGCCAAGCCTATAATAGATTCTATCTTAAAAAGTGCCCCGACGGCCATCAGCGATACCAAGAAGCTCCTCAATGAATTATCTACTCCAGTACTTGATGATAAACTGGCTGAACGATTGGCCACGATTAGTGCAAGAGGAAGAGATACACCTGAAGGAATAGAAGGCTTCTCAGCATTTTTGGAAAAACGTGATCCCAATTGGTATAAATCAAAGTAGATAATTACCTTTAGACTTTAGCAGGTTTGCATGTTAGTCCAAATAATCCGGTTGATTATCGTAAATGTAGGCTTTCATCCATGACAGTAAATCTTCTTCGTATGGCTGTGCGTATAGACAGTGTTTCTGGTCTAAAAATTATTCAAACAGATCGAAGAAACTTAACTGAAGGAAACCGTCTCCATACTGCTACGCGCAACATGCCCAAGCGGATTGATGAATTGATTGATGGTGGGTCCGTTTATTGGGTAGTGAAACGGTTGATTCGAGTTCGTCAGAGAATTATCGGGATTGAACAGAAGTTAAATGATGAGGGTAGAAAATTTTGTGCGATTGAGCTTGATCCAGCCCATGTTTTACTCGAACCCCGCCAGCAGAAACCCTTTCAAGGGTGGCGTTATTTGAAGCCAGAAGAATCACCCCCCGATGCGCCAGTGGGAAAATCTAGTAATTTTGACGCTAATATGCCATCTGAGATGGTGAGTGAATTGAAAGATCTTGGTCTACTGTAATTTAAGAAGGCTTTGGCTTAGTTATTAATCAAATTAAATATTAGCCGATATTTCTTCAATTATCGTTCTTAGCCACTTATGAGCGGGGTCATCGTTTAGCCTATTATGCCAGAGCATGTATATTTCAAAGCCGGGTATTTTAAATGGCACATCCAATGTAGGAAGGTTCTTTCCTTTTGCAAAAAATAAGGCATTTCTTTTCGGTAACGTTGCAATTAAATCTGAGCCATTTATCATCAAATTGACGATCAGTGAATATGGCAATTTAATAGCAACCCGGCGGGACTGACCGATTGATTTTAATGCATTATCAACGCTACTTGCCGAACCTTCACTCGGGTGAACTGCAATATGTTTAAATGAAAGATAATTATTGAGCGAAGGTCGCATGGAAAAAATAGGGTGAGCTGGTCTGGTCATGCAAATAAATTTTTCTCTATAAAGGCGCAATTTCTTTATCTGGCGTGAAACATTCTTCGGTAAAAGATCGATAGCCATATCACATCGCTCTGTTTCGACCAATTGGGTTCCTCGAATATTGGTTACACCAATAATATTGATGTTAATATTAGGGGCGTTCTTGAATAAATAAGGAGTTAGCAACGGCAGTAGAATAAAAGCAGCATTTTCAACCATTGCAATTGTAAAATCTCGTTTCGTGTTTAAGGGGTCAAATTTTATATTACCGTTTATGGCGTTTTCTAGTTGATTAAGTGCTATCTGGACTTGTGGAAGGATTTCCAAGGCTCTGGGTGTTGGCTTCATGTGGTTGCCAGATTTAATTAATAATTGATCCTGGAAAAGATCACGCAACCGAGCGAGCGCGTTACTCATGGCCGGCTGGCTTCGCCCAATTGCTTCGCCAGCTTTAGTGACATGGCGATGACTAATCAACGCATTGAATGCGATCATGAGATTCAAGTCGATTGAGTTGATATTCATAAAACAAATTATAGTTATATTAATTATTTATTTCAATTATGATATAAAAAGTATTATTCCTTTTTGTTCAAGTGAAAATGTTAAAAAATATTGGATAGGAGTTGGAGTCCGATGGAAAAGTTCTTAATTGCACCTCATATGCGTTTGCATGAGTGGGTTGCTGAAGAAAAAGGATATTTTAAGGAAGAAGGTCTCGACTTTGAGTATGTTGAGCAATTAACTAAGAAAAATGCTAAGGCGCATGATCTGGGTGATAAAATTGGGGCCTATCAAACTTTTGAAAAAGGACGTACTTGTGATGTAAGCTCAGCCTGTCATTGGACCGTGAATATAGCTGCTTCAGCAGGTCATGGGCAGATATATACGGATGCCTATTCCGTGTCCCCTTGTGGGATTTTTGTGCATCCAGACTCTGGTATCAATAAGCCAGAAGATTTGGCGAATGTTCCTATATCAGTCGGATATCAGTCAGGCAGTCATTATTCAACCATCCAGGCACTTGAACAATTCCTCGAGCCAGATCAGATAAACTTATCTTTTAGTGACGGATTATTATTTGCTCGAATGGAGAAGCTTATCGATGGTGAAGTTCCGGCGTGTAGCTTGTTTAGCGGGACATATTATTTTTTAGATCAGCTAGGGTTTAAAAAGATCGTTGAAACAACCTTTATGATGGCCGGTATGATTACCGGCGATCCCGACCCAGAAGATATTAAAAAATATTATACTGCCCTTCAAAAAGCTCAACATGATATTGATTTGAGACCAGAATTGTATACACACTATTACAAAGAAGAGTTTCCGGAACGTTTTCATGAGATGATGGATCTTCGTTACTTTGGACCAGGTGAGAGAATTGTTTTCGATAAATACTCGGAGACAATGTATGATCAATCTAGGGTTTGGGTCAGTGAACGCGATATTTTTCCGGAAGGGGATATTGGTGATCGAAATTATGCAGACGCAAAATATACGCCGGTATAACTATGTCTTTAAATTAGTTTAGCCGGATAAAAATTTTATTTAAAAACTGATGTTTAGCTTTTAATAAAACCTTTTGGGATCCACCGCTCTACTTAAATATATGTCATATGCCGTAAAAATTTTACTTGTGCCGATAAAGAGTATTATCTTAACAAGAATTGGGTGTATTTGCTCAACACTTTATTAAGTTTTTTCAATTTACTATCTGTGGTTAGAATTGATTTCTTAATTGGGAAGCGTGGATTTCCCCCGAGTTACCTGAAAGGTTTGGGAGATGCTTCAGCATCCGACGGCTAGACGAAAAGCGTTTGAAGTGACGATTTATAACAAGCATGTTAGAGCAGCAATAAAGAATAATCAAAGTCATGATATTTATGGCGATCGTTGGGCAGATCCTCAAAACCAAAATATAATGGCCTCGGATAAGTTTCAGGCGATGCGTCTCATAAATTTGCGCTATCCAAAACAAGAGGGTTTTGTTGTTGAGTATTTATCAGAGTATCAGTTGAAAATTTAAGGGTTAGCTCCCGCTCTCAAAAAACTTAAAGCTATCCAGGCCACCTAAAATTACACCATCGAAGCCCTGTTTTACAATGCCGTAAATATAGGAATTTGTGTTGCCAGTGATTATTCTTCGCCAGCCGGCCTGCCAATACTCTACATAGTGTTTATCAGGGTTTGCTGGGATTGACTCCGAGATAAAAGAAGGTTCGCCCTCTCTCCAAGTATCTCTCCAATAATAACGATAATTTTCAGCTTCGCCTATATTCATGTACGCGAATACAAGACGACGGGCACCTAGTTTTTTGAACTTCATACCTTGAACGGCAGCTTTACTATAAGGAGTACGACCTTTGTGGAATACATCAACAATTATAACGTCATAATTTGTATCGCTAATAGCTATAACAAAATCTTGTTGACGGTCAAACTTAGATGAATCGGTTAGATAAAGGAAGTTTTGAACCGTTTTTAGCCCCGTCACATTTTTAGAATTCTCATTTATCGGCCTAGACAGGATATTTGTAATTGCATTAAAATTATAGTCAGTGCCGACACTATTGGCGGTAAATGGAATAAATCCATTTGCTAGATTGAGATTATAAGATTCCTGGGCAGTTTTGATATTTTCTGCGAAATCTGTTACAAAAATTTTTAATCCACGCTTTTTTCCTAAATTAGCGAGCCTCAATAAATTATTTTTTATCTTTTTATCGGTAATTATTTTACTTTTAGCTTTTAACGGCGGATGAAAATTTAGCCCCAGAATACTGATCCCATCAATAGATTTCATATACGTTTTAGCTGGCGAATTTTGGGTAGTGTCGATGGGATCTTCTTTTTCCAATACATCTAGTCCACCTTGGGTAATAATTCCAAAATTACGATTAAAGCGTCGAGCATACTTACTGATATCCCTCACCAGATTCCGCATTTCTTGGGCGGGTTCGACTTGCTCTTTTGCCATTATAGTCGGGTTGGATGTTGTGGGCGGCTGTTGCGGAGCTTGAGCAAGAGCGACACTGCTAATTGAGTAAATTACAAAAAGAGCTAAGTTTAGTATTGCACGTTCAATCATTTTTAAGCTCAATTAAGTTAATTAAAATAAGCTAATTATACACATTTTATTGCTTCATCAGCAATTACTAGAGAGGATGTTAAGCCTGGTGACTCTATACCGAAAAGATTAACTAGACCTTGCACTCGATGAGATGAGGGTCCACTAATTATAAAGTCCATTGGTGGGTTTCCCATGCCTTGAAGTTTCGGCCGTATGCCAGAATAGCCGGGTATTAACGTGTTATCCTTTAATCCTGGCCAATAATCACGAACAGCATGGTAAAATCTTTCACCTCTTCCTGGGTTGACGTCATAATTGATTTCCTCGACCCACTCAACATCTGGGCCAAAACGTGCTTGGCCGCCAAGATCTAAAGTCAGATGTACCCCGAGACCAGCTTTGTCTGGAATTGGATATATTAAATGTGTGAACGGGTTTTTGTCATTTAGTGAAAAATAGTTACCCTTAGCGTAATGGGTCTCAGGTACATGCTCATCTGGAAAACCTTCCAGGCTAGCGGCTATTTTTTGGGCATATAATCCGCCGCAGTTAAATACAGACTTACTTTTAATGGTCATTGGCGTTTTGCCCCCGACATTTAGTAGAATACCGGCGTCTATAATTTTGCCCCCAAGGACGGGAGTGTTAAAAGCAATTACTGTTCCGTTAGCTTCTGCTTCTCCTTGATAAGATAACATTAAGGCATGACTATCAATAAGTCCTGTCGAAGGGGATAGTAGAGAGGCTGTTGCGTTAAGAGCAGGCTCCATTTCTAGTGTCGTTTTTTGATCTTGCCAAATTAAATCAGTTATATCGTTATCTATAGCTTTTTGTTGGAGTGCTTTAAGCGTATCAATTTGTCCTTCATGGGTAGCTACAATCATCTTTCCACAACGCTTAAATGGAATACCTCGGGTTTCGCAGTATGCGTAGAGCGCTAATTTTCCTTTGACACAGAGTTTAGCTTTTAAACTTCCTGTTCCGTAATAAATTCCGGCATGAATAACTTCGCTATTTCGTGAGCTAGTTCCTGTGCCAATCGACGATTCTGTTTCAAGTATTATAACTTCGCGGCCCTGGAGAGCTAGAGCGCGCGCGATAGCAAGACCTATTACACCCGCACCAATTACGGTGCACTCAATATTTTCAATAACCGCCATAGTTAATTTGATAAAGTAGAAACACGAAGAAAAAAAGGCTTTTAAGAGTCTAGTTTATCAACAAATTAGAATTTTATTACTTTTAGTTTAAATTGGCTCTCAAATTTGTTTGTTCTATTTCTTTGGCTAAATTGATTATTAGTTGTTTATCAAATTTGGATGGTTGTTGTTTTAATTTTCCTGCAGGTTTAAACTTATGAACAATTTTTCTTCTGTGTTATCTGTTGAAAGACGATCTAGAATTTATGAGTAATAATAAGCTTCCAACACAGTCTTCAAGTGCAGACGTACAAGAATTTTTATCAAAAGTTACTCGTACGCCGAAAACTATGACTTCGGGTCGCGGAGGAAGGATAATATTTGCAATGGATGCTACTGCGAGCCGGGAAGCAAGTTGGGACCGAGCCAGTAATTTGCAGGGCGAAATGTTCCACGAAGCGGCTTTAAAAGGTGGCCTTGAAATTCAGCTTGTTTATTTTCGTGGGTTTGGAGAGTTTCAAGCAAGTTCTTGGACTACCGAATCTGAGAAGTTATTAGGTTTAATGACTGCGGTAAGTTGCAGGGCCGGCGAAACCCAAATTAAAAAAGTACTACGGCACGTGTTGACTGAGACTAAAAAGCAGTCTGTTGATGCTCTTATCTATATAGGTGATAGCATTGAAGAAGATATCGATGGTTTAGGCGCAGTAGCTGGCGAGCTTGGCCTACTTGGTGTTCCTACATTTCTTTTTCACGAAGGTGAGAATCAAATAGCTGAGTTTGGATTTCGTCAGATTTCTAAATTAACAAATGGGGCCTATTGTCGGCTGGATGCTAATAGTGCAAAAACATTACGAGAGTTATTGCGTGCGGTAGCGAATTACGCGGTAGGAGGCCGGTTGGCGCTTGAAGAAATGGCAAAAAAAGAGGGCGGCAGTATTTTGCAAATAGCAAAACAACTTTCAAAGTAAGTTTGATTTGGTTAAATTAGAGTAATGCCTTATTTCATTATTGGTATCGCGCTTCTTATAGGCGCTCTATTAATTTCTCGCTGGTACGTGAATGCACCTCCGTCGACCCTGCTTAAAATGTTTAAATGGTTGGCTATTATATTAGCTGTTGTCATTATTCTGTTTTTTCTCATTGTTGGTCCAAAATTATGGGCTCTCTGGGCATTGCCAGTTTTATTACCTTGGATAATGCGAGCCCGAGCTGCGGCGCGGCTGGCAAAAAATTGGTCGCGTATGTCAAATAATAATAATAAAAAGGTACAACCCGACCCCGAACAGATGTCTGAAGTTGAGACTGGGTTTTTAAGGATGTATCTTGATCACCAAACCGGAGAAATGAACGGTGAGGTTACGCAAGGGAATTTTTCTGGCCAAACACTGAGAAGTCTATCCCTCGAAGATCTTCTTCAATTATTATCTGAGATTAGTGAAGATGTTCAATCAGTTCAGGTGTTAACAGCATACCTAGATAGATATCATAGCGGTGAATGGCAGCAGCATTTTAACGGATCGGAGAGTGTTGGAAATAAGGGCGAATCCATGACTGTGGAAGAAGCTTATGAAATTCTGGGGCTCGAGACGGGCGCGAGTGAAGACGATATCAAGGATGCGCATCATAAATTAATGAATAAAAATCACCCTGATCATGGTGGCTCAAACTTTCTAGCGACAAAAATCAATCAAGCAAAAGACCTGTTGCTAGGGAATTAGCGCCTAGTTAGTGAATATTAGCCAATTACTCTAGGACAGTTGTTGGTGATTTTATGCAATAAGTTTACGTTTGGAATGTGATGAGAATTTTTTCTTTTTGTATAATCATCTTTACCTATTTTTATAGTATTGATATTGTTTCTTCCCAGCCGTGCTCTCTGGATCTTATTGTAAAAAATTACAAGAAAGGCCTCGCTTATCATAAAACAAAGAATTATCAAAAAGCCTTAACTAGGTGGCTCCCATTGGCCGAGGCGGGATTAGGCCCAGCACAGCGGCAAATAGCTTTAATGTATGCGGCCGGAACTGGTCTAAAGAAATCGATACGAAAGGCCCAATTTTGGGCTAAACTTGCGCATCAAGGAAGCGACTTGGCAGGGCTCTATTTGGCTAATGACTTGAGAACAAAATTATCGCCTGAATTACTCGCTTCGATAACCTCTCAGACCGATCAGTGGGCTGCCAAAACAATTAACTGTTCAAGTGGCCAGGTAACAGTTGCTTCAGAACTAAATAATTTGAGCTACAAAGTTATAAAGAATAAACGGATATCGCGCAAAAATTCTCGGTTGATTGATAAAAAGCTTGGCCCAATTTTAAAGTTAGCTATAGGCAAAAATATGGCTAATAAACTGTATTTATCCATAATAGATCAATTTGATTTCTATAATGGGTCGCGTTACGATCGCTATGTTGGATGGAAACCTGGGAATAAATTAAAAAATAAAAATTTAAACGCAGTAAAGCTGTCGGCTAGTAATTTTCAAGATATTAAGCAGGATCATTTTGCTAAAGCGTTATTATTTATTGTCAAGCGGCGGGTTTTTAAAAATCTTCCAAATTCAAAGTTAATAGATCCGTTTATGCGAATAATTAAGGGGAAGAGGGTTTTCGGGTCCGTTTATCCCGATATAAGAAATAGCAATTACTTTAAGATGATGCGTCAAGCCTTTACCATGGCTGAAAAACTTCCTAAACCTTTGAGGCGTTTTATCGATATTATCGATGAAATACACTATAATCCTGCATCAAAATATTATAAACGATCCGGAACAATTGATGCTAAAGGAGCCTTTTATATTAAGTCTCTTAGTTCGGAGGGACATCGGTTGATGTTTGTTCGGCGTAAAGTTCTTTATTCGTCGCCTTTATTTTTTCTTCAAACCTTTATTCACGAGGGTACTCATGCAGTCCAAGATCAAAAGGCTTATAAAAAGTGGACAGACGTAAAGCGTACGCGGAGAATAATTAGTGTTCTCCAAACGAAGGGTGCTAGTTCTAAAAAAATAAACGACCTTCAAAAGAAGAACCAAATAAAATTGGATTATGTTAACCGCTGGTATAAAGGAGTAAAGACAAAGGCAGGGCGTATTCAGGATATGGTATTCGAATGTGAGGCAACAAAAAATGAAATTAAGGCAGTAAAAATTGTTGGTGCTTCACCTGATATAATGAAAGGGTCAGGCTACATAAAACTATGCCCGAAAGCTCAACGCCAAATTATTCAATGGAAGGATGATCTTAGTCGTTTAAGCCGTAAAAAGGTCCGCTAATTATGGAGAATGTTACGAACTCATACGATGTTCCACTTGCGAGTTCATCAAGCCTGTGGCAATAAAGTCTCATTTACTTTCATTTATAAACTATAGTTGTAGAAATTGTGATGGAACGAGTTAGAAAAGCTGTTTTTCCAGTTGCTGGACAAGGGACGCGCTTCTTGCCTGCTACCAAGGCTATGCCAAAAGAAATGCTTCCAGTTGTTGATAAACCTTTAATCCAATATGCGGTTGAAGAAGCACGCGATGCCGGCATTGAGGAATTTATTTTTGTAACTGGACGCGCTAAGTCGGCAATAGAAGACCACTTTGATTATAGTTATGAGCTTGAACATTTGCTTGAAGATCAAGGGAAAACTGAGATTTTGGCAGCAGTTCGCGAGTTAATCCCAGAGGCCGGTAAGGTTTCATATACACGTCAGCAAAAACCGCTCGGACTTGGTCATGCTGTTTGGTGTGCCAGGTTTCATATTCAAAACGAACCCTTTGCAGTACTTCTGGCGGATGATTTGATTTTGGCTAAAACGGGATGTTTAAAACAGATGATGACGACGTATCATCAGGTGGGTGGTAATCTAGTGGCCGTTGAAGATATTGCGAGAGAGGAAACGGATCGTTACGGAATTTTGGATGTTGTAGATGATGATGGCACTATTGCCAAAGCCAAAGGCCTAGTGGAAAAACCCAAACCAGCGGATGCTCCATCAACGCTCTCAATTATTGGACGATATATTTTACAGCCGGAAATCATGGCGTATTTAGATCGACAGGAAAAAGGTGCTGGTGGTGAAATACAGTTGACCGATGCGATGGCACGTTCCATCGGTGAAATACCGTTTCATGGTCAACGTTTTGAAGGCACCCGATATGATTGCGGTAATCAACTAGGGTTCCTGGAAGCTAATATAGCTTTTAGTCTAGACCGCGGAAATATGCGAGAGGGTGTTAAGAAAATTCTTAAAAAATATAAATAAATTATGGGAAAGTGTTTATGCGTATTGCAATGATTGGGGCGGGCTACGTTGGCCTTGTTTCTGGTGCATGTTTTTCTGAATTTGGCGTTGATGTTGTGTGTGTCGATAAAGATGCCGATAAGGTTAGTTTACTTAATGACCTTCAAATGCCCATTTATGAGCCAGAACTTACCACGATTGTAAAGAAAAATATAAAAGCCGGTAGACTTTCTTTTACTACCGATTTAGTAGCCAGTGTTAAAGATGCAAATGCGGTCTTCATAGCTGTAGGCACGCCAAGCCGACGTGGAGATGGTCACGCTGATCTCACCTATGTCTATGATGCCGTTCGTGAAGTGGCTACGGCATTAGACGGATATACCGTGATAGTAACTAAATCAACTGTTCCCGTTGGTACAGGTGATGAAATTGAAAGGATGTTAAGTGATTTATGTCCCGATGGAAATTTTGATGTTGTTTCAAACCCAGAATTTCTGCGTGAAGGATCGGCAATAAACGATTTTATGAGACCAGACCGAGTGGTGTTAGGAACAACCAGTGAGAAAGCTCAAGAAGTTATGCGTGAACTCTACCGTCCGTTGTACCTAATCGATACACCAATCCTATTTACTGCCCGTCGTACAGCCGAGCTTATTAAGTATGCAGCTAATACATTCTTGGCAACCAAAATTACATTCATAAATGAAATTGCTGATCTATGTGAACAAGTTGGAGCAGATGTTCAAGACGTTGCTAAAGGTATTGGTCTTGATGGCCGCATTGGTAATAAATTCCTTCATGCGGGACCGGGCTACGGAGGGTCCTGCTTTCCTAAAGATACACTTTCGCTGGTCCGGACAGCGCGAGATGCAAATAGTCCAATAAAAATTGTCGAGACTGTAATTGAAATTAATGAGAAACGTAAATACCAAATGGCGAATAAAATCTTACGCGCTTGCGGCGGAAGCTTTAAAGATAAAAAGGTCGCTGTTCTGGGACTGACCTTCAAACCGAATACCGATGACATGCGGGATTCTCCTAGTTTGGTTATTGTTCCGGCATTAGTCAAAGGAGGCGCAGATGTTTATGTTTACGATCCTCAAGGTATGGATGAAGCAAAAGGAATGCTAAAGGGTGTCCATTGGTGCAGTGATACTTACGAAGTTATGGAGAATGCTGACGTTATTGCAATTTTAACAGAGTGGAATGAATTCCGGGCTCTTGATTTCGAGCGCGTGAAGTTTTTAATGAGTAAACCAATAATGGTAGACTTGAGAAATATATATAATCCCGATGAGATGGTAGCAGCAGGTTTTGATTATCATTGTGTGGGCCGTAAATCTTCCAACGGACATTAGTATAAAACATCAAGTATAAACTTACATAAGGTATTGTTGGATTATGAATGATAAACGAAAGCTCGATCCAATTATCCTTCGAGAGTACGATATTCGGGGCGTCGTGGGAGAAAATTTAAATGCTGGTGAAGTAAGATCAATCGGTCGCGGTTTTGGTTCTTTAGTTAGAGAGCAGGTGGGGCTCCATTTGGCTCCTACTGTAGCGGTAGGCTATGATGGCAGATTGAGTTCATTGGAGTTTTCGGATGCTGTTTGTGCTGGATTAACCGCGTCTGGTATTGACGTTAAAAACGTCGGATGCGGTCCGACGCCAATGTTGTATTACGCTACTCATGAGCTTGCTACAGATGCTGGTATTATGATTACAGGTTCACATAATCCATCAAATTATAATGGTTTAAAATTTGTGCTGACTGGCAAGCCGTTCTTTGGGGCAGATATTCAAAGACTTGGCAAGCGAGTTGAGGCCGGAGATTTCCATGGGGGTCCTGGAAGCATCAAAAAACATAACCTTGAATTAAGGTATATTAAGCGATTATTACATGACTTTTCTGGTAAAAAAGAACTAAGTGTTGTTTGGGACCCGGGGAACGGGTCTTCTGGTGAGATTGTTCAAGAGTTGATCAAACACTTGCCCGGTAAACATTTTCTAATCAACGAAAAAATTGATGGCAGCTTTCCCGCGCACCATCCTGATCCCACGATTGAGAGTAATCTCACGCAGTTAAAGAACTTAGTCATTAAAAATGGCTGTGATCTTGGCATCGGTTTTGATGGTGACGGTGATCGAATTGGTTTGATAGATTCAAAAGGGCGAGTTCTATGGGGCGACCAAATTTTAATATTATTAGCACGCGATGTTCTTAAAAATAAACCCGGTGAAACGATTATTGCTGACGTTAAAGCTAGTAAAGTATTTTTCGATGAAATTGCTAAAGCTGGCGGAAGGCCAGTTATGTGTGCAGCGGGGCATTCGCTAATTAAAAGTAAAATGTTGGAAATAAATTCACCGCTCGCAGGAGAGATGAGTGGCCATATTTTTTTTGCGGATAAATATTTTGGTTATGATGATGCAATTTATGCAGCTATACGTTTGTTGACGATTTTATCTCATGCCGACCAAAGTTTGACCGAGATGCATGATGATTTACCAAAAATGTTAAACACACCAGAATTACGAATTGATTGTCCCGAAGAACGGAAGTTTGATGTTATTAAAGAAATAAAAAGCCGCTTAAGCAGTATAGAGGGCGCCACTGTCCATGATATTGACGGTGTACGCGTTGAAACTAAAGATGGTTGGTGGTTGGTCCGAGCGTCTAATACTCAAGCAGTTTTAGTAGCTAGGTGTGAATCGGCTACTGAAGTTGGCCTACTATTTCTAAAACAACAGATAAGAGAACATCTTGCTGCCAGTAAAATTGATCCACCGATTGATTTAATTTGAGAATGCAATAAAAAAGTTTTTCTAACGCGAAGCGACTTCTGTGTTAGAAGGCAAATTTATTGCCAAGCAAGGCTTGCGGTATTTTTTGAGGACCCTACAGGTTTTGTAGGCATTACGTTTGTCTATACCTATTATTCGTGCCCGATATAAGATGCGATTGCGAGATTTTCTTAATGGCATTACTCTTACGTAGCCACCTTTTAAAACTTTAGAATATTTGTTTGAGATATTTTTAGCTAAATTCAGGGCCGGTTTCCGATTGTAAAATGCACCAACTTGCACGCCCCAAATTCGTTTTTTGTGCGAAGCCAAGGCGTTTTTTTTACCTGACTTAGTTTTTGTTTTGTATATCACCCGAGGTTTAGTAGACTTTTTAGCTTTGAAAGCACGAGTTAGGAGTTGCTTCATATGGTTATTACGTGCTCGTGATGTATTACTTCCAAAAACTACTCCAATGACGCGTTTGCCATTTCTTTTGGCTGTTGTAACTAAGTTATAGCCTGACGCACGGATATAGCCGGTCTTCATACCCTCTGCTCCACGAAACGTCTTTAAAACCTTATTATGTGTTCGATAAGTTCGGCCTTGAAACGTAAAAGCTTGGCGAGAAAATAAGTGATAATATTTTGGAAAATGTGTAATTATAGCCCGTGTGAGAACTGCCATATCCTTAGCCGTTGACATTTGACCTCGATGAGGTAGCCCGGATGCGTTTCGAAAAGTCGTCCGTGACATTCCAAGCTTTCGAGCCTTTGCTGTCATTAGGAGAGCAAATCGTCGTTCATCTCCGCCAATCGATTCCGCTATCACCGTCGCTACATCATTAGCTGACTTTATAATGATGGCCATTATAGCATCATTGACTTTGATTGATTGGCCAGGTTTTAGTCCGAGCCTTGAAGCGGGTTGGTTTGCCGCTTTACGGGAAATACCTAGTCGACTGGAAAACCCAAGTTTTTTTTGCTCTATTGCTTCAAATAGTAGGTAAAGGGTCATGAGCTTTGTTAGTGATGCTGGATAATTTCTAGTGTTTTCATTGACCGCATGAAGCAATTCACCGGTTTTTGAATCTATGACCAGAGAGGCATATTTTGCGTTGGATATCTTAGCTGAAAAGACTAAGCTTATAGCAAATATTCCAATTAAAATTAATTTAGATTTAAGCATAAATTTCGTTAAACTCCCATTTTTTTGATTTCGTGAAAATATGCTAAATTTGGCGTAATCAATTTAGAAATAGACCTTTTTAGTTGGTAAAGAGTATGCGAAGTTCTGCGTGAAGTCCATTACTTAGAAAAAGTCAGTTAAGTTATTCTTATTGATAGGTAAAAGAAATAAATTATAAGCTAATCTACAATTTTTTCTATGACTAATTTTATTTAAACTACTGGATCGCTGTAAACAAATGATTAATGGATGGTAATGGTGAGCATGCAACAAAGTCTTTTATGGTTTTTCAGAGTGTCCATGGGTCTTGTTGTAATAATATTGTCATCTTGTTCTTATCAAGGTGGAAGTGAACAGCCAGCCATAAGAAAGTTTACCTGGTTTAGTTATATTGCAGCTGAAGATATTAGAACAAGGTGCGATTATTCAGCTGATTCACAATATCGTTTTGTTTATAATGGGGTGTATAACGAACAAGTTCGTACCTATGATATTTTCCAAGTCGAAAAGGATCGGTATAAAATTAAAATTAACGTCACCGAAGAAGCAGATTTTTCATCAATTTCACTCAATCTTGATGATCCAGATTTATTTCAGCCATGGCGACCAAAATCATCTGTTACTAATGTATCTACCAAAGATGTTGATATATTGCAAAAAACGTTAAGAAATATAGGTTTTTTTGATTCTCCACCACCTTCGAAAAATTTATCGTCAATTAACTTCTATTGGATTGTTTCAGTCTGTATTGATGGAAAATTTAGTCAGAATGCTTATTTTTGGCCCGATGATAAATTCAAAAAAGCGCAGTTTCCAAAGCTTCTAAGTATCTGGGATTTTACAGATATTCCAATAAATCCGCCGCGTGAGACTACAAATTTTAGAATTTATGGAACTACAGAAACCAGAAATTTTAGAAACCACTTTAATCTAAAGTTTGGCAGTAATGGGTTGTTGAGCCACAATCTACTAAAATGAGTGTTGTTAACTTTTTTTTTGGATATAATGATGCAGACTACTATTTTGTTTCGTCGGTATAGAACAGATAGGATAGTTGAAATATAGATTAATTCATTGGTACAAATATTTGGATAGGTACTTGAAAATAATATGATAGCTAACTAATTCAAAATAGAGACAATTAATTAATAAACTAGATAACAGACAAGTATAAGTGCTGGAATGAAAAGAGACGACGATAACGGTGATGACGGAAGAGGCGATTTTGAGGATGGTGTCGCCTTAAAAACCCGAACACGAACGAAAAAACCCTCAATGTATAAAGTTCTGATGCTGAACGATGATTATACGCCAATGGAATTTGTTATCCATGTGCTTGAGCAATTTTTTTCGAAGAACCAAGACGAAGCCACTCAGATAATGTTGCATGTCCATCAAAAAGGTGTTGGAGTGTGCGGAGTGTTTACCTATGAGGTTGCAGAAACTAAAGTGAATCAAACTATGGATATGGCGCGACAGCACCAACATCCTCTCCAGTGTACTATAGAAAAGGATTAGTTTGGATAACAAACTATGCAGGTAATTTATGCTTTCTCGTAATTTAGAACAAAGTCTTCATCGTGCTCTTGCATTGGCGACAGAACGTAATCATGAATTTGCGACGCTTGAACATCTTTTGCTAGCACTGACCGATGATCAAGATGGTGTTTCTGTACTAAGAGCTTGTGGGGTTGAAGTGGATAAGTTGCGCCAAGAATTATCTAGTTTTATCGAGGATGATTTAGGTGATTTAGTTACAGAAAAGTTATCTGAACCAAAGCCAACAGCTGGTTTCCAGCGAGTGGTTCAACGGGCAGCAATTCACG
Organism: Rhodospirillales bacterium; assembly: GCA_012960465.1. Taxonomy (GTDB): domain Bacteria; phylum Pseudomonadota; class Alphaproteobacteria; order Rhodospirillales; family UBA2165; genus TMED23. The sequence continues at coordinate 2,514 of DUBF01000107.1, read as the reverse complement.
TGCAATCCTCGGGGCGAGAAGAGGTTACAGGCGCTAATGTTCTGGTTGCTATATTTTCTGAGCGCGAGGCCCATGCTGTCTATTTTCTGCAGATGTATGATATGACGCGGCTGGATGCCGTAAATTATATTTCCCATGGTATCGCGAAAGTGCCAGGGTTTTCTGATACCAAAGAAGCTCAAGGCGTCGGCGATGGTGTGACGGAGGATCAAGATGCCAAGACTGGCAGTGAGGCATTAGATGCCTATTGTGTCAATCTTAATCAAAAAGCTATCGACGGTAAAATTGATCCATTAATTGGGCGCGAATCCGAGATTGACCGTACGATCCAGATACTCTGCCGTAGGACTAAAAATAATCCACTGTATGTTGGCGATCCAGGAGTAGGTAAGACAGCGATAGCTGAGGGCCTTGCTCGCCGGATTGTTAATCGTGAAGTGCCTGAAGTGCTAATTGATAATGTTATATATTCCTTGGATATGGGAACGTTGCTGGCGGGCACTCGCTATCGAGGCGATTTTGAGGAACGCATAAAAGCGGTCCTCACCGAGCTTGAAGACATGCCACATTCAATTTTGTTTATTGATGAAATTCATACGGTGATAGGTGCAGGCGCCACCAGCGGAGGCTCGATGGATGCTTCTAATTTGTTGAAACCCTCTTTACAAAATGGTGCGCTTCGGTGCGTTGGTTCTACTACTTACAAAGAATTTCGGGGATACTTTGAAAAAGACCGGGCGTTGGCTCGACGGTTTCAAAAGATTGATGTTCATGAGCCGTCTGTTGAAGATACAGTCAAAATTTTGCGGGGTCTTAAGCCTTATTATGAAGAACACCATAATGTGCGTTATACGGCTGAAGCTCTTCGACAAGCGGTTGAGCTGTCGGCACGGTATATCCACGATCGGAAATTACCGGATAAGGCTATCGATGTTATCGATGAAGTGGGCGCTTCTCGTATGCTGTTACCAGAAAATAAGAGAAAAAAAACTATTTCGGCGAAAGATGTTGAAAATGTCATTGCGACAATGGCACGAATACCACCAAAGACTGTTTCACGGGATGATAAGAAAATTCTTGTTAATTTGGAGCGTGACCTTAAGACTATGGTGTTTGGTCAAGACAACGCTATAAATGAACTTTCCGGTGCTATCAAGCTGGCTCGGGCCGGTTTACGTGACCCTGAGAAACCAATTGGAAACTATTTATTTTCTGGTCCCACAGGCGTTGGCAAAACTGAGGTGGCGAGACAATTATCTCGTTCCATGGGCATAGATTTGGTGCGTTTTGATATGTCGGAATATATGGAACGACACACAGTTTCGCGTTTGATTGGTGCTCCTCCCGGTTACGTTGGCTTTGATCAAGGGGGGCTTTTGACAGATGCAATAGATCAGCAGCCTCATGCTGTTTTGCTTCTTGATGAGATTGAGAAAGCTCATCCTGATTTATTTAATATTTTACTGCAAATTATGGATCATGGAAAGTTAACAGATAACAATGGCAAAAGCGTTGATTTTAGGAATGTTGTTTTGATTATGACCAGCAATGCTGGCGCTGTAGAAATGGCTAAAGCTTCAATTGGCTTTGAGCGCGAAGAGAGGGAAGGTGATGACGAAGAGGCCATTGAAAAAATGTTTTCGCCTGAGTTCCGTAATCGTCTTGATGCCATTGTTTCTTTTTCCAGTTTGTCACCGGAAGTTATGGGCAAGGTTGTTGATAAATTTGTGATGGAACTTGAATCGCAATTGAGCGATCGTGACGTTACCATTACCCTGACGGATCAATCTCGCGAATGGTTGGCTAAGAAAGGCTACGATAGAAAATTTGGTGCGCGGCCTCTATCTAGGGTTATCCAAGAATATATTAAAAAGCCTCTTTCCGAACAATTATTGTTTGGAGATTTAACGAAGGGTGGCAATGTTCAGGTAAAAGTTAAAAATAAGGAACTTGATTTCGAATACTCTAAAATTGCAATGCTTACCAGTAAAGAAAAAAAACGGTCAGGGAAAGGTAGTCGCGGTTTGGATGATAAGAAGCCTGAGTTAGTAAAGTAAAACATTCTGTCTCAAATACTAACTAGATTAATTATCTTTTTCATCCAGATGTTCAGAAAGTATTTTATAGATAAATAATATAATACGATTGACGAGCAGTAGGTTTGAATTGTGGCGTGATATTTTGAATGTATATTGCTCCCAGTATCTTTGAATTTAAGAAAGATGCTCAATCTGACATTTGTCAATTTAAAATGACCTCTGCACGGATAGACTTTACATTATTGGAAGTCTTGTATAGGACTGAATTTCTTTCACGAAGAAATGGTTTTCATCATATCTGGTAATAGAAATAGGGATCTTTAGTTATGACAATTATAAGAAATATATTTACCAAAAGGGCATTCGCTGTTGGTACCGCTTTGCTCGCGCTTGGGATTACGACCCAGGTAAATTCAGCACAGGTGATTAAACTGACGGCGATTGATGGTTATTCGCCTAAGTCTATGTGGGTTAA
>DUBF01000106.1:8138-20709 GCA_012960465.1 Rhodospirillales bacterium | reverse complement strand
TGTCCAACTTCACCCCGACGGTCATTTTTGGCGTGTTAACCGGAGCGGCAATGTTCATCGCCCTTTTGGCAGCACTCACGGTGCTGCCAAAGCTGATTTTGCTGTCGAAACCATTTGACTGATGCCGGATCAAGCTCCGGCAGACGGGTAACTGCCGCTTTGGCGCAAGAACCATTTGATAAAAATTCGTTAAAGAGTGCCCTCACGGCTCTGCAAGGAGATATGCAAATTGGCCAAACGGCGATGCACAGCATGATGGCTGAATTTTCGGCCTAAATTACTGGGGATCAACGCAAAAGACTGGTTCTGGAGGCGATCCGCACACAGGAAAAACGTCAACAACGCAGGGAAAGGCGACGTAAACTCCGCTATGAACGTGAAGCAAATGGCTAAAAATTAAACTGATAAAGCAAAATAGGGATTCTTGAGTTATGCGTAAGTCCACCCTTCTTTTAAGTCTTGCCGTTATCATTCCAAAGACAAAAGGATCAGTTAAACTATATCGACTATTCTTGATGGCAATGTTTGTAATGTTTACTGTCGGGGTTGCCTCTAGCGCCCAAGGCCATGATAGCCGCTGGCTTGGTGATGGACGAATATCCTCAGGCCCAAAAATCAACCACTTGTTTTCCTGTCAGCAAAACTTCAATCCGAACGCGCCTGGGGCGCATCGGACAGGACCATGGCTGCAAGGCGATAAGTATCATCCGCATAAAAAACTACATGTTAATGGAAAGGTTGATTGGCCTAATGCCAGGATCAACATTGTCACGGAAAAAGGCATGCGGATCGTGCGGGCGAACAATCTACCAACTCACCCGACTGGAGAATTTCCTATTCGTCAATCCGATCCGGCTTATCAATATGATCGTAATCCAAATAGTATCCGCGAACAGAAAATCCTAATGCGCTTGCCACTGATGCCAAAATTTGCGCAGTCACCAAGTTGCGTACCTATGGGGTTGACCGCTTTCACGTTGGTGGGTGGAGCGCTTTACAATGCCGTTGATGCCGGTGGGCGCGATGCACCAGCTTATGAAATTTTAGATGTCTGTGGCGGACATCCGGAGCGTAGTGGACAGTATCACTATCACGATTACGCACCATGTCTGCCAAACGGCACAGACCAAAACGGCCATAGTTCCTTGATTGCTTATGCCTTGGATGGATTTGGGGTATTCGGCGTCAAGGATGTTGGAGGCCGGACTTTAACCAATAAAAACCTGGATGTCTGTCACGGCCATGAAGGTCCAGTTATGTGGGATGGTACTGTCCAGAATATCTATCATTATCATATGAATGACGAATATCCATACTCTATTGGTTGTTTACGCGGCACACGTGCTCAAAAGGCAAACACGAATAATCCGTCTTCGGCAGGTGGCCAGCCCAATCAACCGCAGGGCGGCCCTCGGCGTGCCGGACCAAGGCGAGGTGACGGTCCGCTTGCTGCCATTGCCCGTGAACTCAGTGTAGACCTCAACGAATTGCGCCGTGCGGTTGGACCACCACCGCCGGATATAAACCGCGCTGCGCGGTTACTCAAAATTGATCCAAAACGCCTCCGTACACTGTTCCAACAAAACCGCCCACGATAAAAGTTGTTGTTAATTAGAAAGTATTCTTAAATGTCTGGACTCTTATATCAAACCATAGGAATAATTTAGTTATGAACAGAGCTTTAGTATTTACTGTGATAGGCCTAGCTTGCGTAATTTTTTTAGGTATTTTCCTATGGGTGGGAGATGATACATCAGGCGTTACATATCGTCTGGAGGAATTGAAACGGGGAGATATAAAAAAGTCAATTTCGGCATCGGGAGAGTTGAACGCAGTTGTAACAGTCGAGGTTGGTTCAGAAATTTCTGGTCAGGTTTCTAAAATACATGTTGATTTCAATTCAAAGGTAAAAGCGGGTCAGGTTATAGCTAGGATTGATCCCGAGAGCTTTATTGCACGGGTAAAACAGGCTGAAGCAGAATTAGCCGTTGCGAAGGCTCTTGTTGTTACTCGAAGAGCTGGTATCACTCAAGCTATCGCCAATATTGGAAATGCTAATTCTGTCTTGGCTTCGGTAGATGCAGATGTGTCTCGATTAGCGGTTACGTCAAAGAACCTGAAGCAAGACTTTGATCGCAAAAAAATCTTACAAAAAAAAGGTGTTGTGGCGGTAAGTACGCTCGATAAGGCACGCGCAGCGTGGCAAGTTTCAGCGGCACAATTGGCGGGAGCAAAGTCCCAACTTGCAGCCCAACGTTCAATTATCGAAGCGAGAAAGGCGCAATTGGAAATAGCGCGAGCAGAGGTACTTCACGCTAGCGCTCAAGTGGAGCAGAAAGCCGCAGCGCTTAATATAGCTCAAGTCAATTTTAAAAATACTTTTATCCGTTCACCAGTCGATGGTGTAGTTATAGACAGGAATGTTGATATTGGGCAGACAGTTGCCGCATCTTTACAAGCCCCAATTTTGTTTACGATCGCCCAAGATCTTAGAAAAATGCAAGTCGAAACCAATATTGATGAAGCGGATATCGGTCAAATACAGCCAGGGCAATTGGCTACATTTAGCGTTGATGCCTTTTCGGGTCGGGAATTTAAAGGGACCATTAGGCAGATACGAAAGAAGCCGCAAACTGTTCAAAATGTGGTGACTTATACCGTAGTGATTGCTGCTGAAAATTCGGATTTAAAACTTTTGCCTGGGATGACGGCGAATGTGCAAGTACACATCAGTAATAGGGAAAATGTATTGAAGTTACCAAATCGATCTCTACGATTTCAGCCACCTGGTTTAGCGGAGAAGTCAGTTGCTTCGCCTCGCACTGGCAGAAGGGGTGGTCCACCAAATATGGCTGCGAGACGCGTCCAAGCTCAAGCACGTATGAAGCAATTGGTGAAAGTTGTGGGTCTCAGTGATGATCAAAAAGAGCAAGTTAAGGAGTTTGGTCGCGGTTTGCGTCAGCGAATTCGTAGTCTCGCTCAAGCGGGCCGCGGTCCGGGCTTTCGTGAGGCAATTCAAAAATTACTTCAGGAAAATTCGACACGTATAACGACTATTTTAAATCCGGAACAAAAATTGAAATATAAACAGTTGCTGGCTTCCCGTCGAATGAACCCTGCGCGTCCAGGACGTGTTTGGGTTCTTGAAAATGGTAACCCCAAGGCAGTTAATGTTATGATCGGCGTCGGCGATGGGAGCGCTACTGAATTGATGCGTGGTGAGGTTAGAGAAGGCCAGAATGTGATCACTGGGATGAAACGGCTTCAATGATAAATGCAATGTTTTGGTGGATAAATTAATGCCTCCTGTTTTGATAGAAACTATTGATTTGGCTCGGGAATATGAACTTGGTGAGAATGTTGTCAAGGCATTGCGTGGTGTTTCGTTTTCTATCGAAGTGGGAGAGTTCGTTGCAATAATGGGGCCTTCGGGTTCCGGTAAAACAACAGCAATGAACCTAATCGGGTGTCTTGATACACCAACTTCGGGGCAGTTCATATTTGATGACGTTGATGTTGCAAAATTATCTGCTGACGAACTTGCTCAAATTCGTAATCAGAAAATTGGCTTCGTCTTTCAAAGTTTTAATTTATTGGCACGAACGTCTGCACTTGGCAACGTACAGTTGCCCCTCATGTATAGTGGAACTAGCCAAGAGCATCGAAAGCTAGCGGCAGAGAGGGTGCTCACAGAAGTGGGCCTAGATGACAGGATGGACCATCACCCCTCCCAATTATCAGGAGGCCAGCAACAAAGGGTGGCAATTGCGCGGGCACTTATTAACGATCCTATGCTAATTCTAGCAGATGAACCAACTGGCGCTCTTGATACTCGTACTGGTATTGAAATAATGGCCTTGTTCCAGAGACTTAACACTATCGGCATCACCATTGTAGTCGTGACCCACGAAGCAGATGTTGCCCAATTTGCAGACCGCATTCTAAAATTTAAAGATGGTTATATTGTCGAACAAGAAATTAATACCAAACGCGTTAATGCAGAGGAATTATATACGGAATATGAAAATTCTAAAGTGGGGATGAATTAGTGACCTATTTAGACTCATTGGTTGCAGCACTTGGAGCTATTAGAACAAATGTTATGCGTAGTGTTCTGACGGCATTGGGCATCATCATAGGTGTTGCTGCTGTAATTATCATGGTAGCTGTTGGTGCAGGAGCTCAATCTAAAGTAGATAATTTAATCAAAAGCCTTGGTTCAAATTTGGTTCTGGTTTTACCAGGTACAACCACCTCGGGGGGTGCACGGGGTGCCCGTGGCTCTCGCCCAACTATAACCGAAGACGATGCTATTGCCATTCAAAATGAACTTGACAGCGTTCACGTTACCGCACCAATTGTGCGAGGTGGTGGGCAGTTGATCTACGGGAATCAGAATTGGTCTACGGTTATTTATGGGGTCACACCAGAATTCCAAATCGCCAAGGAATGGAAATTAAATGGCGGCCGTTGGTTTAACCGTGATGAGGTTAAATCAGCAGCAAAAGTTGCGTTGGTCGGGGAAACTATTATTGAGAACTTGTTTCAGGGGGTTAGTCCGGTTGGCGAAAATATTCGCATTAAACGGGTACCGTTTAAAATTATAGGAACCCTCGTTGGAAAGGGTGAAACACCTATGGGCACAGACCAAGATGATGCGGTTTTGGTACCTCTTTCAACCGCAAAAAAACGTTTACTTGGTGGACGGCGTCTTAAAGGAAAATTGGTAAATATAATGTTTGTGAAGTCGTATACTGCCGATGGTGTAGACGAAACGATGAGAGGTATGACAAATTTACTGCGTCAGCGGCATCGTATACAACCAGGCCAGCCTGATGATTTCTTTGTTCGAAATCTCAGTCAAATGTTACAGACGCGTGCTGACTCTTCTCGAATTATGACTTTATTGTTAGCTGCGGTCGCATCTGTTTCGCTTATTGTTGGTGGAATTGGTATTATGAATATTATGCTAGTCTCTGTTACTGAGCGTACCAAAGAGATAGGTCTTCGGATGGCAGTTGGTGCTAATGGAAAGGATATCTTGTTACAATTCTTAATCGAAGCTGTGACATTGTCTTTAATCGGGGGCGTTATAGGAACAATTTTGGGTTTGTTGGGTTCAGTCGGAATCGCAAAACTCGGTGGTTGGCCTGTTATTATTCAAATAAATTCTGTGTTTCTGGCATTTGGTTTTGCTGCAGCTGTTGGCATTTTCTTCGGTTTTTATCCAGCAAGGAAGGCTGCTCGTCTTGATCCAATTGAAGCACTTCGCTACGAATAATTCTATTTTATCAAGATATATTGGAGAGAATTATAGATGTGAACGCTGCCTTTGTCTTTAAATCAGGTAATCCGTTGATCATTGAAACCGTAGCTTTCTAAATTAAGTTGTACAACTTCTAGTTTAGCCATCCTTGCAAGTCCGACTTTCTATTATGTTTTTGACTTGTGCCGTTTATCGCTAATTAATAACCTTTTTCCTCGGGTTGAAGGGGTGGCGTTTATATGGCGACAAAAAGAACACGTGAGCTAGGTGATAGTGTAGCAATTATTGGTGCTGGAATAGGTGGATTGGCTGTTGCAGTTGCGTTGCGTCGGATCGGTGTGTCGTCTGTAATTTATGAGCAAGCACCGGCCTTTGGGCGTATCGGAACTGCTATCAATATGACGCCGAATGCTGTTAAAGTACTTGATGGTCTGGGGATCGGGGATGCCTTAAGGGAAAAGTCTTATACACCTGAATTCCGGGTTAGCCGAACCTGGGATACCGGTGAAGAGACGTCCAGAGTTAAACTTGGTAGCTCCGCTTTAGCACGATATGGCGTGGCACCTTTGATGCTTCACCGAGCAGATCTGATGGCAGTTTTGGAAGCATCAGTGACAAGTAATACCATTAAATTTGGTAAAAAGCTTAAGTCTCTTCGCAATCACGATGGAAAAATCCGATTATTATTTGAAGATAAAACAACGGTTGATGCCGTAGGAGTAATTGGTGCAGATGGGGTCCATTCAGTGGTTCGTGAAAATCTATTTGGTTTTGAGAAACCTCGATTTGCGGGGATGTCGGCATATAGAACAATTTTACCGATCGACCGAATAAAGGGCTATGACATATCAAGTTTTGTTAAATGGTGGGGACCAATACCTGAAAGCCAAATTGTTACAAATGCCATCAACAAGAAAAAGGAACTATTTTTATTTGCGACAATGCCAGAAACGAGTTTGGTCCATGAATCTTGGTCAATGAGCGGGGATGTTGAGAAAATAAAAGTATACTACTCTAATTATCACGAGGAAATAAGAGCGGTAATTAATTCTATAACTGAAATTGACCGAACCGCATTATATGACCGGAAACCTCTGGATCGATGGTCAAAGGGGCGGGTAACATTGTTGGGAGATGCCTGCCACGCCATGATGCCATTTATGGCTCAGGGAGCAGCTATGGGATTGGAAGATGCTGTTATTTTATCTCGATGCGTCGGAAGTTATCCCAACTGGATCGATGCCCTCAAGCACTATGAGGCTACGCGTATTTCCAGAGCAAGTAAAATCCAGCATGACTCGAGCAGTAATCAGTGGCTGCGCAAGTCTGAAAATCCTGATTGGGTATATGGTTTTGATGCTTGGACTGAAGAGCTTTGCTAACATAGCAACTATTTGATTTTTTGTGGTTGAGTGTACCAGGGGTCTCTGAAATAGTTGTGTCACTATTGCAGGCTCAGATTAGCCAAGTCTGCGTGCCGTTAGAGATCCTCTCAGGACCTACTTGCAAAACTTAAATTGGTACTACTTAATTCTACTTTACCGGGGTACCTGCTATACCTGTCCGCATGTCTTTGCAGGTAAAGAACCTACAATCTTCATCTGGAGAAACTGTTACTGAGTGAACCACGTTTGCAGGGAAATAAATTAATCCACCAGGCCCAGCCGACGATTTCTTTCCATCTACCGTTACTTCCAGGTTTCCCTGTAAGATATATACCCACTGTTCATTAGCATGGTAATGGGGGTCGGATCCTTGCCCAGCGGGAAGGGTCATTACACCTACTTGTGTTAATTCTCCCTCGACAACTGGTCCAAAGGTCTCGGCATATCCTGGCCCCGCCATCAACCCCTCGAGCTGGTCGACTTCAAATACGTATTCACCATTTCCTGCTTTGTAAGCACCCTCTGTTTTTGTTTTATTCATAACGAACTCCGTTTGCTTAAAAACTATGACTTATTAAGACCCAGAAATTATTTTTAATCAGGGTCGCTCGCCCGCTACGAGGCCTTTCTGGATCAGTATATTATACGTGATGGGAAGTCATATCCTTACCGTACCTTACTCTGAATAACATGGTGCGTTCTTGACCATTGATATATTCATGCAATTCACCTGGAGGATGAACGATAAATGCACCGGGGAAAACATCGACTGTTCCATCCTCAGTTTTCATTTTTCCACCACCTTGGTAGCAAAAATAAATTTCAGTGGCGTCTGGGTGGAAGTGATTAGGGCTTTTCTGTCCTGGTTCCCAACAGGCAATAGTCACATCTCCGCCTGAGACAACCTGTAAAATTTTTTCAACGTGTTTCTCCGGACTGAATTCTTTCTCCCCTTCAAGGTCAAATACATACATGGTCCATTTTTCTCCCCTTTTTATACTACAATCTTCATATCACACCAATTGCATCCACCTGAAAAACTGTATCCGCATCCTCAATCGCCTCAACCTGCATATAAGTACATGCCGGCGGATTAGGCACTAGGTTAGGGGCGTATTGTTCATAATATTCTATTTCGAGGCGGCGCATCTTCGCGTAGCCGTCCGTATTAGTGAGCATCAAGTTAGTTTTTATGACCTTGTCGAGGGTCGAGCCGGCCTGTTCGCAGGCAACACGGAGCTTGTCGAATCCTCCGGTGATCTGCTCCTCTAAAGAACCGGTACCATGACAGGCGGAGTAATAGACCAACTCCCCCGCTCGAACACTTGCAGACCGGTGGGCAACACCCTTGCAGAACCTAACCGGCCATTGACTTCCATTATCACCAGCCACGCCAAATGCCTCAATTTCTACGAGGAACTCCGGCCTAGGTAATTCGGTGACGATAAAGGTCGTACTGGCAGGTGGTTGGTCGACTAGGGCAGGGGCATGGCTTTTGAAGTAATCTCTCTCTACCTGGCGGTAGGTCTCTAAAAGGGTTGCATTTTTGATAAAAACATTGGTCTTTGCGACTGTCTCCCACGACCCTCCTGTTTCCTCCATGCCCATCCGAATTTTCTCAAGACAAATTTGCGTCTGTTCAGCAAAGTCCATGGTCTCTACTTTGACCGTATCATGATCAAGCGCCTGGCAACCGGAAACCAGAACCAATTGTCCTACAACCTGAGTACGGGCAAACTTAGCATGTTCTTTTGGTACTTGAGGATAGGCAAGTTCTTTGCCTGCCCAGAATTCCGGGTAATAAGTGACCTCCCAATTTTCTGCGTTTCGATCAACGACTGCCATCACCTCGTATTCAAGGTCAAACTCCGGCAATGCGAGGCCCGGGTATACCATAAGGGTCGCTGATGGGGGCCTTCTGATAAGGGTTGGCGCATGAAGTTCATAATACTCCGTTTCCGCTTTCCGGTATTCGCCATAAGTAGAGAGATCTCGAATAAGCGAGAAGGTTTTTACAATGTTCTCCATAGAACTGCCCGCAATCTCCAATGCGGTTCGCGTATTTTCGAGGGCTAAAAACACCTGCTCCGTGATACTGTGAGGCGTGGGTGCACCGGTTTTGGTTTCTTTCCCGATGCAGCCCGAGGCAAAAATCAGATTACCAACTACCACGCTCTCGGAAAACTTAGCGTGTTCCTTTGGTACGTTAGGGTAGGAAAGTTTCTTGCTACCCCAAAAGGCGGGGTGGTGTCTAACAGACCAATCCATGACGATCAATTATTTCCTTCGAGTTCGAAAATAATAAGTCTAACAGTAGGCCGAAAAGATGCAATCAAAGTTTAACTATCCTTCCCTTGGATAAAAAAGGGTTGTTTCTAGGCGTGCATGCTAGAAACAACCCTTATTTAAGACACTAGAGTTAGAGACTAGGACCCCCTCTAATGTCTTTTTTGACTGCAAAACCTGGCTTCCAAAGCGAGTAGAAAGAGACAACCCAGAAATTGGTTTAATTTATTATCAATGGATCATTTCCCCATGTTGATTGAGGTCGAGACCCTCGGCTTCAGAATCTTTATCAACACGAATGCCTATAGTTTTATCAACTACAAATATAATAATTGCGGTCGCTACAGCGCTCCAAATAATCGTTGCTGCAATCCCGTATAGTTGAGTGCTGATTTGGGAAATATTTCCTTCAAGTGCTCCAGCTGTTCCGCCAATTGCCTCAACGGCAAAGACCCCGGTTAATACGGCACCTGTTATGCCGCCGAGGCCGTGAACGGCAAACACGTCGAAACTATCGTCATACTTTAATTTGTGTTTTAGAACAGTTGCTCCCCAAAAACAAATTAACCCTGCTAGAATACCTATTGCCAAAGCCCCCTTTGGGCCAACAAATCCTGCTGCTGGGGTGATTGCAACCAATCCGGCCACTGCTCCAGAGACGATTCCTAAGACGGTAGGTTTTTTCTGAATAACCCACTCTATTAGCATCCATGTTAAGCCAGCCGCTGCTGCTGCTATTTGCGTTACTGTCATTGCCATCGCTGCGCCTCCATTCGCGCCCAAAGCTGAACCAGCATTAAAGCCAAACCAGCCAACCCATAATAGGGATCCGCCTATTACGGTTAGGACAAGATTGTGTGGGGCTAAATTTTCTACTCCATATCCCTTGCGTTTTCCAAGCATTATGCACGCAACAAGTGCGGCAACGCCGGAGTTAATATGAACGACAGTTCCACCAGCAAAATCAAGTACACCCGCATTGCCTAGAAAGCCTCCCCCCCAAACCCAAAATGTTACGGGTGAATAAACAATAATTGACCAAAGGCCTACAAACCAAAGTAGTGCAGAAAACTTCATTCGTTCTGCAAGTGCTCCGGTTATAAGAGCTGCGGTGATAATTGCGAATGTCATTTGGAAAACTACGAATAGAGAATCCGGAATAGTGCCATTAATCGCACCGGTGGTTAAGTGATCTAAGAACGCGAAATCAAGGTTGCCAACATAATCATTTCCACCTTTCGAGAATGCTAAGCTATAGCCTGCTACCATCCAAATAATCGAAATAAGGCACGTAATTGTAAAGCTTTGCATTAGAATTGATAGAACATTTTTTTTGCGGGCCATGCCCGCATAGAAAAGTGCTACGCCTGGGATAGTCATTAACAATACGATTGCCGTTGAGGTTAACAACCAAGCCGTATCTCCAGTGTCTAGCTTGGGTTTGGCTTCGGCTGCTAACGCCGGATCAATAGTGACCAGAGTTCCTAATATACCCACTAGAGTTATCGTTTTTAACAAATTTTTCATAAAATTACTCCTAAGATTAATTAAAGTGCATCCTCACCAGTTTCGCCTGTTCTGATGCGGACAGTTTCGCCAAGATCAATAACAAATATTTTTCCATCACCAATGTTGCCTGTTCCAGCAGATGAAGTGATGGCTTCGATTACCGCTTCAACCTGTTCATTAGTTACGGCAACCTCAATCTTTACCTTAGGAACAAAGCTAATTTCGTATTCTGCACCTCTATAAATTTCTGTGTGGCCCTTTTGGCGCCCAAATCCTGAGACTTCGCTTGTTGTCATCCCTTCGATCCCAATATTTACTAGAGCGGATCGGACATCTTCTAACTTTGGCGGTTTGACAATCGCAGTAATGAGTTTCATATCGTATTATCCTTTCTTTACTGATTAGAAATATACTATTTGTTCAATTCAAAAAGCGTGCCAAAATAATTTAACCTTTAGTAACAATATGTTAGGTCATAATTCTATTTAAATTGCATTCTAATATGCCTAATTAATAATCACTTTCAATTTATGGTTAATTATTGGGCATAATAGAATATTCATGAAGAATATCGGGTTTTTGATAATTCCGAGAGGATTGTGCAGACTTCTTACGAGCTATTTCAAATGGCAATAACCGAGTGGGTGAACTTTTAATAAAGGTAACCTTTCTTTAGGCCATAGAAACGTTCGTCGAAACAGAATGACAGACATATCGGGTCCTAAGAGAGATATATATCTAATAGTTCTTAGACAAAAACCGGAGCTTATATTTTTTGCTGATAATCCCGGTCAATGGCTTGTTCATTCCAAGTCTATATTTTTTTGTGTAGTTAGCTTTTTTATTGGCGGCCACGAACACGAACCATAGGGTCCGACATTAATTTATTGAAGGTTCTTAGATGAATATTAATTGGCGTTCTCCGATGCTTGTAATTGCTTCAGGGTGTTTGGTTGCCATGATGGGATTTGGCACGCGTTCTATGTTTGGTTTCTTTATGGAGCCTATGACCGGTGCTAATGGATGGAGTAGGGAGACGTTTAGTCTAGCTATGGCCATCCAGAATTTACTTTGGGGTTTGGCGGTGCCAATCGCTGGAGCCATCGCTGATAAATACGGTCCCATGCGGGTGCTTATGCTGGGATCGGTATTCTATGCGCTGGGAATTATTGGAATGGCTGGTTCACAAAGTGTTGTCAGTTTATACTTGTTCGGTGGATTATTGACAGGATTAGGTGTTGCTTTTACGGCTTTTTCGATTGCGATGGCAGCAATCGCCCGTGTCGTTAGCCCTGAGCGGAGATCACTTGCCCTAGGTCTGGGTACGGCCGCTGGATCCGTGGGGCAGGTGGTATTTTCACCATTGGCACTGCATTGGATTTATACTTATGGCTGGCATGATGCCCTCTATATCCACGCATGTGTAGTCTTATTGATTTTTCCATTAGCCTTCGTCTTACCATCAGACACCCAAGCCAAAGGAGAAATTCATAGTGATCAAAGTCTAAAGGATGCGTTAAGCGAAGCGAAAGATCACTATGGCTTTGTTTTATTAACTATTGGGTTCTTTGTCTGCGGGTTTCAACTTGGGTTTATTACGATTCATCTGCCACCGTATGTAAGTGACCTGGGATTGGACGCGGAAGTTGCAGCTATCGCATTGGCACTGATTGGCGGTTTTAACATTATCGGGTCACTTGGATCTGGTTTAATCGGTCAACGTTGGAGTAAGAAGAAAAGCTTGAGCTTTATATACTTGTTCAGGGGATTGTTAATCCTTGGATTAATGCTTTTACCAAAAACTGAGACAGTTCTTTTTGTATTTGCTGCTTCAATGGGACTGCTCTGGCTTTCTACGGTGCCTCTTACTTCGGGAATTATTGCTCAAGTTTTTGGCTTGCGCTATATGGCGACCTTATTTGGCATTGTTTTTCTGAGCCATCAGCTCGGTAGTTTTTTAGGAATTTGGTTGGGAGGATTGCTTTTTGATGCTACAGGATCATATGATGTGGTATGGTGGTTAGGCGCAGCGCTCGGCCTTGCCGCTGCGATTGTACATTGGCCAATTGATGAAAAACCTTTGTCTCGCCTTGCTATAAAGAAGGCCAATGCAACATAAGAGATC
>DUBF01000106.1:0-8075 GCA_012960465.1 Rhodospirillales bacterium | reverse complement strand
GACATGTCTAGATTAATAAATTTGATAGTTATTACATTGGTATTTGCTACTTTTTTATCGCCTAATCTTTCAAGAAAAGCTCAATCAAAAGAAATAACAAATATAGTTTTCTCGCTGGATTTTATTGTACTAGGACGTCATGCACCATGGTATGTAGCACTCGACAAAGGGTTTTATAAAGAAGAGGGACTAAATGTAAAAATAATCCCAGGAAGAGGAACGGCTAGCGTAATTAAGAATATTGAAGGTAATGTGGCCCAATTCGGCTTTGTTGACGTTCCTGGGTTGGTAATCGGGCGTTCGAAAGGGTCAACCATTAAGATGCTCACTGTAAATTATCAGAAGGCTCCATATGCTGTGTTTTCTCTAGATCCGGGCGCAAACGTGACAACGCTCAAAGACCTAGAAGGCCTTACTCTAACAACAGCTCCCGGGAGCTTTGTGCCTAAAATAATCGAAGCCTTTATGGCAACAAAAGGTTTAGATCCAAAAAAACTGAAATACGATTATGCCTCCCCCTCGGTACAAATACCTATGCTGATGACGGGTAAAGCTGCAGCAATTAATTTCTTTATACTGACAATGCCGGGTATTAGCCGTGCAGCCAAAGGTAAAGGTAAGACTGCTAAAGCCCTCTTCTTTGGCGATTTTGGTCTTGATATATACTCAAATGGTATTGGCGCGAAACAAGAATTTATAAAAAACAATCCAACCACAGTGCGCAAATTCGTTAAAGCCTCGTTAAAGGGTTGGCAACACACCTTTGCTAATCCTGCTGACGCTGCCAAACGTCAAAAAAAATATTCAAAAGGCCTTAATGAGCAGATAACCATCGAAGAAATTGCGATACTAAGGAAGCTGGCTATAACACCGGAGACAAAAAAACACGGGCTCGGTTGGTTCTCGAAGAAAAAAATATCTAAGTTGAGAGATTTTATGGTTAACAATACTAAAATTGATAAATCAAAAGCCCCTAGAGCAGAAGATTTGTACGATTTAAGTTTTTTGCCAAAAGATCCAATTAAACCTTAGTTATATTATATAATTTGCGTGTCAGCAGCGAGTTCACATACTGGTCCTGAGGATCCAGGTCTTGGATCGGGCACCCTTCAAAATGTCAAAAAAGTTTTTGGCATGGAGGGCGCTAGCGATTTGGTCGCGGTTAAAGATATATCTTTTTCTTTTAGCAGCGGCGAAGTTATTTCGTTGCTAGGACCTAGCGGTTGCGGGAAAACTACCGTGCTCAAAATGATTGGTGGATTAATTGAGGCTACTTCCGGTGAAATAACAGTTTCTAACTCTTTAGTTAGGGGCCCGTATGAAAACGTAGGTATGGTATTTCAAACGCCCACACTCATGCCGTGGCGTTCAGTTATATCAAATATTAAATTTCCGCTGGAGGTCTTAGGTAAACAGCTCACTGATATAGATGACAAAGCTATTAGTCTTCTTAAACTAACAAACCTTACCGAGTTTAAAAATGCTTGGCCTCATGAATTATCCGGTGGAATGCAACAAAGGGCAGCACTTTGCCGCGCTCTAATCCACTCCCCCGAGATACTATTAATGGATGAGCCTTTTGGAGCACTCGATGAACTTACCAGAATGGAAATGAATGACCTTTTGCTAAAAGTTAATTATCAGGAAAAAAATACTGTAATATTCGTAACGCACAGTATCTCAGAAGCTATTTATCTGTCAGATAAGGTCCATGTTTTTAGTAAGCGCCCTGCAGAAATAAGAAAGACAATTAACATTAATCTGCCCCACCCGAGAAATCCAACCGACAGGTATACTGACTATTTTAAGCAACTTGAGTTGGATGCTGGAGAAGCACTAGGTGTTATTAGATGAACGGCGATATTATAAAAAAAATAATCTACCCCACAGTCGGTTTCATTATAACAATATTTTTGTGGGACAGATACGTAGTAATATTTGATTTATCTGAGGTTGTTTTACCACGGCCAGGTATTATTTTTGAATCTATCTTAAGTGAATATCCCGCATTACTATCAGAGGGCTTTGAAACACTCTTGGCATGTGTTTATGGTTTTATTCTTTCCATAGTTATTGGGATACCTATGGCTGTACTAATGACCGATTCAAAACCATTGAATCTGATGTTTTATCCGCTGTTAATTGCTACACAATCCGTGCCAAAGGTCGCTATTGCGCCAATACTTTTAGTCTGGTTTGGAACAGGTATTGAATCGAAATTAGCAATCGCATTTTTTATTTCCTTTTTTCCAATGATTGTTGATACGGCAACTGGGCTTCGTTCAACGCCTAAAGAGTTGCTAGAATTAGCGCGATCTTTAAAATGTAGTTATTTCCAAATTTTTGTTAAAATTCGATTTCCTTCAGCCTTACCACATATTTTCTCTGGCGCAAAAGTTGCCATTACTCTAGCCGTTATAGGTGTCGTAATTGGCGAGTTTGTTGGTGGATCTGATGGATTGGGAAGTCTATTGATGGTTGCAAATTCACAAATTAATGCACCCTTAGCATGGGCTGCACTGGTCTTCCTCAGTTTTCTAGGAATTTTTTTATATGTTTTAGTCGTATTAGCTGAAAACTTATTAATTCCATGGAATAATACGTATTCAAAATAACAAAAGACAAAGGGGTAATGATGACAAATACATCAGAATTATTAAATCAATTTCACAAAGCGATTAAATCGAACGAAATAGAAATTATCGACTTATCTCACACTCTAGGTCCAAATACCCCCATGATCAAAGTGCCTGAAGGTCATGGGAAGAACCCACCTCCAGTTAGTCTTGAATACATCTCAAACTACACGGACGATGGCGGACACTCGAGATGGAGTACATTGACCACCGCAGAACATGCAGGTACCCATTTTGATACGCCCAGCCACTGGACATCAGGACAAGATTTTGTTGATGGCAACACAGAGACCATTGCAGTCAATAGATTTTTAGCTCCAGCCTGCGTCCTTGATTACTCTGATGGGGTCAAAAAAAACCCAGATTTTATTTTGACTAAAAATGATATTCTAAAATGGGAAGATCAGCACGGCTCTATAGAATCTGGAAGCTGGGTTCTTTTTCAAAGTGGGTGGAGTGACCGTTTTAATGATCCAGATAAGTTTCTCAATATGGATGAGGATGGTTGTCATTCTCCTGGACCTGATCCCGACGCAGTGAAATTGATGATTGAACGCGATGTTTGTGGTTTCGGAACCGAGACTATTGGTACTGATTACGGCGCCGCTTCAAAATTTGAACCACCGTTTCCACTTCATTATTTTATGCACGGTGCAAATAAGTTTGGTCTAGCTAGTTTAACTAATCTCGATAAGTTACCGCCGAAGGGTAGTATTATTATTACCCCTCCCCTAAAAATAGCCATGGGTAGTGGCAGTCCTTTGAGAGTTTTGGCCTTAATCCCAAAGCTCTAATATGTATTTGGACAAAGTTTTTTTGGCCAAATGTAACGGAAGCATTATAAAGAGAGGGTGTCCTCCAACTAACCTAATTTACCATTATATATTCATGATTTATCCGCTGCCTCTTTTTCGGAAACTAATGTTAGATCTATGACTTTCTGGTTAAGAACATCTGATATTGATGCTTCTTTAAATATTCTTGATAAACAAACCGTATTCCACGCTGTTACCAAACCTAATGATAAAAATGTAAAATTACAACTGAGAGATACCACTGGAAGTAATAATGATAGATTCGCTGTTCTTGATGATAATGCGACCGTCCAATTAGAAAGTGTTATAATCAATGAAACCAATAGAACATGGTCACATAGCCAAAATATTACAGTTCAACTGGCTCCTGCTGTTACAGCAGCTGAGGTCGATGGTAAATGGAATTTCTTCTATGTGGAATTTAAAGCCGCATTTTATCCAAATACTGTCACGTGGATGTGCAATAGAGCAGCTACAAGAGCTTCCAGTATGCTTGGATCTCATCTTGATGAAGTTCATTATTTCAGTAAAGCATTAACCACAGGCGAAATTACAGCCATGAGAACATTTAGAACTTCACAAATTAAATCAAATGGTCTTGAACTTCCAGCTGTTAAATCTATGTTTGAACAGTTAATGAATATTCCTGGAAGAGCTCTTGATATGGACTCTGCTATTGAAGTTACTGGTTTAGGCGCTGAAGGATCGAGAACCAGTACCGTTGGAATGCCTATCAAAACTGGCGATAAAGTCGTTGTTTATATCCGACCAAAAGTTGAATTCGCTTTTGAAACTGTTGATATTACCGCAAGTAATCTATTAGGATTTACAGGTTCCAGTTTAGATGTAAGTAGTGGAAATGTTAAAGATATTAGTGGTCTTGTTACTGCCGGAGCAGCTGCCTCTACTATTTCTACTGTATTCCCAGGAAGAGCCGCTGCCGGTCAAGCTGCCGAAGCAAATACATACGGATGGATGGGTTCGCCTAATGCCACCATGATTGGTATTGAATCAACAAACATCACTGCTGTTAATACTATGGACCAACATATTTGGAAAATTGAAATTTCTCTATAATTAATTATTTAAAATATAAATAATTAATATATGTCAGGATACACGATTCAAATGCCTGTTCTTTTTGATATGTCTGGAGATACTTTAGTATTTGGCGAAGAAGTTACTGGTGATTTAATAACTTCGCATCTGGATTTTCTTTTAGATATGACTGCGTACTCTGCTGATTTATCTCTTAATGCGGTAGATTTTAGTCGTGCTATACGTGTTGGCGACCAAGACGGTACAGATAATCTTTTTTATGGATATGCTACCGCAACTTCAACGCATGGTTCTGCCGAAATTGATTTACTCGCAAATAAAGTAGCCAAATGTATTACGGAAGGTAAATTAGTTCATATTCCAAAAGCAGGTAATTCGTCCAATAGCGGTATTCCTATGGGTGGTCGTTCTTTAAGAAATGCTGCTGGGGCTGTTGACCCTACTCCAAGTTTCAATATTTATGCACCAAAATATGATACTTCAATAGCACCTATTGGTGATGAACAAAAATTAGGAGATGCTATGGGACGCATTGCTTGTGTTCATCTTGTGGGTCATCCACTATCCGCATCCATTTTTGTTGATGATGCTTCTATTCAAGCTTATCTTGAAACGCCCACCGCACGAACGTTTCTTGCATGTGCCGCAGGAGGTGCGCCAATAACTTTCAATTTTTATAATCAAATATCAGAACAGTTATCTAAAGTTCTTGGTGGTTCTTTATCTCCTACTCCTGTATGTGGTGGCGGACAAGGACAACCTACACTTGATGCTTCGGGGATGAGCATTCCGGCTTTAAAATCTGTATTAGAACAACTTCTCACAATTCCTGGAAGAGCAAAATATATGATTGAAGCAAGAGATGAAAGTGTTCCTGCCGGCACTCCTAATACAGAAACTGTAGCTAATGGACCTTTTCCCATACTTGCTGGAGATAAACTCGTCATGTATATTAGACCCAAAATTGAATTCTCGGCTGATACTGTAGCACAATTCCAAAGCACATTACAAGGTTGGCAAATTCCCGGAACTCCACTTGTTGATGCTTATAATTTTTCTGCTGGAACTGTACATACAAATGGTGTAGATAGAGGTCAATATTGGGAGGACTCAGGCCATCGAGCTCAGGGTGCAAACTGGTTGGGAAAAAATGCCTGGGGTGATGGTGGATCAGGAGGAAAAACTAGCTGGCAAACAGAATATGGAAACGTGGGTAATTATTCACATACGCCAGGTTATCTTGAAGACGGTACTTATAATATAGCCGGATCAAATGACCAAACTACACCCACTACATTAGGTGCTTATATCGGTGAATGGACACAAGTAAGATTTCCTGAAAAATATGCTTTAACAAAAGTTATAATAAAACCTATTTATCATAATCCATCTACAGATGCACAAAAACAAAATCCTACACATTTTGCATTGCTCGGAACAAACGATGATCCCGTCGGCGGGGGCGATTGGAATATAATTAAAATTTGGAGCAATATTAATTCAACTAATACTTGGTATTATAACAATACTGATACACCATTAACAGTTAATTTTGATGGAACATTACATCATTATAAATATTGGAGATTTGTAATTAAACAAAGACAAATAGCAGATATTTCTAATAATACAGGTATAGAATCCATTAATATGATAGGTGTAAAAGAAACACAAATAGCAGGTTCTTATTCGACACAACAACCTTCTGCCGAAGCGGTTGATATTAGTGGTCTTGTTACTAATGTGGTCTCGCAATCTACGAAAGTTTTTAATGCTTCCTGGTAAAGACAATGCTGGTGATGATTCAGAAGAAAATAAATGGTGTTGGATGGGTTCAGCCGTTAGTGATTCTTTAACCCTTGAAACTACCGATGAAATAAATACATCAACCGTAGATTTACACGTTTGGAAAATTACAATACAATTATAATTTAGTAAATTATAAAATAATTAATATTAATTTATAATATATATAATGGCAACTCTGCAAGTTCCAGTTCTATTCGATATGTCCGGTGATACCATCGTTTTTGGTGAGACCGCCGGAGCCGATTTTGTTACTTCTCATTTAGACTTTACTTTAGACATGACTACCGCAGCCAACGATATTTCTTTTAATGCTGCTGATTTATCTGGTGCTATATTGGTAGGCGATCACGAAACATCTGACGGTATCTTTTTTTCAAGCGATGTCTCAGGTGTTACAACAGGCATTTCTGCTGTTGATAAATTATGCGACCGTATCTCAAAAGCAATTACACGAGGTAAACTAGTTCATATTCCAAAAACTGGTAATCATTCTAATGCTGGCATTCCTATGGGTGGTCGCACTTTAAGAGATGCTACCGGTGCTGTCCATGTTACACCCGCCAATAATATTTATTCCCTAAAATATAATACATCTATTGCCCCTATTGGAGATGAACAAATGCTTGGTGAAGCTATGGGTCGTGTTGCTTGTGTTCATTTAGTTGGTCATCCCCTTTCAGCAGCTATGTTTAGCGATCCTACACAAATTCAAACAGATGTAGAAACAGATTCTGACCAAACATATACTCACTCTTCTGCTTCTATAAAATTTTATAATGCTTTGGCTGTTCAACTTTCAAAAGTTTTAGGAGGAAGTAAAGCAACAAATCCTTTAAAGCCAGGTGCTGATGGTGACGCCGGTACTATTCGTGATGCTTCAGGCGTATCTAATATAGCATTAAAATCTTTTTTTGAACAACTTATGAATGTTCCTGGTCGTTCTCAACTTATGGAAACACGTGATATTACAGGACAAGGTGGTAATGGTCCTTTTTGTACTACAGGAGGCTTCCCGGTTATCCCCGGAGACAAACTTGTTTTATTTATTCGTCCAAAAATTCAATTTGCCGAGACAACTGAAGCCATAGAAAATACTGTTCTACAAGCATTTCCTTATAGAATGACTTTCAAATCTGGTTTTACACCTTATAATGTTGGAAAGGCAGGAACAATTACCGCTCAAGCTTATACTGAAAGTGGTGGCTATAGTAGCATATATCTTGCAGCTAATAATGGTGGTATTAATCCTGCTTTTAGTGGCGTAGTAACCGGAACTTATGGTTGGTTATCACCAAAAACATATGCCGATGATTATGATAAAGGTGATTATATTGGTTCTGTTACAACTGCTTTAGCTCAGGGAGGTATTGTCTCTGGAGAATGGATCCAAGTTAATATTGGTCAAAAAGTTGGTGTTAGTAGTTTTAAGATTGTTCCTTCAAATAAAGCTGGTAATTTAAATGAAATTGGTGGTCGTTCACCTTATGTATTTAGATTATTAAAAAGTAATAATGGTGTTAATTGGAAAATTTGCGATAGACTAACAGTGGGAACCGCAAATAATGATACAAGTGAATGGGCAGAAAATAACACCACATCAGCCGCTAAAAAAGACATAACTTTTACTTTACCTAATCCTGAAGTTGGACAATATTTTAGACTTGTTATTGAAAAAATATACCAAAAAACTATTGGTGCGGGTGGTAATATCGATGGTGCTTGTTCTATTCAAGAATTAGAATTAATAGGAGGCAAA
>DUBF01000105.1 GCA_012960465.1 Rhodospirillales bacterium | reverse complement strand
CCCAGTTTTGCACCAGATAGCTTCCCCGGTGACTGATTTCAAAGATCCAGAATTATTGATTTTGATTGAGGATATGATTAAGACATTGAAAGATTCAGGTGGTATTGGATTAGCTGCACCACAGGTTTACGCCCCGAAACGAATAGTAATTTTCTTTATACCACAGGCACGGGGCACAAAAGATGAAGAGAGCTCAGATATTGATTTGACGATTATGCTCAACCCAGAAATAGAGGCTCTCGGCGCTGAGACAAATATTGATTGGGAGGCCTGTTTATCAGTTCCTAATTTTATGGGTGCTGTTGAGCGGTATTCGCATATTAAATATTCTTGGGTGGATTTAAATGGCGACAAACAAGACCGCGAAGCACAGGGTTTTCATGCTCGGGCAGTGCAGCATGAATGTGACCATCTAGATGGTAAGCTGTATCCGATGCGGATGAGTAATTTTGAAACATTCGGTTTTGCTGACGAAATTAATAAGAATATACCGCTGATGCAAAAGGGGCGGGATCTCCAGCCTGATGATGAAAATTCAAAAGAGGTACAATGAGCGCAAATAAGAATAATGAAGCTAAAGATCGATTGTTGTTGGCGATGTTGCCCCACGTAGTATTTGATGGTTGGAGCCAGGAATCCCTTGCGGCCGGTCGGTGTGACCTTGAGCAAGAGACACTTGATACAGCCCTTCTTTTTCCTCGAGGAATGAAGGATATCGCTGTACATTTTGGTGATTATATAGACCGTGAGATGGCAGCCGAATTAGCTAAGATTGATTTGGATGAAATGCCAATTCGAGAGCGTATTTCTACAAGTGTACTCGTTCGGTTGAGGTTGCTTTCTCCTCATAAAGAGGCAATCCGGAGGCTTTTATCATTTCTAACACTACCGGGAAATCATCCCGTTGGTTTACAAATAACAATGAAAACTATTGATGTTATATGGTACACAGCAGGGGATACGGCCGTAGATTTTAATTATTATACTAAACGTGGGTTGCTCGCTAGCGTCTATGGTTTGACCATTTTATATTGGTTGTCGGACACTTCTCAAGACTATAGCAAAACTAATTTATTTTTAGCACAACGTATAAATGATGTAATGCAGATACCCAAATTGCGAGGTAAAATCGTAAAACATATCCAACGACTAAGCAGTTCATTGAATCTATTTAAGCGTTCAGCTTTTTAATGGCCTATATGCGATAGTTCGGAATTGGTTATCAGAGGTAATTCTTAATGTTAAGTTTGGATCTAGTTTTTCCCAGGTAAATTTTTTGGAATGTCAGCTTTATTGCTACCTTAGTCAATAGGGTCTTCGGTGACGTTAGTTGTTTGGTTTGCGCGAAATTTATCCAAAGCCGCCGCCACTTTAGGGTCGTTTAGTGCAATGATACTAGCAGCTAATATACCAGAGTTTATGGCGCCAGCTTTCCCAATAGCAAGCGTTCCAACAGGTATGCCTGCAGGCATCTGTGACATTGCGAGAAGTGCGTCTAGACCTCCCATTACTTTTCCATCCATGGGTACGCCAAGAACAGGTAGAGGAGTTAAGGCGGCGGCAGCCCCCGGTAAAGCCGCAGCCATACCGGCACCAGCAATCAATACTTTTAAACCTCTTTCTCGGGCCGATTCCGCATATTTAGATAAGCGAGCAGGTGTCCTGTGGGCCGAGATAATTTTTGCTTCGTAAGGAACACCGAGTTCTTCAAGGATCAAAGTTGTATGTTTCATTGTCGCCCAGTCTGATTGACTTCCCATAATGATAGCAATAATTGGCTTAGCCTTAGTCATTGATAAACTCCTATTTTTGATATCATTAATCGAACGAATGAAATATTATAATATTCATTAATTCCTACGCAAGCTTTAGCCACCGCTTTGTTTGGTTTAGTGTTTTATTTCATGTTGAAGTTTTTGAATTGAATTGGATTAGATAAAATTTACCCGAATTGTGGAAAATGTTACCTTAAAGTATCCTGTCGACGACTACTATAACGCACGATTGTAATAAGATTCTAGTATACGATGTATTTGATGTAGTCTTATTTTGAGAATTATAAAAATAAAATGAAGCAAAATAATGGATTGATCGAAGAAAACCCTTTTTGGGATTTTTCTCTGAAATTTTATGGGCAACAAAACATTGCCTCATCTTGCTTGGCACTTCAAGAGAGTGTTGGTGCAGATGTGAATATATTGCTTTATTGCTGTTGGGTAGCATCTGAAGGTGCTGCAGTTATTGAACCTACTGAGTTTGTTAAAATTATCGAAACAATAGAACCCTGGCAGTCAGGTGTTATTAGAGGTTTGCGGCAAATTAGACGCAATATGAAACAGGAAAGAATGTTAGATCTTGGTGAACTATCCGAGAGCCTTCGCGACAAAATAAAAAATTGTGAGCTTGAGGGTGAAAGATTGGAGCAAATGATTCTGTATCAGTCAGGCCAGCAGTTATCCGAAGGTGGTTCCGATCAATCATCCGAGACGATAGCTAATGCCGAAATCAATTTAAAAAATTATATAGCAATTATATCCGGTGATATTGCAGAAACTACTAATAAGTTGATTCTAATAATTAGTGACGGTGCTAGGACGATTATTGACTAACGAGCCTGTAGTGTTTGCGTGATATACCCCTTTAGTATTTGTGTAATATGTCAGTGTTAACACCACTTTTTTAGACTTATTTATTTATTGACTAAGTTTAGTTTTTAGTTTCTCTAGATTTTTTTCATAGACAGAATTAAACTTCTTAAATTAGGTCATTTTAACAGTGATGGAGTAATACATGAAAAAACAGGATTTTGCATTGTTACTAAAAAGAAAACACTTCGATATTGATCAAGAGCTCCAACGTGAAGCCAAACACCTATACCCTGACAACCTTGTTCTTACCGAATTAAAACGTAAAAAACTTCAGATAAAAGATGAACTTATAATGACAGTTGCAAATTAGAAGTTATTTTGGTTATAGAATCATGTTCATTTAATATTCAAGTCAATGTATTGAAGGTTTCTGATGGTTAATTTCTATAACTTTTTTACCCATCTCTTATTTATTAAGTTTCAGGTGAACGTGATTTTATATCCGGAGTTGGACCAAAAACGTCTTCCCTTTTTAGCTGAGAGGCGTCTTCTTTTTTACTTAGCGGAGTAGACGTGCCAAAAACTTCTTCGGCTGTAGGAGCAACTTCAGGTCGCAAACGTGGTTTTTCTGATAATTTTTCTTTTTCTGGTTCAGATACAGTAATTGGCGGCAAAGGCTCAGTTGAGGTGTGATCACTTCCCGCCCTTGCGCGCGCTTTCGTGATCACCTGTTCTAAATCTGGTGGCGTACAAAGGCCTAAGTAAACTGGGCTCTGCGGTTTTATTGTTGAAGAATTGCGATGTGTTTTGTCACGAATTGCATTTATGGTAGGCTTGGTAGTGCCGATTAAGCGCCCAATTTGAGCATCGCTTAACTCTGGATAACTACGAAGTAACCAAGCGATGGCATCGGGACGATCTTGGCGTTTTGAAATAGGTGTATAACGTGCGCCTTTTTGACGGGTTTTAGGAAGTGGAATGGTTGGTTTTGCCATTTCCATCTGGCTCGTCACATCGGATTCGCAACGTACGATTTCTTCCTTTTTTAGCTGCCCATTCGCGATTGGATCGAGACCTTGCATGCCAGGAGCAACTTCACCGTCAGCAATTGCTTGAACTTCGAGGCTATGTAAATTGCAATAATCTGCAATTTGATCAAATGTAAGAGCTGTATTCTCAACTAGCCAAACTGCTGTTGCTTTCGGCATAAGTGGCTGGGCCATCTTCCTTTTCCTTGTACTTATTGTATCTGAGGTTACCAGGATATTAACGTACTTTATTTTGATTCACGAATATAGGCCCGTCATAAAGCCCCGTCAAACCACGTTGGGAAAAATTTGCATTAGCAGACCTATAAATGTTATTCAGTTTGACTAGGTAAATGGGAAACTGGCGAGCCGTTCATAAATTATCTTAAGGTTATTCTTATGGATACTGATGAGGAAAAATTAAAGCCGAAAAAGGTCGAAGTCTTGGACCTTGAGGTTATGTCAATCGAAGGGCTTGGTGATTACGTTGTCCATCTCCAATCAGAGATTAAACGCGTTCAGGCAGAAATTATTTTAAAGACGAAAGCTCGGCGAGGGGCCGAGAATATTTTCAAATAATGTGTTGGTTACCCATTTTTTGATCGGCACACTTATCCACACTCCTTATTTAGAACAAGTTCTACAGAACAAGGTTTTAATCTAAGTAATTATCTTTGTATATGTGGCAATGCATACTCATCACGGATAAAACTTCAATATGATGTTAATCTAGATGAGTTTGGTAGGGATTGAACTAAATTGGGGTCGCAAAAATAGCGCGCCAATTTTTTTTGTGAGGTCGTAAAACCGTGATTAAATTAACGATGCTTTTGTAAGATTATTGATTAGCATTGATGTACTTAGCTCTTGAGACCAAGGCTTTCAAATCGCTTATTGAATTTTGCAACTTGTCCACCACTATCAACTAACCGGTGTTCCCCTGTCCATGCTGGGTGGGATTTAGGATCAATATCAAGTTTCATGGTCTCGCCAGCAGCACCCCATGTAGAACGGGTGGTATAAGTGGTGCCGTCAGTCATGGCGATTGTGATTTCATGATATTCTGGATGGATATCTTTTTTCATTTTCAACTCCGACAAAACTGCTGTGCGTTATAACGGAGCCCTTCTCAAGGCGCAAGCGAGAAACACAACTTATTATTGATTTTTTAGATTTTGAATCTTACTCCCTTTTGTATCCTTAGGAAAGCTTAGAGCTAATATTAGGACGATAAACATTAGAAAAGCGCCTATGTAAAATGGCCAACTTCTGCCAAATAGTACAAATACATAGCCAGCAATTGCCGGTCCAAGAGCACGCGCTAGTGTTGAAGCAGATCTGCCAATCCCGAGAACACCGCCTTGTAGTTCATCGGGAACATTCAATGAAAGGAGGGTGTTGAGAGCAGGTGAGGAAATACTAAAACCATAGGCTATAATAACCAAAGTAACGAGTAAAATAGGTAGATCATTTGCTAAGGGTAAAATCGCAAGTCCAATGCCAAGTGCAATGAACCCTTGTTTTACCATCCCGACTTCACCAATTCTGCGGGAAAGAGGGCCAATCATTGTACCTTGGATGAGGGCGCTGATGATCCCTATAAAAGCAAATATGTATCCATTTTGGGCAACCCCCCAGCCAAATTCGCGTTTAGACCAAAGTGCAAAGGTTGCTTCAAGGCCGGCAAACGCAAGAACCGACACAAAGGTTAGAATCATTATTAGACGGACAGTTGGCTGGTTCATTGCACTTATGAATATTAACCAGCGTTCGCTCACAGATTGATTTTTAATTTTTGATTTTAGTTCATTGGATAATGTCTCATTTAGTAAAAAAACAGCAGCGAGCAAAGCGGCTCCGGAGAACCCTGCTGCGACCAGCGATGGTAGTGTATAATTTGTTGTTGCTGGATCGTTACCAGCTAATAAACCACCGATAGCAGGGCCTGCGATAAAACCGAGACCAAAGGCAGCCCCAATTAAACCCATCCCTTTGGATCTAGTCTCTTTTGTTGTAATATCAGACATACATGCAAACGCCGCCGAAATACTGCCTGCAGCAATTCCTGCCAAGCCACGCGCCCAATAAAGCGCTTGTAAATCCTCTGCAAGTGAAAGCCAAATGTACGCAATCACCGTTCCTGCAAGACTTATTAGTAATATCGGTCGGCGACCAAAACGGTCGCTGCAGCCTCCCCATATAGGTGCTGTAATAAATTGTGTTAGAGAATAGATTGCCATTAGCCATGTGACTTCATCTGGGGATGCACCAAAATGTTCACCATAGAACGGCAACAATGGAATAATGATACCAAAACCGACAAGATTAATGAATACAATAGTGAAAATAATGATCATATCTAGTTGGCGCCCTTTAAATGAAGGCCCTAATGGTTTTCTCTACAAGTTGACTTTCTAGTAACTAACTTGTAGCCAGTAAATCAAGCGAATTAATAGTAATTCTCTCTTTAAAATTGTTTACTAAGTTGGCTTATATTTTTGATTTTAGCGCTGAGTAAGTTTCAATTCGATACGACGGTTGCGCCGGTTCGCAATCTCATCATTTCGCGGATCAATAGGTTGGAATTCACCAAACCCAGTTGCCGCTAAATTGGTGGGCAAAATATCATTCGCTATCAAGTATTTAACTACCGAAATAGCGCGTGCCGTTGAAAGTTCCCAGTTTGAAGGAAAGCGTGAGGTTTTTATGGGGATGTTATCCGTATGACCATCAACTCGTAGCACCCATTTTAGTTTTTTAGGTATCTTTTTTGTAATTTCATTTAATGTACCTGCCAATTGCTTTATTTGAGTTTTACCTTCTGCTCCAAGTTCAGCCGACCCCGTTTTAAACAGGACTTCGGACTGAAATACAAATCGGTCACCTACAATTCGAATTCCCGGTTGATTACCTAAAACGGCCCGCAGGTTCCCAAAAAACTCTGAACGATAATATGAGAGTTCTTGTACCTTGTTGGCAAGAGCAGCATTTAAACGTTTCCCCAAGTTGGCTATTCGAGTTTTTTGTTTTTTAGCCTTTGCCTCTGAAACCTCTAACGTTTCAGCAATTTGAGAAATTTGCTGGCGTAAGGCTCTAAGCTGTTTATTTAGAAAGGCAACTTCAGCTCGTGCAGTTTTTGAAAGGGTTTTTTCTGTAATAATAGCCTCTTCTTTTGATGCAATTTTAACCAGGGTGGCTTTAATTTTTTCTTCTAGGTCTTCCTGTAGTGCTTTTAGCTTTAGGATATCTTCACTTAGAGTGTTGATTTGGGTTAATTGTTGTTTGAGTTTGGTGCGATCATTGGAAGTATTTTTTGCCGCTGTGGCGAGTTTACTTTTGAGGGTAGTCAATTGATTTGCAGCGGTATCAGCTTGGAGTAATAAAGTTTTAATTTTTATTTTTTGTTTATCTCGCTTTATTACCGAGGCAGAGAGTTCATCTGAGAGTGTTGAAAAATCATTACGCAATGTTTCATTGGCTTTGCGTTCTAGGTTTAGAAGGTCAGCCAGTTCACTAACTTGTCCGCGTAATCTATCCAGCGCTTGATCGCGTCCCGTTAGAGCTTCGCTTAAAAAGAATTGGGCTATAACGAAAATCATTAATAGGAATATAATTACCATAAGAAGCGTGGCCAGTGCATCGACAAAACCAGGCCAAATATCTGTGCGGTGTTGATTTCGGCGAGAGAGAGCAGCCATTATCTTTATTAGTTATTTTCTTGGGACGCTGAAATTGTCCGTGCAAGCAGTTTAATTTCACTCCGCATTTGCTGAACAATGTCGTCCCGACCAGTTGATATTTCTTCTAGCAATCGAGCCATGTAAAGGTCAATATTACGTATGTGGGTTTGTGTTGCTTCATCTAAACCATTCTTCGATTCGGTTGTTACTAGACGTTCCAAGATAGACTTTAAATCAGTTTGGCTTTCTGCAAGCTTAATGAGCAAGTGCTGTTCTGCTTGCATTTGATCACCCAAGTTACCGAGACTTTCGGTCAATCGTGATAAATTTTGATTGCTTTGGATATTACTTTCAGCTCCCCGTGCCAAGGTGCGCTGTAGGTTCTCAAGGCTCTCGGCAGTCTGTTCTAAGAGTGCTTGTAGATAAGCTGGTACCGATTGGTCACCCTCTGTTGTCAGAGCACCGGAGGAAAGACGTGTTAAACTTGAGAGCCACTCCTCAAGATCATTATAGAAACGATTTTGAGATTGGCTGGCTTGTAGGTCTAAAAAGCCGAGTATTAAAGAACCAGCAAGGCCGAATAGTGAAGATGAAAAAGCGGTTCCCATACCTGATAGTGGAGCTGATAAGCCAGACTTAAGATTGTTAAAGGTACCAGAAATGTCGCCACTAGAAACAGAAAGATTTTCTATTACGTTTTTGATCGATCCAACTGTCTCTAGTAGTCCCCAGAACGTGCCTAATAAGCCGAGAAAAATGAGTAGGCCAATGTTATAACGCGATAAATCCCGCGATTCGTCCAATCTTGAGGCAATACCGTCTAAAAGCGAGCGCATTGAGAGCGTAGATAGGCTCATCCCATCTTTGTGTTCACCGAGCATGGTTGCCATAGACGATAAAAGTTTAGGGCGTTTAGAAGATACGCTAGAACTTGAAGGTTTGCGATACGCGTCAATCCAAGCGACTTCCGGGAATAGCATAAATGTCTGTCGAAAATTATAAGCGATGCCAAGAATAAGAACGCTGACGATTAAGCTATTTAATCCAATATTGGCAAGGAATGCTTTTTGTAGAGGCACAAACAAAATACTGCATACTAAACCAACAGCCAGTACAAAAAATACCATACGTATGACAAATCTTTTTGGTGATGTCATGGCTGTACCTTTAATTAAATCTTAGAACATGTATTTTGAGAGCTAAATAGATCACTGTTTTCCAAGACCTAGTTTTTAATAAGTTTCAATTCAACGCGGTTAGGTTCTCCGACCGATGTTTTATTGCCGAGGGCCCGGACATCAATTCTGGTGCTTCGTATCCCCTTATTAATGAGATATGATCTTGCTGATAAGGCTCTCTTTAGCGAAAGTCGGCGGGCACGGCTAGCCGAGAGGTTTGGCTCGCCAGCGTAGGCTTGAAGCTGCATCCGAGAGTTTGGCTCGCCTTTTAGTTTTGCTGACAGGGTGTCCAAAGTTTTTTTGGCTGCAACAGTGAGTTTGGCATCTCCTTGGTGGAAAATTAGTAGTTTAGCTCTAGATTGTTGATAAGTGTTTTTTGAGCGAGAGGCTTTTAGGGAAATTGGTTTTGTCTTTGCCCTCGTTTTACCAATTATGGGCTTTAGTGGAGGTGCTGGTAGAATTTTTACAGGTGCCTTCGGACTGGCCTTTGGGGCCGGAGCTAGAACTGGCTTATTAATCACGGGATCTTTGGGCGTTGCCTTAGAGAGTTTAATGGGATTTTTACGATCCTGTTTTGGGATGGGTAATAGTTTTTTTGTGCTTTGAGATTTTATAGTTTTTGTTTTGGGACGTTGCTGCTTAAATACTCTACTTTTCGATCTTAATGGTTTTGTTTTTTTTGAAGCAATGTCTCGCTTGAAACGTTTTTTGTGCGTTTTAACAATAGGTTTAAGCTTGATCCGTGATAATTTGCGCAAGTTTCTTGCTGTTGGACGTTTTAAGAGGAAATGTGAGCGAGGCATTTTTGACGGTGGCTTCAATAGTCCGCCTTCATTGCCTTTAACCGTCAATGTTTGACTGGGTGAACGTCCGGCGCTCAGACCGTCTATGACGCTTAAATCTACTAAGACTTTATTTGAGCTGCCTGAAGGTTTGAGTTGGGCATTTGCTAGATTTGCGAAGCTAAAAACAACAAGGATTGCAAATACTGCTCTTAAAGTAATCTGGCGTGACATAATCAGTTTCCCTTCTTTAAACGGTCCTCGAAAATTTCAATGAATATCGAGTGTTTATAATTAATTAGGACCGTTTCGTAACGCTTAGTAAGATACCTAAAGTGCCTTCCATACACAACAGACTAGAGGTAGTTTAGAGGTTTGTTTCATAAATAACGCTAGAGCCAAAATTAAGAAAATCTAGAATTTCCCGCTTGCCTTACTTTACTATATTTAAAATGGTTTGTCCCAGTTCTTTATATAAGGTTGGATTTGCGGCTAATATCGACCCTGTTCTTAGCATGCCATCACGCCCATCAATTTCTGAAATCATTCCGCCGGCTTCACGCACAATAATGATACCAGCTGCGATATCCCACGGCTGGAGATTAGTTTCCCAAAAGCCGTCAAAACGTCCAGCCGCTACGTATGCTAAATCAAGAGCAGCACTACCAAATCGACGGATCCCTGCTGATGCTGCCATAACAGATTCTATTTGTTGTAAGAACTGTTTGTGATCGCCTCGGCCTATAAACGGAATGCCTGTGGCAAAAATTGATTGCTCCATTTGCGTTCGACCAGACACTCTCATACGCCGATCATTAAGCCATGCTCCGTTGCCTTTTTCTGCCCAAAACATTTGGTCGTGGATCGGTTCGTAAATTACACCAGCGGTTATTTTACCTTTTTCCTCAAGGGCAATAGAGATTGCAAAATGAGGAATACCGTGAATAAAATTGGTGGTGCCGTCGATAGGATCAATAATCCATCTTCGATTGGGATCATCACCCACAATCGTACCCGATTCTTCCATCAAAAATCCATATTCAGGACGGGCATGAGAAAGCGTATCATGCAGTATTTCCTCGGTACGAATGTCAGCCACGGTTACAAAATCAGCTTGTCCTTTTTTTGAGACCTGTAATTGTTCGATTTCACCATAGTCTCGTTTTAATTTACCGGAAGCTTTGCGAGCTGCTTTTATCATAATCGTAATGTTAGCCGATTGTAGTGTTGCCATTTAGTCTTTAGCCCGCTCGACATAGGAACCATCTTCAGTATTGACGACTACACGTGTTCCAGTTTCAATGTGTGGAGGTACACTTGTGCGAATACCATTTTCTAATAAAGCGGGTTTAGCACTAGAGGCAGCAGTTTGTCCCTTTACGACAGCATCAGCTTCAACTACTTGCAAGGCGACTTGCGTTGGTAAATTAAGGCCGATTGGGTCACCTTCAAAGCTTTCAATAATGACTATCATTCCGTCCTGTAAATATATAACACGGTCTTCACCGATTAAATCAGCGCTTAGCGAAATTTGATCGTATGTTTCGGAATCCATGAAAGTGTGCATATCATCTTCTGCATAAAGGTATTGAAATTCCTTCTGATCAAGGCGAACTTGGTCCACGGTTTCTGAAGATCGGAAGCGCTCATTGAGTTTGGTGCCGTTACGCAAGTCTTTTAGTTCGACTTGCAGATAAGCCCCTCCTTTACCAGGTTGTGTATGCTGAATTCTCACGGCCCGCCATAAGCGATTTTGATGTTCAATTACGTTGCCAGGACGGATGGAGTTTCCATTGATTTTCATCGGTTAAACTACTTTAAAATTGATGTTAATTTGGTAGTCCTATTAAAGGCGCAAAACGCATACATTAAAGGCGCGGAACGTAACAGTTTGTCGCACGTGCGGCAATGAAAGAGTTAAAGAATTTGGATCTAGCAGTTTTGGTTTATTAATTCATTAAAGGCTTTGACTGAAGCCTCCGGGCCCGCTTGATAGTCCCATACTGCCGAAATTACGGCAAGAAAATCTGCACCGGCTTGAATGAGTGGGGGGCAATTTTTGTGGGTAATCCCGCCAATAGCTACGCACGGAACGGTGGTCATAGTACTCCAAATCTTTAGAATATCGATTTCTGGTTGGCTTTTGGTTTTTTTTGTGATGGTTGGAAAAAAAGCGCCAAAGGCGATATAATTAGCACCTTTTTCAGCAGCTTCAATCGCAAGATAACGTTTATCGTGACAGGTAACACCAATGATCGCATTTGGTCCAACAATTTCTCGTGCTTGGTCATACGCTAAATCTTCTTGGCCTATATGAACTCCATCGCAGCCAGTTTGAGCCGCCAATTCTGGATTATCATTTAGTATAAATGCGGCGTTATGTTCTTGCACTATGGGTGCCAGTACTTCTATTGCTCGCAATACTTCACCTTTGGTGGCCTCTTTGAGCCGTAATTGCACACAAGCAACATCACCCCCGTCTAGGGCAGTTGCTAATTTGTCCTTGAAGGTATCTATTATAATTTTAGTTGGCGTTATAAGATAGAGGCGGCAGCGTGATTTGGATTTTTTATTTTTCATCTACGGGGCCCATTTTCATAGGTTTCTGAGATTGACAGGGTGTCTATATGAATTTTTTTGTTAATATTTTGTCATTTGGTGAGACATCTTACCAGCTAAATCCTATAATCAAGACTGAGTTCAAGTTAAAGTGGAAGAATAAACGCCTGATAAAATTTAGTTAAAAAGGATACAAAATGATAAATATTGAGCAATTTGATCATGTGGGTATTCGTATTACAGATAGAGAACGGTCGGTTAAATATTATGAGTCCCTGGGTTTCAAAATCGAAGTTGAAGTTGACTTTGATGCTGTGATCGTCATGAAGAACGCCAGCGGTGTTGAAATTAATCTTGTGGTTAACGGGGTGGATCTCAATCAAGGTAAAAATATCTTAATGGATGTGCCAGAAAAACATACCGGTTTTACACATGTAGCCCTTCGCGTTGAGTCTATTATAGAAACCCTCAAAAAGCTTGAAGAGAATAATATTGCTATCTCTCAAGGCCCTGTAACGTTTGGCCGCGATGGCCATGTTTCGGTTTTTTTGCGCGATCCTGATCGCAATACACTTGAATTGCGTGGCCGAATTGAAGCTGAAAGCGAAATTCCTGGTTTAATTTTTTACGATCCCAATGACTAATCACTGAGATCTAAATAGAAATCTCTGGCCATTATAGCTTATTTAAATTTCGTCATATAGTATTGCCTACGGCTAAAGTGGTATCCACCATTCTATTAGAGAATCCCCATTCGTTATCGTACCAGCTCAAAACTCGAACAAATTTTCCTTCGATGACCTGGGTTTCGGAGAGATCAAATACTGAACTGTGTGCATTATGATTAAAGTCAATTGAAACTAAAGGAAGATTATTGGTGCCGAGAATACCTTTGAGCGGGCCGCTTTTTGATGCTACAGAGATTGCATTATTAATTTCGGCAACACTGGTTTCTTTACCAGGAGTGAAAGTAAAATCAATCAGTGAAACATTCGGTGTCGGAACTCTAACGGACGTACCATCTAATTTTCCATTTAATTCAGGAAGAACAAGCCCAACAGCTTTTGCAGCGCCTGTGGACGTTGGGATCATTGAAGAAGATGCTGTTCGAGCTCTGTGAAGATCTTCGTGGAGTGTATCAACCGTTCTTTGATCCCCTGTAAATGCGTGTATTGTTGTCATAAAGCCGCGCTCAATTCCGACTGCATTGTTTAAAACATAGGCAACGGGTGCTAAACAGTTTGTTGTGCAAGAGGCATTTGAGATAACCAAATGATCGCCTGAGATTTGATCTGAGTTTACGCCGTAAACAACAGTGATATCTGCCCCACTTGCTGGGGCTGAAACAATAACCCGTTTGGCGCCTGCCGTAAGGTGGGCCTTTGCTTTTTCTTTGCTTGCAAAAAAGCCGGTACACTCGAGAGCTACGTCAACTTTTAGTTTTTTCCAAGGTAAGTTAGATGGGTCCCTCTCGGCGGTAACGTAAACGGGCCCCTGACCCGCGTCTATTGTGTCGCCATCGACTATTATATTTTGTGGCAGAATTCCATGAGTTGAATCAAATTTTAATAGATGTGCATTGGATTCAGTCGGGCCCAAATCATTAATACATACAACTTCAATTCCATCATTGTTGGATTCAAGAATGGCCCGGTACACTAATCTACCAATCCTGCCAAATCCATTAATAGCTACCCGTAGGGCCATTAGTTCCTCCGTTAATTAAATTAATATACAAATTAAGAGCTACAATTTCCTGGTAAGGCTCAATTACTTCGGGACAACAATCCTAAGTTACGCCTGTTTCGTCAAGCCCCCATCTTTTGGCTGGGCCACTATAGTGTATTTGGGAATCCTTCGGTTGACGAAATTATAGACAAAGGCGTAATATCATCTCCTAACCTAGGGGTTTAATAAGTCTTGGCAAACAACTCTATACAAAATAATTCTTCGATGCAGACCGCAAAAACAAAACTTGAAAAAGCATTTGTTAGATTGGAAGGAGCTATTGGCGATAAAGTTTTGTCTGCTGAGAAAACTAATGAGTTGGGTACAGAGCTCGTTGTTTTGCAAAAAAAAATAGGGCAATTACGGGAAAAGAATAAAATAGCCTCAAATAGGCTCGACGGTACGATTCATCAGATAAGAAAAATACTAGGGAGCTGATATGGCTCAAGTTACCGTGACAATTAATGGCAAGAGATATGATATTTCTTGCGATAGTGGTGAGGAAGCTCACCTAACGCAACTCTCTCAATACGTCGACCGCCAGGTTGAAGAGCTTGTAGTTAAGGTCGGCCAGGTTGGTGATGCACGCCTTCTTGTCATGACGAGCCTTTTGGTTGCTGACGAGCTTTCTGAAGTCTATTCGGAACTTGATGCAGTTAAAGATAAAAAGGCGGAAGTTACCCAAAATACGTTTGCGCCCAGTGATCTTGAATTGATAGCAACTCGCATTGAAGGCATTGCAGAAAAGCTTGAAGGTCGCTAGAAATAGAGTTGACGCTGCGGGGCTCGAGAAGTGTGATAAATCTCCAGGGCCAATATCTACCAATCGGGAGCTGTCCCTGTTGTACTCTTGGGTACGATATATGGCGCCCACCTAGACCTACCGGCCTAGGATGATTAGATGCGGACCGACCTACGCGGCGTCACCTAACTGTTTTAGGAAGATCTATTTTTGAATAAAGCTTCTGAAATAAAATTGCAAAAAAATAAAATGCGACGTGCCGCACTTCTTTGCCGCCAGGGTCTGGCCCAAAAATCTGGGTCTGGAATTGGTGTGCATTTAGCTGAGATATTTTTTAATGATTTTGTTGCTACCGCTGATTTAACTGTAGCAGGATATTGGCCAATAGGCAGTGAAGCCGATGTAAAGCCGTTGTTAACTAAATTACATCAAAAAGATACCATCTGTTTTTTGCCGGTTATAATCGGGCGTGGCGAAGCACTGCATTTTCGCAAATGGCAGCCTAATGATAAATTAGTAATGTCCGATTTGGGAATTTTAGAACCTGCCGCTGTTCAGCCAATGGGCACGCCAAACATGGTGCTGGTTCCACTTTTAGCATTTGATATGCAAGGCTACCGGATTGGTTATGGTGGGGGCTTTTACGACCGTACGTTGCAAGTAATGCGATCCGAAGCTAGGAATAAAAATCAGGAAATTATTGCAATTGGTATTGGCTATGCGGGCCAAAAAGTTGACAGTGTGCCTCATGATAGTTTTGATCAACGGATTGACTGGGTGGTTACCGAGGACGAAGTATGTAAATTCTAATGTATTACAACCTATTGCTGGAGATTAAATGAGGTTAGTTTATTTTGGAGATGTCATGGGAAAATCAGGACGGATTGGCCTAGATAGCCATCTTTCACTTGTCATGGAAAGCCTATCGCCTGATTTTGTTATGGTGAATGGTGAAAATGCAGCTCATGGGTTTGGTATCACTGAGAAAATCTGCACTCAATTTTTTGCTCTCGGGGTCGACGTTATAACGACTGGAAACCATGCCTGGGATCAGCGTGAAATCATCAATTACATTGATAGTGAACCTCGTCTGCTACGTCCGCTGAATTATCCAGAGCACACACCTGGGAATGGTTCAGGGATTTTTGAAGCCCGAAATGGTGCAAAAGTTTTTGTCGGTCAAGTGATGGGCCGCCTTTTTATGGATAGTCTTGATGATCCATTTGTGGCCATGGATAGAGTGCTTTTGAATAATAAAATGGGTGATTCGTTTGATTGCGCTGTCGTTGATGTACATGCTGAAGCTACTTCCGAAAAAATGGCAATCGGGCAATATCTAAATGGCCGAGTTTCAATGGTAGTTGGAACACACTCTCATATACCAACAGCAGATGCGCAAATTTTCAGCAATGGTACAGCCTATCAAACTGATCTTGGAATGTGCGGTGATTATGATTCTGTCATTGGAATGCGGTCTGATGCAGCCATCGGCCGGTTTATGAAAAGAATGCCAACTGAGCGATTGTCACCATCAGACGGTATTGGCACCGTTTGTGGAGTATTCTTGGAATCTGACGATAATACAGGTCATGCTATGCGTATTGAACCAATACGTATTGGTGGCAGATTGGCACAGCATATGCCCACCCTCTAGATTAAATTAAATGTCCTGACTGTTTTGTTAATTTTTGTGGTAACTGCCATTTTACAGCTGGCAAAAATATGGTAATAACGTAAGTCGAACCAATAGATGTAGAAAATTTACTAAATGGCTGGTCACTCTCAGTTTTCAAATATTATGTACCGAAAAGGTGCTCAGGATAAAAAGCGCGCTAAGATTTTTGCCAAGCTAATCCGTGAGGTTACCGTCGCTGCTAAAACGGGTATGCCTGATCCCGATGCAAATCCACGGCTCCGGTCCGCCATTATAGCTTGCCGAGCAGCAAATATGCCCAAGGACAATATAGATCGAGCGATTAAGAAGGTTGCTGGAGGGGATGAGAGTGAAAACTACGATGAAGTCCGCTATGAGGGCTATGGTCCTGGCGGCACTGCTATTATTATTGAAGCTTTAACAGATAATCGTAATCGCACTGCCTCTGATGTTCGAACAGCGTTTGCCAAGAATGGGGGTAACTTAGCGGAAACGGGTGCAGTGAGCTTCATGTTTGATAGAATGGGAAGTATTCATTATCCCCCGGAGGTGGGTTCGGCTGAAGATGTGTTTGAGATAGTGTTTGAAGCTGGAGCAGAAGATGTGGAAAGTAATGAGGTCGGACATGACATATACTGTCAGCCTGATGATTTTCACAAGGTTAGTGAAGCGTTGTCAATCTCACTAGGGGTTCCAGAATACGCTCAGTTGATTTGGCGTCCACAAAATACAATTGAGGTTGATGAAAAAGCAGCTGGAACAATGATGCTTCTGCTGGAAACCTTGGAAGATAATGATGATGTGCAACGTATTTCTGCAAATTTTGAAATCTCTGATGAAATCATGGCTAAACTAAGCATTTAATTTTAGGGCTTAGTTAACAAGTAATATTTATCATCATATTCTGGGAAATCTTTTTGGTTAGACTGTTGGGGGAGTATGAAAATACTCGGCATTGATCCAGGTTTACGTAATACGGGTTGGGGTGTTATCGAAACTGATGGTAATCGCATTATTTACGCCGGTGACGGCGTAGTGAAGAGTGATCCTGGCCTAAGTTTGGCCGAACGTCTCGTGCAATTACATGACGGTCTCCTCCGTGTTATTGAGGAATTTCGGCCAATAGAAGCGGCTGTTGAGGAAACATTTGTTAATGTAAACCCGGCCTCAACACTAAAATTGGGGCAGGCGCGGGGTATTGCCTTATTTGTGCCATCAAAATTTGGTCTACATGTTTCTGAATATTCGCCGAACTTAATAAAAAAATCACTGGTCGGGTCGGGACATGCATCCAAGGAACAAGTGCAAATGATGATAAATACCCTTTTGCCCGGTTGTGATTTCCAGTCTGCGGATTCAGCTGATGCCTTGGCTATTGCCATTTGTCACGCTCATCACCGACAGTCTAGGAGACTGTGCGGGCAAATTTTGGAGTCGTCTAGATGATTGCTAAATTGACGGGTCAAGTTGATCAGACCGGAGAGGGTTACGCAGTTATAGATGTGAATGGAATTGGTTATTTGGTTTTTTGCTCGAGCCGTACATTAAATATTTTGGCTACCGCGATTGGTGCTGTTTCGGTACTTATTGAAACCCACGTGCGTGAGGATCACATCCATTTATATGGCTTTGCAGATGAATCCGAACAAGTCTGGTTTAAACTTTTAATAACCGTCCAGGGCGTGGGTGCTAAAGTCTGTTTGGCAATATTATCAGCGTTACCACCTGATAATTTGGTACAAGCAATCGCAGCTCGAGATCAGATAGCCATTACACGAGCACCCGGCGTTGGCCCAAAGTTAGCTACGCGGATTGTTACCGAATTAAAAGATAAAATCGGTGATATAGCGTTAAGCTTTTCAGGGAAACCCGTTGTTAGTGGGGCTTCTAGTGGGAATGGTAAAAACCAAACCGTTGACGATGCAGTTTCAGCATTGGTTAATTTAGGCTATGGAAGATCAGATGCCTTTAGAGCGGTTCACCACGTGTCAGCAAAAACGACGGATAGCGCTTCTGTTGAAGTGCTTATTAAAGAGGGACTTTCGGAGTTGAGTTCTAATGGATGAGGAGCGCTTAGTTGACCTTAATGAAGGTCTAGCTGATGGTTCTAATGTCCATACACGGCCACAAGCGTTGGATGAATTTGCTGGCCAACGCCCGGTTTGTAATAACTTGCGCATTTTCGTGGAGGCGGCCCGAGGGCGTAATGAGGCTATGGATCACGTGCTGCTATATGGTCCTCCTGGTCTCGGTAAAACAACTTTAGCACAGATTATTTCGCGTGAATTAGGTGTTGGCTTTAGGGCAACTTCTGGTCCGGTGATTGCAAAAGCTGGCGATCTTGCAGCCATATTGACCAATCTTGAAGCCCGTGACGTTTTATTCATTGATGAGATCCATCGTCTTAGCCCGGCGGTTGAGGAGATTCTGTATCCGGCTGTAGAAGATTTTCAACTTGATCTTATTATTGGCGAAGGTCCTGCTGCTCGTTCTGTCCGGATAGATTTACAACCTTTTACACTTGTTGGTGCAACTACGCGGTCAGGGTTGATATCGACACCGCTTCGAGATCGTTTCGGTATACCTTTACGACTCTCTTTTTATGCACCTGAGGAGTTGCAAGGAATTGTTTCGCGAAATGCCCAGATTTTAAAGTTAGATTTAAGTGATGCTGGTGCTGCTGAAATAGCAAGGCGGTCTCGCGGCACTCCGCGTGTTGCTGGACGCCTCTTGAGACGCGTTCGGGATTTTGCCACGATTGAGGGTAATGTTAGTGTCGATGCAGAATTTGCAGATTTAGCGCTAAACCGATTGGATGTTGATGAGCTTGGTTTAGATTCGATGGATCGTCGTTACCTTAAATGTATTTTAAATAATTATGGTGGAGGTCCAGTAGGGGCTGAAACGCTCTCAGCCGCACTTTCCGAGGAACGTGATACAATTGAGGAGGTGATTGAACCTTATCTTATCCAGCAGGGCCTGCTAATGCGGACCTCACGGGGCCGTATGCTCGCTGAGGGGGCTTATCGTCATCTTGGTGTAGAGGTACCAACAAACTTGAGTCAATTGAAACTTATCGCGTTTGAAGAAGAAATCTCTGTCAATGAATAAAATTAATCAATCTCCTCCTTCAATAATCGATGGTAAACACCGACTATCGGTTAGAGTATATTTTGAGGACACCGATGCGGGCGGTATTGTGTATTACGCTAATTATTTAAAATTCGCAGAACGAGCACGTACTGAAATGATGCGAGAAATAGGCTATGAGCACACAGATACTCTAGAAAACTATGGAACAAGCTTCGTTGTAAAAACATGTAATGTGGAATTCGATAAGCCTGGGCGACTTGATGATTTGCTGGAAGTTGAAACTGAAATTTTAACAATTCGAGGAGCAAGTATTCAACTGCGCCAGAAGGTGAAACGAGGAGTTGAAGACTTGGTTCGTATGGATATAAAACTTGCATATATTAGTTTGAACGGAGGTCCAATACGTATCCCATTAATAGTACGCGATCGGATGTCTGATTTAATAATATTGAAAGGTGACGGTTAAAGATGGAGGGTAATACAGTAGAAGCCGCCCAGATTATTGGAGCCGTTGCGGCAACAGATTTCTCGGTATGGGCATTATTTTTAAAGGCTGACATAATTGTAAAAGCCGTAATGATTTTCTTGTTCGTAGCATCAATCTGGTGTTGGGCAATCATCGTTGAGAAAATTTTGCGTCTAAGAAAATTAAATTCATCTGCTGAGAAATTTGAAGATATTTTTTGGTCGGGAGGCTCGTTAGATACACTTTATGATCAAATAGGCACACAACCGACGGATCCAATGTCGGCTGTTTTTTCTGCTGCGATGAGAGAATGGCGGCGTTCTGTCGATTCTGGTGGTGGTCCAGATTCCAGCTCGAGTCTTATGGAACGGATAAACCGCGTAATGGATGTTACTGTAAACCGTGAGATTGAAAGGATAGAGCGTCAAATGACTATACTAGCTTCCACCGGTTCAACTGCGCCATTTGTGGGTTTGTTCGGAACCGTTTGGGGAATAATGAACAGTTTTCAAGCCATTTCAATTACTAAGAATACGAGCCTTGCTGTCGTTGCTCCTGGTATCGCCGAGGCTTTGTTTGCTACAGCTCTTGGACTGGTTGCTGCAATACCCGCGGTAATTGCTTACAATAAAATTTCTAAAGACATGGATCGTTATGCTGCGCGATTGGATGATTTTTCTAGTGAATTCTCTGCTATTATCCTCCGCCAAATGGAAGGACGACAATAGTATGTCGGCATCAATTGACCGAAGCGATAGAAACGGTCGTCGAATTAGCTCGAGGCGACGAAAGAAGTCACGGCCAATTGCTGATATTAATGTGACCCCAATGGTTGATGTTATGTTGGTGTTGCTTGTGGTTTTTATGGTGACAGCCCCATTACTAACGGTTGGCGTTCAAGTTGATTTACCTAAAACTAAGGCCGGTCTTATTCGTGATCAAGTGGAGCCACTCGCCGTTACTGTTAAAGCTAGCGGACAAATTTTTCTTCAAGATAAAAAAATTGAGTTATCTGTCTTGGCGCCCCGCTTAATTGCAATTACTGGGGCCAACCCTGATATACGAATTTTTGTTCGTGGCGATAAGGCGATCAAGTATGGTCGGATTATGCAAGTTATGGGAACGCTTAATGCAGCTGGATTTAAAAAAGTCGCTTTGATCACGGAAATGCCACAATCCGCAGTAAAAAAAACTTCAAGTAAGAAAGCTATTAAGCAATTCAGTCAGAATGCTGGAAAGAAATAGAATAGATGCGCTCAAGTATACTTGTCTCGATTTTTCTTCATGCCGTTGTAATTG
>DUBF01000104.1:2255-3543 GCA_012960465.1 Rhodospirillales bacterium | reverse complement strand
AATCCAAGGCAGCTAGACTTCTAACCAGTAAAGGTTTGGCAGATGGAAATGATCCAGCAGTCATTGCACAACTTGAAGCAAAAAATCCACCACGTGTCATGCCAATGCAAGGTCACCTACGTAATGCGGATGGATCCCCCTGCGACAATGGTGCTGCCTTTGCTGCGTTAAAAGTATCCAATTTGAAAAAACGATACAATCAACTAAGACGTGGTAAGGGAGTT
Source organism: Rhodospirillales bacterium (assembly GCA_012960465.1). Classification (GTDB taxonomy): domain Bacteria; phylum Pseudomonadota; class Alphaproteobacteria; order Rhodospirillales; family UBA2165; genus TMED23. The sequence continues at coordinate 3,319 of DUBF01000104.1, read as the reverse complement.
GGTCCTACAGGCTATAGGAATGAATATCTAAAAGTTCTATCACACGATTTTGACGATCCCAAAGCTCGTCGTGTCATTGGGTCACACCAATGGCTAGCTACGGAATATGTTAATGCTCGTCTTCCTAAGTGGTACTATTCCTTAACTTCTGCCGTCCGTGTAATGCCTTTAATCAAAGAAGTATTGCCAGGTACTCCAGACGTTAGACCCATAGGTGTAGGAGAAGTTAAACGTAGAACATGGACTTCGGAATTAATGTCTAAACAACGGGATGCCATCGGTAGGTCATACAATGGTATTCAAATTGCTGTGGGTATTAAAGATGGTTTGGCTAAATTACTATATACAGTACGTGGTATATATGAAGGTAATGAAGCACTGTTTATAATTGTCAAATTAGATTTACAAAATGCTTACAACACTCCTCATAGACAAGAAGTTTTGAATTGTTTATTGAGAAATCCAGTCACCCGTGATCTAGCACCCATGATGCATGCAGTCTACAGCCCTAAATCTAAAATCTTTGGCATTGGTACTAAATCAGAAGCTGGTCTACAGCAAGGTGATTCGTTCGCATCGGCGGCTTTCACTGAAGTCATCCATCCTGACTTAAAACTTTTACATGAACAAGTCGCAGCTCATGGCGGTCAAGCCATTGGATACAGCGATGATATTTATGTAATTGGACGACCAGAAGACATCTTTCCTGCAATCTTTGCTTTCAAGGAAAGACTCTTCCAACGCACGAATTTAGTGCTTCGTGTGGATAAGTGTGAAGCTTATGCACATGATCCACAAACACTTCGTGCTTTTTATGCAACAGAAGAAGGAGCAGCCTACTCTGAATTTTCTATTGGTGCATTGAACAATGTAAATGCTGACACTGCCAACCAAGGCGATGGTCTTGGCATGTTGATTTGTGGTGTGCCTTTTGGTGATCCGCGATATGTGAATGAAACCCTGTCTATTAAAGTGACGGCAATTGAGAGTGACCTTAAAAAAACTACCCAGTTACTCTCTTCTGGCCGCAACTTGAAACAGTTAGGAATTTCTTTAACATTAGC
>DUBF01000104.1:0-2245 GCA_012960465.1 Rhodospirillales bacterium | reverse complement strand
AATATCACCAAGATTCAAAGTAAAAACTGACGAGTATAACAGCTGGGAACAGCAATATTTACCAGCATACGACAGAGGAATGCTTTTGGTTACAACTAATCAATCCTGTAGTCACACTACCATTTGCAAAGAAGATAGATGAAATTCTTCTTCAAGCCTGGCAGATTTTAACAGATCAACCAGGCGTCATTGATCCCATTACGACGCTCCGTTTGCAAACACGCCGTGCAAATAGAGGTGCTGGTTTAAGATCACGTGTCAGTATTATCGAATGTTGTTTTACTGGCACTTTAGTTAAAGTTTTAAATTCTCTTCCAGATCGAAAGATTGCTGGCAGAGTAGTGAGAGGCTTTAACACAAGATTAGCAACTAAATTATTAGGTAAAGACGATTTCGGTGCTAATGGAGTACGTTTTGATGCCTTTACTGATGGTCGTTCAGTGATAGGCACTCAATTCTTGCAATCCTTCGTTCGACTTCGTACTTCCATTGATAATCCAGAAGACGGTATTTTAGGTTCAGAAAATATTGCTTGTTTAGGAATGGCATCGAATGGAGTGGGTGAATTAGAACACCCACAGAAGATGTTTACTGCTATAGTAGACAAATTTCTGTTAAACAATCTAAACATAACAATCTTAGAATTGGAGTCTGAAGACCCACGTCGGGTAGCTTGGATGAATTGCTTCGACACCACGTGTGCCTTCATTGGATGTTATCCCACGTCTAATAATTGCAAAAGTGCTTTACACATTAGTGACAATTTATTAGATACCATGTGGGCTGTATGGGGTGGTCTGAAGATTCCTCTCCTTCGTGAATTTGAAGGCCTACCCTGTGGTCCAGAAAATAAACCCTTGGATCCGTACGGCTACTTACTCATGTCCATGCAGTGCCCTGGTGACGATTGGCGTATCCGACACGATGACTACAAACATACAATCTTTGATTTAATGAAACAATCTGGTTTGAAATTTCGTTGTGAAGTTTTGGGTCTTTTTATACCCTTTGTCAGCGCTGCTCCTCTTCTTGCACCAAACAATGAAAATGATAACCCGCACGGCAATGGTATTCAACCAGGACACGGTTCGGCACGTGCTGCTTTGCTTTCAGAGCCTGAAACGGTCGGTCATACTATCATCCCAGACTTTTCTGGTCCAAGAGGTCTTCTCGAACTGAAAACTATAAATTTATGTGCGTCACACTATATAAAACTTCCATTATTTATGAAAGACACAAGAGGTGCAGCCTGTCTACGTCGTGCCAATCGGATCAATGCGGAATACATTCTTAAAGCTCGTAACGCAGACATTAAATACAACAACACTCCTCCGGGGTTTGACGGTCCCATCTACAAACGTTTAATGCAATTAAACGATTTACAAGGTGGCACCACCAGTGCATTATGTGTGGGTGCGTTTGGTGAAATGTCCAATGATTTAAGAAATTTAATAACTGAATTAGTAGAGGAAATTGCAAAAAAGACGTGGCAAAAGTCAGGTTTCCTTAATATTGATCGTGCCAAATCGGTTTTATGGCAATCGATAATAAAAGAGTTAGGTGTAGTTGGTTTTAAAGGTGCGTGCAAGTTAATCAACAACAGGTTTAATAACAATGGTGCAGGCGAAGGTGTCTATCAAAGTTTACAAAAAGCAAGAACCACTTTTAAAGTCGATCACTCAAGATGGGCTAGGGCCAGAGATGCGCACAATAGTAGAATAATGGATCTACGTAGCAATAATAATAAAGATCGTATGGTGTTTGGAAGTCTGTAATGTGGATTACGACTTCTGGTATATGCGATAACGTTGATAAAGAGATGTCTATACAAAGAGAGAACAGTAGAAAAATAACTAAAAATTTGAAAAATAACACCTTGCATTCGATATAGCTATTCATAAACGTGGCATCGAATTCGACAAGGGGTTATTACTTACACTTAATATAGGAATGGATGTGATTTTTCAAAAATTTCTGCTCCTTCCTACAACAACTTTCTTTCTTTGTATGTATAGCTTGGGTTTTTTGCCAAATAATACAAAAAATATTTATATTCAACTGAATTACCTGAGAGCAATGATATTTACTTGAGAGCAATAGCATTTTTGAACAGTACTCAGTATGAAGAATATTTTGAGATGAAAATTTTTTGTGTTGCTGGCTGAAAAAAAAAGTTAGAGCATTCCGTGGCATTAAATATTGCTTATTTCAGTATGAAAAGCCACGAGATACCCAAAATATGGGC
>DUBF01000103.1:96517-101404 GCA_012960465.1 Rhodospirillales bacterium | reverse complement strand
CGGAAAATACGCATTACCATTGCGGTGCACATGGTTTGTTGCAGGATAGCGCCCGGTCAAAAATGAAGCCCGGCTCGGCGTGCAAATCTGGCTTTGAACATAGGCTTGTTTAAAAGCGGAACCCCCGGTGACCAGACGATCAATATTGGGGGTTCGAATGAAATCATTTCCCAATGCCTGTATTGTATCGAAGCGTTGTTGGTCGGTGCAGTACCATAAAATATTTGGACGATCAGTGGTCATAGATGTTCCCTGAATGGTCTTAAAACTATTATTGTTGGTTTTAGGATGGCATAGCGTATATGCAACTACTAATCATATATGATACCTTACCCAAAACCATTTGGAATACCTCTGAGGGAAACGTTATGGACTTAAGGCAGCTGCAATACTTCCTGGCAACGGTTGAAAACAGAAGCTTCGGACGCGCCGCCGAACAGCTTCACGTCACGCAGCCTGCACTCAGCAAAGCGGTACGCCGCCTCGAACTCATCCTCGGCGTCAAGTTATTGGACCGTCTGCCGCGGGGTGTCAGCCCGACCATTTACGGCGAAGCCCTGGCTGCGCACGCCAACCTTATAAAAGGAGAAATTGGCCGGGCAGAGGACGCGATCATTGCTTTGAAAGAAGGCAACACCGGTCTCGTCGTTGTCGGTGCGGGCTCCAGCATGCGGCTTGAGCTTTTACCAGAAGCCTGTGTGCGTCTTCAGAAACATTATCCCGATGTCGAAATTAAAATGATCGGCAAATTGTATGATGATTTGATCCCAGATTTGGAACGCGGGAAAATTGATCTCGCGATTTCGATGATTCCAGAGCATGACAACGATCCTGAGCTAAAGCGCGTGCCACTCTACCGTGACCAAACACACCCCACCGTTCGCGTCGGACATCCTTTACTCAAAAAGAAACGGATCACTGCAGAGGATTGCCTCGACTATGATTGGATATTGCCAAACCAGGATAATCTCGGACGCCGTCATCTCGATTCATACTACCTCGCGAAAAACCTCGCCGCGCCGGAGTCGACTATCGAATCCAACTCAACGCTTTTCGCCATTAATGCCATCCGTAAAAGTGACCTCATTGGCTGGCACCCCACCCAGGTGATTGGCGATGGAAAGGAAACAGGATTGATGGCTTTGCCGGTTCCTGACATTACGCTGACCCGTACCAACGGCATCAGCTATCGGCGGTCGAGTGTATTGTCTCCAGCTGCATTGCTATTGATAAATGAATTAAAGAACGTCGGCTCCGAGATGATCAAAAGCAAACTGGTCATGCCACTTTCTAAAGGCAATCAAAGATGACATTCCAATTTGTTATTGCTTTGGCTTCAGGCGTGAATTGTCGAACCGCCCTTCACGTGCCAGGATGACCTAACAAAATGAGGAATCCAAACATTGAGCTCTGATCGTCCAAATATCGTCTTTATTTTATCCGATCAACATGCCGCCAATGTGCTCGGCTGCTATGGCGACGACATAGTTCAAACGCCGAATTTGGATCGGCTCGCCGCTGAGGGCGTGGTGTTTGAAAACACCTACACGCCGTCTCCCATTTGCGTACCTGCCCGCATGTCGCTTTTGACCGGCAAATATCCCTACCGTCAAAATTGTTGGACCAACAGCGACGCTTTGAATTCGGATATTCCAACGACAGCGCATGCACTTGGTGCGGTGGGATACCTTCCCGCGCTCATTGGCCGGATGCATGCGATTGGGCCGGACCAGCTGCACGGCTATGCCCGCCGTGAGATCGGTGATCATATTACCGATTGGTATGGCGGATTTGCCTATTCACTTGGCGTCTTGGATAAAGCTCAACGGCCGTTCAAAGAAAGCTTGGTTTATTCAGGCCCCGGACAAATGAGCTATGAATTGGTCGACCGCGAGGTCACCAAGAATAGTCTAGCCTATCTGGATGAAATTGCAGAAAAACGAAAAAATGGTGATATTGCACCGTTTTCCTTAAATGTCGGCTACATGCTTCCGCACCAGCCTTATGTTGCTGATCCTGAAATTTATAAATTGTATGAGGGCAAAGTTTCCCCGCCCAAATTATCCCGCCCTGAGGACGAAGGAGGCGACACCTATCTCGCGTGGTGGCGTCAACAAACCGGCCTCAATGAGATTACCGAAGAAGATGAAATTCGCGCCCGAACCGCCTACTACGCTCTTGTCGATACGATGGACCGTGAGATCGGCAAAATATTAGATAAACTCGAAGAACATAATTTGTTGGAAAACACGTTGATCATCTACTCCTCCGACCACGGCGATCAGTTGGGCGAGCGCGATCTCTGGTGGAAGCAAACATTTTATGATGGATCGGCAAAAGTCCCTCTGATTATAAAATGGGCGGGAGAGCTTAAATCCGGCGAACGCAGAGACCAAATCGTCAATCTGGTCGATGTCTCCGCCGCCATCGTCGAGGCCGGGGGGTGTGAGCCTTTGCCTGGCATCGATGGTAAAAGTCTTTTGCCAATTGCCCGAGATAATGAGGCGAAATGGGGCGACACAACTTATTCGGAGTATTGCACAGACGGTCTGTTGGCCTGGTCCGGAGGACGAGTATTGCAGTCCCGGATGATCCGCCAAGGCCAGTGGAAGTTCAATTATTATCACGGTTGCCCAAGCCAACTGTTTGATCTAAAAAATGATCCAGATGAAATGACAAATCTCACCGATGACGCCGGTCATCGGGAAATCAAAAATAAACTTGAAGACCAGCTGTTATTGGATTGGAACCCAGAGGCTATCGATGAGGATATCCTGGCCCGTAATAAAGAAAAGGCCATTCTCAAAGCGTGGGCCCAATCGGTAAAGCCAGCAGATACATTTCGCTGGGAAACAAAAATGGAAGATAATTGGCTGGCCTCTGATTGAACCAGCTCAGAAGGCAACACCATGAACGACACCCGACCCAATATAATTTTCATCATCACGGACCAGCAACGCTACGACACCATAGCTGGGCTCGGCTTTCCATTTATGGATACACCCAATTTGGATCGACTGGTGTCAGAAGGCACCAGTTTCACAAATTGCCATGTTTCCGGGGCCTCCTGCGCACCAGCGCGCGCCAGCTTGTTTTCCGGCTACTACCCTCACACAACAGGTATTGTAAAAAACGCTGACAATTGGACCCGCACCTGGATTGAGCACCTAAATACCGCCGGCTATCACTGCGTCAACATCGGTAAGATGCATACCTGGCCGTTTAATACGCCGGCAGGCTTTCATGAACGCTACAACGTCGAAAATAAAGACCGCTATATGGAAGGCCGCTATTATTTTGACGAATGGGACAAAGCCTTAGCAGCGCGCGGCTTGGTCAAACAGCAACGAGAACTCTATCGCCAACTTCCCGACTATGCCGATCGCATGGGTGCCTTTGATTGGGAACTGCCAGAGGACATGCAGTCCGACATGTTTGTCGGTAATCTCGCAAAATGGTGGATTGAAACCTATCCCAAAGATGGCTGGATGAACGCATATGATCCGATCGAGCCTTTGTTCCTGCAAATCGGGTTTCCCGGTCCGCACCCGCCGTTTGATCCATCAACTCGGTTTAGTGAACCCTACATGGACAAAGACCTGCCCATTGAAGAAGTCCTATCAACAGACACGGATACTCAGCCGGAACCGTTTAAATTAAAGCGTATTCATGATTCTGAAGTTGACCATGATTCAGTTCTCCAGGCGATTCATCCGACCGACGCGCAACGCCACCGGCAACGGGCCTTTTACCTCGCCAATATCACCATGATTGATCAGAAAGTCGGTGAGATTTTAGAAAGCTTGGAGCAAAAAGGTTATCTTGAGAACGCCATTGTCGTCTTCACCTCCGACCACGGCGATTGCCTCGGTGATCACGGATTGGCCCATAAATGGTCAATGTATGAGCAAGTTACACGGGTTCCGATGATTGTCTGGGCTCCGGGCAGAGCTGAATCCGGTAAGTCTCATGATGGCTTGATGCAGCAGTTTGATATTGTGCCGGCTCTTTTTGATTATGCCGGAATAGATGTTCCGGAAACTTTCGAATGCGAAAATATTCGCCCTGCATTAGTAGGCAATCAGTGGTTGGCCCGCGACTTTGTCTATGCCGAGCAAGCAAGAGACGGCAACTTTAGGGATACCGACTTCATGACCATGGTGCGCAGCGAAGAATGGAAACTCGTGCATTTCCTCCATGAAAATTTCGGTCAGCTATTTAACCTAAAAGATGATCCAAAGGAAAACGTCGATCTCTGGAACAATCCTTCTGCATCCGTCGCAAAATCGCAAATGCTAGATCAATTGCATAATTGGCGCATTGAAAGTCAATTTCATACCAGCGACTGGACTAAAGACTTTAGATAATCGGTATATAATTTCAAATGGAAATAATTATAAACTGTTGATAAAAAAACAGTTAAATGACAGCGGATGAAATTCCGGAACTTTCCCTATTGCCCGTTATGCGACAAATAGTATTCGTAGAGCGAAGTTTAAGTATCCAAAAGTAAAGTGAAGCAAAGAATTTTACAGGAAATAGAGCGCAGATTTTAGGAAGTATTTTGGATATCAATTTTACTTATGCATATACGCATCGCAAATAAATCTCAGGGTTACCCAAATACCGACTAGTAACGCCGCGATCCTCATTCAGTAAACACAATATTGATGTTAATTTGATCCTCTTCCTCTTGCTCAATTTTAGCGACCTCGGCCATTCGAATTATATCCATCATCAACTTCTGCGAACGAGAGTCACCTTTTGCTGCTTTAACGGCCATCGAACGTAACATTGCCTGAAGCATCGAAATTTTAACCAGGCCGCCATCTTCTTGCACAGGAATTTTCCGATGAGCTTCCTCTAAAACAATATCCCTAAGCCTTT
>DUBF01000103.1:93270-96507 GCA_012960465.1 Rhodospirillales bacterium | reverse complement strand
TGGTCAATAATTTTATTCCTGCTAAAATCTCAAAAATTATTGCGGATAAGGTTGTTAAGAAAATAGATTTTTATAGCTCGGTTACAATGCTTGCTGGAATCTGTTCCTTTTTGATCTTCTATTTATTGAACCTTTTGGGCGCCCAAAAGGATTACCCGATTGTCCTGTGGTAAATTGGGCACCTTTCGGCGGCTTACCGTAACCTACATCGTATTTTTTTAATGGCACAAGTTGCTTCTTACTCATTGTACAACCCCTTCAATCTTCACCGCTTCGTCATGGGCAAAAGCCTCCCATCTGGCGATAATCCGATCGCAATAAATCGGGTCCAATTCACATAAATAACCCCGGCGTCCAGTTTTATGCGCGGCGATCAATGTCGAACCTGATCCGCCAAAAAGATCGAGGACAATATCACCCCGACCAGATACATCCTTGATGGCATCGGCAATCATTTGAACTGGCTTGACGGTGGGGTGAAGAGCTAGCTCCTCCATGCGCCCTGCCCGCATCGTGTTCACCCCCTTGTATTCCCAGACATTTGTGCGATAGCGACCATGCTGACCCAACTCGAAGGTATTAATGTGAGGTGCAGTTCCTTTCTTGAATGCAAAGATCATCTCATGGCGGGAACGATAGAAAGTTCCCATGCCCCCATTGTCCTTCACCCAGACAATCAGGTTTTTGAACTCATCATAGATTTTATTACCCGCATCCATCACTTCCTGCATGTGCCGCCAGTCCATACATATATAATGGATCGAACCATCTAGACTGTTGTCAGCCATGTTGGCGAAAGCCTTTTGAAGGAAGGTTGTAAACTCACCCTTGCTCATCTCACCGGATGCCATAGCAAACTCTCGGTGCTTGATCTTGCCTGAGTTCCCAACATGACCTTCAATGGGCACATTATAGGGTGGATCGGTAAAGACCATCTGAGCTTGCTCGCCATCCATAAGGCGGCGGATTGTTTGCGGATCAAGCGAATCACCGCAGATTAAACGATGTTTTCCAAGCTGCCAAAGATCACCTGACTTACACCGTGACTGAACATCGGCATCTGGTAATTGATCATCAGCGGGATCGTTAGCTTCTTCGACCGAGGTTCCCTCAATCAAATTATCAACCTCGGCAATGGAAAACCCGGTAATATCCAAACTGAAGTCGAGATCCAGTTCATGCAGGGCGCCAAGCTCGATGGCTAAGAGCTCTTCATCCCAGCCGGCATTCTCGGCGAGCTTATTGTCAGCCAAAACATATGCCCGCTTCTGCTCATCACTCATCTGATCTTGGCGAAGGCAGGGCACGGTATCCATATTGAGTTGCTTGGCTGCTTCAACCCGGCCATGCCCAGCCAAGATGACGTTATCTTTGTCGATGAGAACCGGATTAGTGAAACCAAACAGCTCAATGCTGTCAGCTATTTGACGGAGCTGCTTTTTAGAATGGGTGCGGGCATTATTAGCCCAAGGTTTAAGCGTAGATGGAGCGTGGTGTTCTATTGTGTCTGACATAACATCAGTCCTTTTTTCTGCATTGTCGCTCGTAAATACGAGCATTAAAGCAGGACGCCATTTGACGCGCGCAACCCAAGGGATTGCCCTGCCAACAAAATGCGTCTTCCTTTCGGAGGGAACGGATGCAAACTTTTCAGTGAATGCCAGAAAGTTTATTCTAAACGGGGATGTTTGCCCTTAGGGTCAAAGTCCCGCCGAACTCCATTATAGCTTGTTCAGCTAAACTATTTGCCAATTGTGCATTGCCGATTGTTGAACTCCTATAGAGCTCCCGAGGGCGTACTCCAGTGAGGCGTATTCATACAAGTGCCTTAGCAACTATAATTATACTATATATGGTTAATAATTGCAAGCATATAACAACATATAGCAGCCCCTTATATTCGACACTCCACTGGACTTCAGTGCCAAAGAGAGCGTCACTGGTTGATAAATTACAGTCGCCAAGGAGGCAGACATGACCAATATAGGCGTTGAACAAATCGAACAAATGGAGCGCGGGGCATTGATCACGCTTTGGCAGGAGTTGATGGATAAGCCTCTGCCAAGGCATATGAGCATCGTCTTTCTTAAGCAGGTTTTGGCTTTTGAAGTTCAGAGCAAACGGAACGGTGGCTTGCATTCTGGCTTTATCAAACGGCTCAATAAGCAAGCCGTCGGATCCAAACCTAAACGATCAAACACCGAGCCCAAGCCCGGCGGTAGATTGTTGAGAGAATGGAATGGCATCACCCATGTCGTTGATATTGCTGACGGTCATTATGTCTGGAAGGAAAAGCGATATAGATCGCTCTCCGCAATCGCCCGCGCCATAACCGGCGCGCATTGGTCGGGGCCCCGGTTCTTTGGATTGAACAAGAAAGAGATCCAATGACCAAACCGTCTATACGCTGCGCGATCTATACCCGCAAATCATCTGATGAAGGATTGGATCAGGAGTTCAATTCCCTAGATGCTCAATATGAGGCTTGCGCTAATTATATAGCGAGCCAGCGTCATGAAGGCTGGAAGATGGTAAAGGAGCGCTATGATGACGGCGGCATCTCCGGTGGCACATTAGAGCGCCCCTCTTTGGAATGCCTGCTCGCCGATATTGATGCCGGGCGCATCCAGATGATTGTTGTCTATAAGATCGATCGCCTTACCCGCTCTCTTGCTGACTTTGCTAAATTGGTCGAACGCCTTGAGGCATCTAGCTGTTCTTTTGTCTCCGTCACTCAAGCCTTTAATACATCCTCGTCCATGGGCCGGCTGACACTCAATGTACTATTGTCCTTTGCGCAGTTTGAACGTGAAGTCACCGCCGAACGTATCCGAGATAAGATAGCTGCCTCCAAAAAGAAGGGATTATGGATGGGAGGTGTTTGTCCCTTAGGATATGATAAAGATCCGGATCCAATGTCTCGCACATTGGTTGTTAATCATGAAGAAGCAAATCGGGTTAGAACGTTGTTTGAGCTTTATGATCAATTTGGTTGTTTGCGCTCCGTTGAGCGAGAGACCATTAGACTAAATCTACGCTCCAAACTTCAAATCTTCAAAACAGGACGAGTTGCAGGTGGCAAACCGTTCTCGAGAGGTCAGATCTATCACATATTACGCAATCCCATTTACCTTGGTCTTATTCGTCACAAAGACAAAACCTGGCCCGGCCAACACAAAGCCATTACTGATGAAGAGCTTTGGGATCGGGTGCAGGATAAACTCATTACGGCTAAAA
>DUBF01000103.1:0-93260 GCA_012960465.1 Rhodospirillales bacterium | reverse complement strand
CGCAAACGCGGCGGAACACAATCCAAAGACGGGTCTGGCCAAACGAAAGGACAGTCCCTTCTGACCGGCAAACTCTTTGATGAAACCGGTGATCGGCTGACGCCAACATCCACCACTCGAAGGGGGCGTAAGTTGAGATATTATGTCTCTAACCGTCTCATTGCCGGCGGCACCGATCCATCGGGCTGGCGGTTATCAGCTCCAAATATGGAAAAGCAGATCGCCGCCATCGTTGCGGATCATATTGAAGTGCAAGCAAAGAGTTATGCTCTCAACAAATCTCCAGACTTGCACAAAGCCAAGCCGTCACAGAAATGCGCAACGGCCATAATTGCTAGTCTGCGATCGAATGGACTGGGTCAATATAAAGACCTGATTTATAGCCTTCGGCTGCATCCTAAAATCTTGCGGGTTAAACTTGATAAAAAGGGATTGGCAAAATTGCTTAGCATCAACATAGAAGACTTATCCGAAGAGCTCATTGAGTTTGAATTACCCTGGCAGAAGAAAAGGCGCGGGGTTGAGAATAAGTTGATCATCGGCGATCCGGAGCCTGAGCCTGATTTAATCTTGATCCGCATGCTGGCAAAAGCTCATCATTGGGTTCAAGAAATGAAGGATGGAATCCCGTTAAAACAAATTGCTCTAAGCCTAGGTGTTACGCCTGCCTATATTCGAACGAGGTCTAAATTGTCTTTCCTCTCTCCCCAAATACAAACTGCTATTGTCAAAGGGACGTTGCCAGTAGAGTTCACTACGAACCAAATTTTGAGCATGAAAATACCCCGAGATTGGCAGCTTCAAAATACCCTGTTCGGGGTATAAACCTTCCCTGTTACTCTAATTTAAATCCCTGATAGTAATTTAGAATTCCCTGTTAAAAAAATAACAGGGAATTGCGCGATAACCCTTTGATATAACTCCTTAAAACAGGCTGAAAATCGCCTATTATTGCCGGTTATGATCCAAAAACGACAATTTTCCCTGTAAATTCCCTGTTAATCAGGGAACAGGCCAAAGGGAACTGCCCAAAAACCCGAACTGAGACTTCTGGGAATAAGCTCGTCATTATCAAATGAAGGCGCGTCTCAGGTTCCGTTGAGAAATGCTAAGTGCCCGGAAACTAAAACAAAATACAGGGAAAAAGACTGAGCAACCCAAGGGCAAGGGTAGCTGGCGGAGAGGGTGGGATTCGAACCCACGGAACCTTGCGGCTCACTCAGTTAGCAACCGAGCGCTTTCGACCTCTCAGCCACCTCTCCGAAACAAACCAAACGCGACTTCTTTTGCGCTAGAGGCGTATATATAAATCTGGACTGGATAATTGCAACCTAAATATCCTGAAACATCATCAACAAGTTTAGCTGTAGACATCCACCTAATTTGATCGAGAGATATTGTGAATTTCAATAAGCTGACCCAGTAATTTCTTCAAATGGTCAGATGCGGTAATTCCCAAATTTTTCTGGATTAAAGTATCCATCTTGCGAGCATGCAATAAAAGCGGTTGGGCTTGCTTAAGTCCAGATTTAGTTAAACGAATACTAATGGCCCGACGATCTTGAGCAACAACTTTTCGTTCTAACCAGCCAGCATCCACCATTGTTTCGACGATACGGCTTAATGTAGGCTGTTTAATAATCATTAAAGCAGCAAGCTCATTTAATGAAACACCATCACTACCAATGAGCGTCAATAATACTTTACATTCATTACGTGACATCTGTTCCGCTGCTGCAATTTCGTCAATCTGACGCGAGATCAAATTAGAAGCATGAGCTAACAGGTACGGCAGAAACTCATCAATAACTAATTCTGCTTTCCCACTATGGTGGATATTTTTTTGTTCTTTCATATCTGCACTCTAATTTATTACGAAAATATAAAAGCATAATTTATATTCATATACAATATATTCATTTACATATAGTTTAAATCTGTGTAGTATCTTACAAATGGTTGTTGGCCTACTGCAAAATTTAGAGCCATAATGAAAAAAACCAAACAAGCAAAATAAAAGGGGATTGCACGTTATGTTTGCGGATCGGGTGGAAGCCAAATGGATTGATACTTTCGAAAAAGCCTTTGAACTTTGCAAGGTAGCCAAAGGTGAGGAAGTTGCAATACTTTCCGAAACCCAGTCACGAGCCTTAAACGTAAATTTAGCTGAGCTCGCATTAATTCGAATGGGTGCACGCCCTTTCCATGTTATAGTTCCTACGCCGCCACAAAAAGCACCCGTCCCTGTTAGGTCGACAGGCGCATCAAACTCAGTTCAGCAATTAGGGCCTGTCGTCAAGGCACTCGCCGCTAGTGGAATGGTCGTAGACCTAACTGTTGATGGCATGCTTCATGCCCCGGAGCTACCAGCCATTATTAAAGACGGTGCGCGTTTTTTTATGATATCAGACGAACATCCAGAAGCATTGGAGCGCTTATTGCCAGACCCGGAATTAACTCCAAGAATTAAAGAAGCTGTTAAATTTACTCGATCCGCTAAAACAATGCATGTAACATCAAAAGCCGGTAGCGATCTAACCGTTAATATGGAAAAATCGCCAACGGTTGGGGTCTGGGGTTATTGCGATCGCCCAGGCACTGTTGCCCACTGGCCAGGCGGTATAATCGTTTCCTTTCCACTAGAAAATACTGTAAACGGCACCTTGGTGATGGATACAGGCGATATCAATCTGACCTTCAAACGTTACTTAGATAGTCCCATAACTATGACCCTAGAAAACGACTTTATAACGAAAATAGAGGGTAGCGGCACAGATGCAAATATGTTCCGACGTTACATGGAGGCCTGGGACGACAAAAATGCCTACGGCACCTCCCATGTTGGCTGGGGTATGAATGAGGCCGCTCGTTACGAAGCCATGACCTTTTATGATAAACGCGATTTTAACGGTACTGAAATCCGCGCTTACGCTGGTAACTTTCTTTATTCCACAGGAGCTAATGAATTTGCGAAACGCTTCACCCTTGGACATTTTGATCTACCGATCGGTAATTGTACGATCAAGGTAGATGATGCAGTTGTGGTTGAAAATGGGAAATTAACGGATACATTCTAATGTCATTTGAGGTTAATCATCTGGAGAAGGGTTCAATTGACAGCGAAGCCGTTATTTTTCTGCACGGGGTCGGCGGTGATAGCCATTCATGGGACTTTCAATTAGAGAGCTTTTCTAGCGAATATCGCGCCATCGCTTGGGATATGCCTGGATACGGGGGCTCCAAGCCTATTAATCCAATGACTTTCGAAAATTTAAGTGAGAGCTTAATTGGTATGATGGATCACTTAAAAATCAACCGAGCTCACTTAGTAGGACATTCGATGGGAGGCATGGTTGCCCAACAGGCAATCGCCATGTCTGAAGATCGTTTTAAAAGTGCGATCCTATCGGCAACTTCACCAGCATTTGGAAAGCCAGATGGGGATTTTCAGCAAAACTTCATCAAGGCACGCCTAAAACCGCTTGAAGATGGGATAACCATGGAAGACTTGGCAAAGAAACAAGTCCCTAATATGGTTGGAGATGAGCCAAATCCAAGAGGCTTAGATTTAGCCTATACGTCAATGTCCAAAGTAAGCATCGAGACCTTTACTGCATCAATACACTGCTTGGTAAAATTTGACCGGCGCGACAATCTTGGCTCAATTAAAATTCCTACACTTCTTATTGCTGGAGAGAAAGACACCAATGCCCCAGCTCCTATGATGGAGAAAATGGCAAGTAAAATTCCTGGTTCAACTTATATTTGTATGGCCGGTACTGGACACCTTTCTAATATGGAAAAACCTGAGAAATTTGATTTAATTTTAAAAAATTTTATACAAAATATTAGATGAGGAGAAACACCATCGCTAAGAAATCATACGAACCCGACAAACCAATGTTTGATCCAGATGCCTGGGAGTTAACAAAACAACAAACTGATTTGACTGCATTAGCTCGTAAATTAGGCCAAGAGAAATTTGCTGGTCGCGCTGAAAAATGGGATCGCGAGGCCATATTCCCAATGGCCAATTATAAAGATATGCATAAAGCCGGCTTACTTGGTATTTGCATACCCAAAAAGTATAAAGGTATTGGTGCAGATCAAAAAACCTATGCCTTAACAGCGGCTGAGATCGGACGCTATTGTGGCGCTACGGCCCTTACTTATAATATGCACGTGAGTTCATGTTTATGGACGGGAACTCTCGTTGACGATCTGCCCATGCCGGCAAAAAAGCGCAGAGAACATAACAGCCGTCGAGCTATTCATTATGAACGTATTTTAAAAAAAGGTGCGATTTACGCCCAACCATTTTCTGAAGGAGGTGCAGCAGCGGCAGGCTTTCGACCTTTCGGCACAAAAGCCACGCGCGTAGATGGCGGTTGGTTAATTAATGGCAAAAAAATATTTGCATCTCTGGCAGGTTCAGCAGATTACTATGGAATACTCTGTACCGAAGAAAAGGAAAACCTTAGCCGAAAAGATACAATGTATTTAGCCGTCCCCGCCAAGGCTACAGGAATAACGATTGAGGGTGATTGGGATCCCCTCGGGATGCGGGGTACAGTTTCGCGCAATCTGATATTTGAGAATGTGTTTGTGCCAGATGACGCAGCCCTTATGCCAAAAGGGATTTACTTTGAAGCTGCCGTTCGATGGCCACACATGTTTACGACCTTAACCCCAAGTTATATGGGTATTGCTCAAGCTGCATACGATTTTACGGTTAAGTATTTACGTGGTGAAATGGAGGGTACTCCGCCAGTTAAACGCCGAATGTATCCGACAAAGCAACATGCCGTCGCTGAAATGCTAATAATGCTGGAACAGACTAAATCTATTTGGTTCCAAATGCTCAACAATGCAAAACCCAACCCTAATAAAGATGAAGTATTACGGGCCTACTGTGCACAATATTCGGTTATGGAGAATTCAAATAAACTAGCCCAGCTAGCCATTAGGACATGTGGTGGCCAGTCAATGTTAAAATCTCTGCCTCTAGAACGGCTCTATCGCGATAGCCGATGCGGAAGTTTAATGCTGCCTTGGACTGCGGAACTTTGCCTCGATAAATTAGGCCGCGAAAGCTTATATGAACGTGGTGAAGAAGATAATTAAATAAAAAAGGGGGCGGGAAGTGACCGACAATCTGTCATTCTGGCTGGAAAAGAACGCTGACTTTACACCAGGAAAAATAGCAATACGTTTTGAGGGTGAAGAAGTCACGTATCGATCTTTTAGTGAGACAGTACATAAGCACGCTCGCACACTTAAACACGTCTATGGCATAGGCCGCGGTGACCGTATTGCGTTTTTAGGAATGAACCATCCAGATTTGCTATATCTCTTTTTTGCATGCGCACGATTAGGGGCTATCTTTTTGCCACTTAATTGGAGACTTGCTGTACCTGAGCATCTATTCATTCTTAAAGATGCTACTGCCAAGCTCCTTATATGTGATGCTGAATTTGAAAAACATGTAAATAAATTAAAAAAAGATCTATCAGATTGTGATCTTGTCTCCAGCGATTTTGAAGCCGATAACTGGCATAGTTTACAAAAAGATCTCCTTATTGCGGACGGTGATAATAGCAATCCACATGTAACAATGGAAACGCCATTTTTATTAGTTTACACCTCAGGGACAACGGGTCGGCCCAAAGGCGCAATTCTTACCCAACACGCTATACAAACAAATGCCCACAACTCCATCCACTATAGTGGAATGACAGACACTGATCACATACTGACAGCTCTTCCGATGTTTCATGTTGGCGGGCTAAATATCCAAACGACACCTGCCTTCTACGCAGGTGCTACCGTTACGATTCACCGACGCTTTAATCCGGAAGAAATTCTGCGTTCTATCCAGACTGAAAAACCCACTCTTCTCGTTCTAGTTCCAGCAACAATCCAAGCAGTTACATCTCAACCACTTTGGATGGAAACCGATCTTTCGAGCTTGCGTTTGGTAAATTCTGGGTCATCAATGGTGCCTTTACCCCTAATTATGGCCTTTCACGACAGAGGGGTTCCTGTGGCACAAGTTTACGGCTCAACAGAAACAGGCCCTGTAGCCATTTATCAGAAAATCGAAAATGCCTGGAAAAAACCTGGGTCAGCTGGAAAAGTTGCAATGCACTGCGAGATGAGAATTGTTGATGATAACGACAAGGATGTTAAACAAGGCCAATCTGGCGAAATTCTCCTTAAAGGTGGTAATATTCTTTTTGAATATTGGGGTAATGAAACTGCTACTAAAAACTCTATTCGTGATAGCTGGTTCTATACTGGTGATATCGGCTATCAGGATGAAGATGGTGATGTCTGGATCAACGACCGTAAAAAAGATGTGGTGATTTCTGGAAGTGAAAATATTTATCCCGCCGAAATAGAGGCAATTATTCATGAGATGACCGATATTACTGATGGCGTTGTCGTCGGTAAACCCGACGACAAATGGGGCGAAGTACCAGTTGCTGTTGTCATACCAAAATATGGTGTAGATCTCTCAGAAGCTGAGTTTCTCGGCCGCTTTCAAGAACAATTAGCCCGCTATAAACATCCTAAAGCTGTATTCTTTGTCGAGGACTTACCCCGTAATGCCATGGGAAAGGTTCTAAAATACGAAGTCCGTAAATTTGTAGATAATTAAAGTACCAGATTACTGATAAAATAATTATAATAGATGTAGCTGTAGTAATTAAGGCTACTACCAAATAAACTCCTAAGGTTAAATACAAGAATTTTAAGGTGATTTTCATGGGTCAAGAACATCCTGAGCATGTGGAAGCAGAACTCACGTATTGTGTTGATGACGGTACAATGCCCATTAACGAGACTAAAGATATGATAACCAAGATGCCGTCATATTCTGGCAACTTTGACCAGCACATCATGCTTATAGAAGACGGGCGTCAAACTTCCCAACACTTAAATCTTGACGTAAACGGATTCGAACTAGTTGCCCATAACACTAAAGTTGAAGACTTTATCAATGAAACCCAGCTTCAAACCATCTATTACCCTGAGGTTAAAGAACTTATAAAGAAATATACTCAAGCGTCAAAGGTCGTGGTATTTGATCATACCATAAGAACGGGCGATAAAAAAAAACGCGAAACGATGCTTTTACGTGAGCCCGTCAGACGAGTGCATAATGATTATACCGAATGGTCAGGCCCTCAGCGTGTAAGAGATATAATACCTGATAAAGCAGAAATCTTATTACAAAAGCGCTTCGCTGTTATTCAAGTTTGGCGTCCCACTCAGAAAATCTTGCAATCTAATCCGCTTGCTCTTTGTGATGCACGGTCTTTAAATAAAACAGACCTAATTATCGCAGAACGGCGTTATCCAGATCGAGTTGGACAGACGTACCAAATAAAACATAATGAAAACCATGCTTGGTTCTATTTCCCCGAAATGAAACGCAATGAAGCAATAATTTTTAAAGTATATGACTCTGAAACAGATGGTCGCGCACGTTTTACACCTCACACATCATTTGAAGATCCTACTACACCTAAAGGCGCAATGCCTCGTGAGAGTATTGAGGTTAGAGCACTCGTCTTCTTTAACTAAAAATTATGGCCAACACACCAAGTATAAGTATTATGATTAAAGTGATTTTCTTAAAATACTCTTGGGGAGAATAAGCAAATATCCTAGCGCCAATACTAGCGCCAATCATCTGGGTTGGGGCTAATAAAACGCCTGTAAGAATTAAACTCCATACCATTATGCCATTTAACGAAAAAACAATCATTATGGAAAAAATAATCAAACCGCTAGCAATTATGAGGTTTGATCTTTGGGTGCTGGCCTGACCAGGAAATGCCGTAATATAAATGGCCAAGATAGGACTGCCTAATCCAGCGAAACCATTAATAATGCCGGCAACTCCTCCATATAGAAACGTCGATAACCCCCCACGTTTTCCACGATACTGCCAACCACTCAGTACTAAAATTGAAACCAATACGAGAACACCACCTATGATTTTTCGAACAAGGTTTGGATCTGTAGAAAGTAATATTATACTTCCGATTGGGGTCAAAAGAATTAAAGTTAGAAGAAGTATGCGCATGTCTGCCCAGTTAAACTCGCGGATAGCCGATGGATAAAGTTGAGCAGAAACAAGTAATCCGCCAACAACAAGTAATGCCAACGCTTCTACCGGTGGGTATACCAATGTCATCAGAGGCATCATCAGCATAGCAGCACCCCATCCTGTATACCCCTGCACCAATCCCCCAGCCAATCCAATGCCAAGCGCTAATAAAAAAGGGAAAGCCAGCAAACCTGAAACAAATTCGTCCATAAGGCTGATACTAAATATTATTAAGTTGTTGGCCGATCATAATTTTTGGCCATGTGTCCGGAACCATCCAGATCACCGCGCTCAAATAGCCAACCGTAGCCCCCTTTAGGATTAGCCAAAATCTCCCAGCTGTTTCCATCAAGGTCCCAGAAATAAAAACTATAAGTGCCGTGTTGTGCAATGGGTTTGGTAACTTGCGTCATACCCCATTTATCCGCCTGTTCAACGCATAATTGATGACATTTATCAACATCTTCATCCGAAGCAACATCCAATCCATTGTGAAACAACAATCCCATCTTGGTTTTTTTTCCGCCACGTTTTACAGCAGCATATGAGTGCGTCCCGCCCAAGCGAAACATTAGAGAAATTGGGCTAGTACGAACAACTTCAAACCCTAAGAATTCCTCGTAAAACTTCCTACTTTTATCAATATCATCAACTTCTAAAGTACCGTGTGAAAGAAATTCTAATTGAAGTACTGGCTCAATCTTTTCATCAGAGTTTTTTTCATTATTTTCCACCATAACGTTATTCCCCTCCCAAAATTAAATCTCAAAATAAATTAATAACTAATCAGTGAAATCAACCATATATGAATCATTCATTCAAATACGAATATTATACCGATGATAAATTAACCTCTATCTTTCAAGATATCTATGATTTAAAAAACTTCAACAGGTAAAATTTTAAGCCCCCGGAAGCGGGCTCTACCATGGTATTTTTTTTCACCTACCAAACGTATATTTGGAAAACGTTTTACAAACTTCCCAATGGCAACGTGCCCCTCAATCCGACCTAAGGTATTACCCATACAAGTATGCTTACCAATACCAAATGCTATTTGCGGATTAGGCCTTCGTCCAATATCAACTTCTTCTGGCTCTACAAATATTTCAGGATCACGATTAGCAGATCCAATAACAGTATAAATAAATGATCCTGCTGGAATAGAAGTTTTTGCGTTACCCGGTCCAAACTCTACATCCTCAGTAGCTTTACGATTGCCAATTTGAAGAGGAGATTGAAATCGAAGAAATTCCTCAACCGCAGTTTTAATTAATGCGGGGTCACCTCGCAGGCGATCCATTTGATCTGGATAATCAAGTAAGATACTAATTCCATTGCCCACCAAATTAGCAGTTGTTTCATGCCCGGCATTCAGCAAAAATATACAATTCTGAATAAGTTCAATTGGTGAGAGGTTTTCCCCGTCAACTTCACCAAATATTAGAGCTGCTAGAACCTCACCCATTTCTCCACCTTTTGGAGTTTTGCGGCGTTCCGCAATCAATTCCTCTAACAACCCGCCGAATTCTTCAACTGCTTCATGCCCTTTAGCAATTTTTTCTGAAGACACGACGGGGTCAAGTGCTCCCAAAATCAAATTAGAATAATTATGGAGCTTATGACGATGTTCTTCGGGAACACCTAACATGTCAGCAATAATCTCAGTCGGCAAAGCTAGGGCGTAATCTGATACAACGTCAAACGTCCCTTGGGTTGCCAAACGATCCAACAAACGATCAATGATGCCTTCTATTACAGGTTCTAACTCAGCGAGTTTGCGGGGCGTAAAAGCTTCAGAAAGCAACTTTCTCACTCGTGTATGCGCCGGCGGATCATTAAATACTAAACTTGTGGTGTGGTGAACATAAAGCGGACCGTCACCAAACTTTGGTTTAAAGTCTATTTTTTTATCAGAACTCATGCTTGGATGTTTGAAGGACAAAACAACATCTTCATATCTAGTCAGAAAGTAAGAACCATCGGGATTTCGATGAACAGGATCATAGTCGCGCATAAGTTTATATGTTGGAAAAGGATTATCTAAGAAAGCCTGATCTATTTTCTTAACATCAAAGTCTAGGGCACGTTGTCTGTCATCCATAAACCCACCTCACTACTCCGCAGCTACTAATTCACCTCTACCATCCCAAATTTCAACTTCAACTAAGGCAGAAGAAGTTGCCATGGAATGCGATTTTTTAATCTGTGTACGCCTTGGGGTCAATTGATTTAGACAGCCACCCCGATCAACAGAATTACCGGGCTCTCCCATCGGATCATAAATCGCGCTAGACTCGTAGCCATGAATAACACCCCGTCCTAAACGGTTGGTTGGAAAAGCTGCACATATTACAGCACCACGTTCATTAAACACTTTAATAAGATCAAATTTTTCAATTCCTCTTTCTTTAGCATCTAGATCATTCATCCGGAGTGTCCAGTAATAATCATCCGCCACTTTTACTCGATGATCAATTATATCATTAAGAAAACTATCTTTTCCATCACCTTGACTATGATAACTATAGCGCGCATGCGGGGTCATCATTAAAAGAGGGTATTTTTTAAAGCGTTCTTTATCTTCGGGGCCCTCCCAGCTAGGAGTATATTTTGCAATCGTAGGTCGCTCTGGATCATCCGGATCAAACCGCTTAAGACTATTGCAATCAAACTCTATCTTCCCAGATTGGGTTTGCAACCCCCTCAAAAATTCTTCGGTATAATCTGCGGGTAAAGGGTGTGGCTCTGGCACATCTTTCTTCCTACCCTCAGCAAACCATCGAAAGGATACCGGTGGACGCAATTCTTCCTTCAACGGAGGTACAACAAAATACCCTTTTTTGAGAAATTTTTTCCATGATATATGTTTTGGTAAATCGGATGCCTCGAACTGCCGCTTTGTCCAATCGAGTTCACTCATTCCTTCTGAGAATAATAAACCCAAACCCAAACGCTGGGCAATTTCCAGAAATATCTGATAATCAGATTTAGACTCACCAAGTGGCTCAATGCATTTATGCTGGAACGTAATAACTCGATGATTAAGTTGATTTTGACCATGATGGGTATAGCCGCCTATACCAGCCCATTCGCTAATATCGGTTCGCTCCAAATGCGTACAAGCAGGGAGAACAATATCTGAAAAAGGCACATCCCCTTCCATCCAGATTGACTGATTTACAACAAACTCTAAATTTTTTTGATTATACATTTTAACATAGCGATTTGTATCGCTCATTGTACCAAATAAAGAAGATCCATATTTATATAACATCTTCACAGGAGCTTGTCCTGGCTTGGGATAAACAATTTTATTAAATTGACCTTCAATTGTTTTACCATCCCAAGCATAACCTTCCACAGTGTCACCTGCTATTGCCTCCGGCATATGTAGACGAGGAATTTTTTGACTAGTCGTGTTTATTGTTGGTAATTGTGGCATGCGTTGATAAAGAGCAACGGCTAAAGCGGTGCCTGTCAAATCGCCCGATATACCACCATCTGCATAGCCAGGGAAATAAAAATGAAGATCAAGTGGCGTTGCACGTTGCATATTGCCAAGATTAACACCCGGCTTACCAATACCTTGCATAGCCATCAAACAAATCATCATGCGAGACCACTGCGTTCCGGTTGCGTTACGGCATGCTCCGCCATAACCGTTACCTGCGCCACCTGCCGAGAGGTAAACCTTTTTATTACCCCATGCGCGAGCAAGAGCACGGATTTCCTTAGCGGCAATACCCGTCTCTTCAGCCTGCCACTCTGGTGTTTTGGGAGTACCGTCGTCATCACCTAAAACATACGCTCTCCATTTGTCAAAACCTTCCGTGCGTTTAGCAACATAGTCTTTGTCGTATAGGTCTTCCGTCATCCAGACATAAGCAATAGCTAATGCCATTGCAGGGTCTGTCTGGGGTTTTGGAGATAACCATTTTCCACCTAGCATCTGCGCAGTATCATTATAGAAAGGGTCAATATGGACAAATTCCACATCTAATTCTTTTAACCATTGACGGCGAATAGAACCTTCATGTGAGCCATAATTACCACTCGTTGCTTCTGGATTGCTTGACCAAAAGACAATCATTTCACAATGTTTTAAAAGGTCTTCAACGGTACCATAATTCTCAGACATCCCGACGCGAAGACTATGGCCCCAATGATGTAGCCCACCCCAATACCAACCCTCCCAGCTATCGGGGTTATGGTGGATTTCAGTATGACCAACTAAATTCATAAAACGAAAATTCGCACTCAAATAATAACCAACATTACCAAAAGTATGATGAGAGCCGTGACTAGAAGCCATGGCACCTGGTCCATATTCTCGTTTAACCCGTTGTATCTCGCTGGCAACGATATCAAGAGCTTCTTTCCAACTGATTCTTTCATATCCAGATTTACCGCGGTTCTGGGGATTGCGGTCGCCGTTTGGATTAAAATCGACACGCCTCATCGGGTAAAGAATACGATCCGGAGAATAAACCATAGACTTCCAGTTCTGCCCGTGCGGTGAGAGCGATGTTTGGCGTGGGGGTGTAAATTTTTTACCGCGCGCACTTACAGTCCACGTGCCGGGATCTTTTTCCTCAAATTCAATCGGCGTTATCCGAATAATTTTATCGTCTTTGACATAAACCTGGATAGGTCCACCATTTGTATTACTTGTAAATTTTTTTGTGCCGTCCATTAATACGATGCCAAATTTCCAGTCAATGGTTTGGGTCTGCATAATAGTTTGTGCAAACCAATATGCATCCTCATCATCACCGGTCATCGTTAAATTAAATTCTTTTTGGGCATCAATCTGTTGCTGGTAATCAACCGGCGGCATTAAAAGTTGCACGGCAATACTCGTATCTTTAAATGCCATGCATATGTCGGGATCAGGATGAATGCCTGCCTTGGAGCTCATTTTCCCATCTTCGAAAATAAAAATACGCCCGCGACTGTCATCCGCTATTTTAATTTGAGCAACAAGATTTTTTTCTTTTAAGCGGGCTCTGAAGGAAGCGTGACGTAAAGCTGTCAGCCTCAACAACCAACTTAGCCCCATTAGTATAAGAGTGAATTTCATTTTGATTTAGATCCGGAGGCCGGAAGTATAACCGACCGACATTCACCAAAGCCAATCCGGGCGGCCCCATCTTTATGACACCAAGCCCGCATAACAACCTCGTCGCCATCTTCAAGAAAGGTGCGCGTCTCACCATTTGGAAATTCAATAGCCTCTTTACCGCCAAGTGTCACCTCTAGAAGGCTACCCAATTGATTTTTCTTGGCCCCTGAAATCGTCCCGGATCCAAAAAAATCTCCTGGACGAAAATCACAGCCGCCGCTTGCATGATGGGTCAGCATTTGGAATACAGACCAATACATATCGCAGAAAATTGGAGAGCCAATCACGTGAGGTGTATCTCTATTTTTTTGCATTTGGGGTGTGGAAATAGCAACTTCCAAATTAATATCTAATCCACCAGTTTCCTCGTGCACCACTGAAGTTAGATAATCCAGAGGTTTGGGATCTCCATCCGGACGCTGGAACATTTTCTGCCGATAGGGAGCCATTGCCTCCATAGTTATAATCCAGGGCGAGATTGTTGTAGCAAAATTTTTAGCTATAAACGGTCCAAGTGGTTGATACTCCCAAGCCTGAATATCCCGAGCGGACCAGTCATTTAGTATACAAAAGCCAAATATATGATCCGCAGCATCTTCAAGGTGAATAGTCTCTCCGAGTTTATTGCCGGGACCAATAAAAACGCCCAGTTCGGTCTCATAATCCAGGCGTTTGCAGGCGTCTAGGACCGGGAATTCTGCGTCAGGGGCTTTCAGTTGCCCAAATGGCCTTTTTGAGGGTGTTCCGCTAATTCTGATTGAAGACGAACGACCGTGGTAGGCAATTGGGATATGTTTATAGTTAGGTAGCAGAGGATTATCTGGACGAAACAAGCTACCCACATTAGTCGCATGATTTATAGATGAATAGAAATCTGTGTAATCTCCAATAGCGGCCGGAAGACACATCTCAACACCCGACATTGGAACAAGTAATTCTTGAAGTTCTGTTTTAGCGCCACCTACTCTCAGCAAAATTGATAATTGCCGTCGCAAATCAGACCAATAGCCCGATCCCAAAGCCATTAGTGGATTTAATGTGGGCCCGGCACCAGCTTCCGCCGCCTTCTTGGCTTTACCGGTTAGCAACCCTTTCGCTAAACAATCGCTTAACGTAACAATCTGATCACCAATTGCTACGCAACCACACGGTCGTTCTTTATTTTTTCCTTTTTCATAAACTCCAAAAGGTAAATTCTGAATTGGGAAATCTGAGCCTGTAATGTTAGAAGAGGTAACCCATGACTTTAAATTAGGATCATGAGTATCATTTAAAACTATCATTTAATTTACTCGTCTTATTTTTTTTCGATAAAATGTTTTTGTAAGCCTTGCCAACAATCGGAGTAATCTTGCTGCATATGCTCAGTTTCCATGGCAAATTTTGTTGGTTTATAAAACATGCATGTTTCAAACATAAATGCCATGGTATCCTTGATATAATGAGGCTTCAGATCAGCGTTACTTGCTACCTCATAAACCTCCGAATCATTGCCATGCGGCGACATACAATTGTGAAGGCTAGATCCACCTGGCACGAACCCCTCCTTACGGCCATCATATTGGCCATGGATAAGGCCCATAAATTCACTCATTACATTACGATGATACCAAGGCGGACGGTAGGTATCTTCGGCCACCAACCAGCGCGGCGGGAAAATAACAAAATCAATATTAGCCCTGCCTTCAGAATTAGTAGGTGACGTGAGGACCGTATAGATTGACGGGTCCGGATGATCAAAACTAATTGATCCAATAACATTAAAATCTGCAAGATTATATTTATAGGGTGCATAGTTACCATGCCACGCAACTACGTCCAACGGCGAGTGATCAATTTTGGCTGACCAGAGATTTCCATTCATTTTGCAAGTAAGAGTATAATCGCCTTCTTCGTCCTCAAAACATGCAACAGGTGTGGCAAAATCTCTCGGGTTTGCTAGCCCATTAGACCCAATGGGTCCAAGAGAGGGAAGCCGCAAGGCGCCTCCATAATTTTCACAAATATATCCTCGTGCAGTCTCATCAAGTAATTCTACACGAAACTTAATACCTCGTTGAACAACCGCTATCTCGTTTGGCGCAACTTGTAATACTCCAAGTTCAGTATGGATGAGTAATTCTCCTTGTTGCGGAACAAATAGTAGTTCGCCATCAGAGTTGTAGAAAAAACGATCCTTCATAGAAGTATTCGCAGTGTAGATGTGGATGGCCAAACCAGTGCCAGTTGAGGCGTCGCCACCTCCCATCATAGTTACCAAACCATCGACAAAATCCGTTGGAGTTTCTGGAATAGGAAGAGCATTCCATCGCAATTGGTTAGGTGTCACCACTTGATCATCAAATGGCGCGCCTCTAACTAAACCACCATCTATTTGCGTAAACGGTTGATGCACCACTGATGGCCGAATTCGATATAACCAACTTCGACGATTAGTTTCCCGCGGAACCATAAAGGCTGTTCCGCTTAACAGCTCAGAATAAAGACCATGGGGCGCCTTTTGTGGAGAATTACCACGTTTGGGCAAAGCACCCGCCAACGCCTCAGTCGCGAATTCATTACCAAAACCAGTTTGGTAGTTAAATTTTACTGATACGACTTTATCCATGTTGAACATGCTCCCCACGATTTTTTAAGATATTAGTTTCATTTGCAACTAAATTCAATTAATATTTTCATATGGAAAATAAAAAACATAATTTATCACAGATCTTTACACTCGAAGAATTTATACCTTATCGTCTGGCAGTGTTAGCTAAATCTATAAGTACAGCCTTTTCCAAAACATATGCAGAACAATTTGGGATAACGGTACCACAATGGAGGGTCATGGCAGCCATTGGACGAGATCCTCATTGTACAGCCTCCAGTATTGTTGAACACGCAGCGATGGATAAAGTTCAAGTAAGCCGCGCTGTATCAGGACTGTTGGGGATGGGGCATTTGGAAAGTCATCTTAATGAGAACGATAGACGAAGTGCAGTCTTAAGCTTTAGCAAGAAAGGCCAATCAATCTATGATCAAATCGTACCCGCTGGCCTCGATTTTGAAGCAAAATTAATGTCTGTTATGAGTAATGACGATTTAGTACAGATAGATAAATTATTTACGAAGCTGACTTTACAAGCAAAAAAATTTTAACTCAAAAAATAGTGCCTATTTTATATTTCATAACGCTTATAAAAATCCATATTAGCAGTTCATATGCACATTATTCCAATTCTTATTCCACCAATAGAATTAATACTCCACCAACTATAAGCAAGGTACCGCCAATTTCAGCTTTGGCAATACGTTCACGGAATATCAATACTGACGTTAAAAACGTAAATATTAACTCTACTTGACCAAGCGCCCTAACATAGGCCGCATTTTGCAAAGTCATCGCAGTGAACCAGCCAACACTACCTAACATACTTGCGAGCCCAACGGCAGCAGCTTTTCTACGGTTTTCCCAGACCTTCACAAGTTCACCCTTTTCATAAAATACGAGATAAACAGACATCAATGTTGTCTGGATTGTAAGTGCCACCAGAAGAGTTGAAGCAGCTGGTAATAATGCACCTTCTCCATCCATCGATAATGCGGCACCTCTATATGAAACCGCCGATAATCCTAATAAACATGCTGAGGCCAAGCCATAAAGC
The DNA here is from genome assembly GCA_012960465.1 of Rhodospirillales bacterium. Taxonomy (GTDB): domain Bacteria; phylum Pseudomonadota; class Alphaproteobacteria; order Rhodospirillales; family UBA2165; genus TMED23. The sequence continues at coordinate 76,369 of DUBF01000103.1, read as the reverse complement.
GCAGCCCGCTCAGTCCAAGAAAATAAAATATCCTGAAGTCGGGTACCAGACTTTGCACTAGATAATAAAAAAACACCGACGAGACTTATTATAATTGCTATCAATACTTGACCAGATACTTTTTCGCCGAGAAGAATTACGGTAAATATGGCAGTCAGTAGCGTTTCAGTTTTTGCATATGCGGTACCGACAGCAAATCCTCGTAAAGCAAAAGAACGCAACAACGACACCATTGCCAGGACTTGCGCGACACCCCCGACGAATGCGTATACCCAGAAAACCCAACCCCAATTCAGTTGATCGTCCGATAGATAATATAGAACGATCCAATAAACGAAAGCCAAAGGCAATCCAAAAGCAAAGCGTGTATAAGCCGCTCCCGTTGTTGAAAGGATAGAATTAAGTGATTTTTGCATCCCATTGCGCAAATTTTGCAAAAAGGCTGCCGCAACAGTGAAAATTATCCAAGCTTCCATAGTATATAGAAAGACACCTGTTATTCGGGTGGAGATTAGATAATAAAATTATAGAAATTGCCTGTGCAATACCATCCCCAACTGCACAAAGCCGTACGCAAGCATACCAAATAAAACTGCATAAAATAAAACTTTAAAATGCAATTTTATTTTATGCATAAAATAATCATGGGACAGTTTGAATATTTAACCTTTTTCTGTATTAATATTTGCATGCAAATTATCCTTGATAAATTGAGAATTAAACTAAACTTTCTGGCAATTGATCCAACGTAGTGCAGCCCAAAAGAGCCAAATTCCCAAAATGCCTGCGGGAGAAAATATTTGGCCAAAGGATTCAAATCCTCCGAACACTTAACTGTACGAAAATTATTTGGAACAACCATTAAAATGTTTCCACTTTATATCTCTTTAGCTTAATTCTAATGGAGAACTTTAATAACAAAATATGGAAATTTAAATCGTGTTCCCGCTAAAGATCCCGCCAATTAGATCTCAACTAAGTTTTTTTTGTAGTAACATATTAACTATCTGAGGATTTGCTTTGCCACTGCTAGCTTTCATCATTTGACCCACAAACCAGCCTGCAACTTTAAGGTTACCATCTTTATACTGTTGCGTTTGCTCTGGATTAGCTTCAATCAACTCATCAATCATTTTTTCTATTTCATCCGTATCAGTGATTTGTTTAAGCCCCTTATCCTCAATTATATTCGCGGGGTCCCCTCCCCCATTCACCATAACCTCAAAAACATCCTTAGCTATACGTCCAGAGATCGTATTATCGGCAATTAAACCGACAAGTTTTCCGAGGTTCTCAGAAGAAACCGGACTTTCTAAAATACTCAAACCATCTCTATTGAGGATCGCGAAAAGTTCATGGACTACCCAATTCGCCGCAAGCTTAGGCTCTGAAAACTTTGCCACTGATTCAAAAAAATCAGCTACATCAACATCAGCAATTAAAGTCGTTGCATCGTCAACTGATAAACCGAAGTCACTAATAAAACGACTTTTCTTTGTGTCAGGCAACTCCGGTAATGTAGCTTTTATATCATCAACAAACTCTTGGTTTAGAATAATGGGAAGTAAATCGGGATCTGGAAAATATCTATAATCGTGGGCTTCTTCCTTAGAACGCATACTTCGAGTTTCATCTTTATCAGCATCATAAAGCCTTGTTTCCTGGGTGATTTCCCCATCATCTTCATAGATATCTATCTGGCGGCGTGCCTCGTGTTCAATGGCTGCCATTACAAATCGAACAGAGTTGATATTTTTTATCTCTGTTCTGGTACGAAGTGTTGTCTCTCCAAACGGCCGTACACTTACATTAGCATCACAGCGAAGCGAGCCTTGCTCCATATTTCCGTCACAAGTACCAAGGTAGCGCAGTATAGCGCGTAATTTGCGAACATATTCACCCGCTTCTTCAGGGCTCCTCAAGTCGGGCTTTGAAACAATCTCCATCAAAGCAACACCCGACCTATTGAGATCAATGAAGGTCATCTTTGGATCCTGGTCATGAAGTGACTTGCCGGCATCCTGTTCCATATGAAGGCGCTCAAGGCCTATTTTGCGAGGCCCTTCGGGCATATCAAGTGTTACAACCCCTTCACCAACAATTGGCTCTTGGAATTGTGAAATCTGGTACCCTTGTGGCAGATCAGCATAAAAATAATTCTTGCGCTCAAATACAGAATGTAAATTAATTTTTGCGTTTAAACCAAGACCTGTACGAACGGCTTGCTCGATACAAATCTTATTAATTACAGGCAACATTCCAGGCATGGCAGCATCGACAAGTGAAACCTGCGTATTCGGGGCAGCGCCAAATTCTGTCGCCGCCCCTGAAAATAATTTAGCCTTTGACATGATTTGAGCATGAACTTCAAGTCCAATTACAACTTCCCACTCCCCTGTTTCACCTTCGAGAGTATAGCTCATGCAAGACCCCGCAAAAATCTTGGTTTTGCTTCGAATTTTACAGCCGCCTCAAGAACACCGCCAACCCGGAAAAGAGTTTCCTCGTCAAACGGCTTGGTAATTAAATGTAAACCCAGTGGCAAACCTTCTTCTGACAATCCTGAAGGCACAGAAATCGCTGGTAAACCAGCGAGGCTCGCTGGCACTGTAAAAACATCATTCAAATACATCTGGATTGGATCATCCATTCGCTCACCAATTGCAAAAGCCGCTGAAGGAGTAGTTGGTGTCAGCATTACATCTACACTTTCGAAGGCCCGTTGAAATTCCTCCAAAATTAACGTTCGTAACTTCATAGCTTTGACATAATATGCATCGTAATAGCCGGCGCTAAGAACATATGTGCCAATCATAATTCGACGGCGGACCTCTTCTCCAAAACCAGCTCCCCTAGTGTTTTCATACATTTCATCAAGACTATCGCCAGGTATACGGAGGCCATACCGCACACCGTCATAGCGTGCGAGGTTTGAAGACGCCTCAGCAGGAGCGACAATATAATAAGTTGGCAAGGCGTATTTAGTGTGCGGCAGCGAAATCTCTATAAGCTCTGCGCCCGCTTCTTTTAAGACATTCACACCCTGCATCCATAACTTATCTACCTCGCCAGACAAACCGTCTAAACGGTACTCATTAGGAATACCTACACGCAGACCTTTAACATTTCCAGTCATAGCTGCTTCAAAATCTGGGATGGTTTGATTAACCGAAGTAGAATCTTTCTCATCATAACCTGCCATAAATCGCAACATTATAGCCGCATCTTGAACAGTACGTGTCATTGGACCAGCTTGATCAAGAGAAGAAGCAAACGCCACCATACCCCATCGCGAACAACGCCCATACGTTGGCTTCATACCAACAATCCCAGCGAAAGAAGCTGGCTGACGGATTGAGCCGCCAGTATCAGAACCCGTCGCTGCAATGGCTAAATGTCCGGAGACAGCCGCTGCTGATCCCCCCGATGACCCCCCTGGCACTCGATCCTTACCATCATCTATTGACCAAGGGTTTTTGACAGCGCCAAAATAGCTCGTGATGTTTGCTGATCCCATTGCAAATTCATCCATATTGGTCTTGCCTAACATCACAGCTCCAGCATCTCGCAAATTTTGGGTAACCGAAGATTCATAAGGGGGCGTAAACCCCTCTAAAATATGGGAGCCTGCAGTTGTTTGAACACCTTCTGTACAAAATAAATCCTTAACTGCTATAGGGATACCATCCATACTGCCCAACGCATTTCCGCTCGCCCGACGAACATCTGACGCTGCAGCACGCTCGAGTGCAACTTCGGGGGTTTCAGTAATAAAAGAATTTAAATCACGTGCAGCCTCAATAGCATTAATATGAGCCTTGGTTAACTCAATGGAGGTATAGTCTCCTTTAGACAAGCCTTCGCGTGCTTCAGTTAAGGTTAAATTATTGAGGTTTATCACTATTCGATTACCTTTGGAACAGTATAAAAATTGCGACCATCATTAGGACGGTCTGGTGCATTTTGTAATACGCGTTCTGCATCATTGCCATCATTGACCTCATCAACACGGCTTGGCATCACCATATCAATAACACTTGTCATTGGATTAACATTATCGGTGTCGACTTCATTCAACTGTTCAATCCAGTCAAAAATATTTGTAAGTTCGTTAGCTAAATTTTCTGTTTCATCTTCAGACACTTTAATTCGCGCCAATTTAGCAATGTCTATAATGGTGGTCCTATCCAAGATACATATCCTCTAAAAAAACCAACGATTCTTGTGTGTTACTTAAAATGAGGGCGGAAACTACCATTGGGATGGCCTATCCGCAAGCCGAGAGACCAGGATTACATACACCTAATATTATCTTTTATTTTAAAAAATTATTACAAAGAAACAGTTAAATACAAATAAATTTGCAAAAGAGGATAACTAATTGTTGACCCTAATTTTAAATAGCCTACTATATGTAGTGGTTGATCAACTTTTTCGATTTAATGTTGTAAATCAAAAAGCAGATTGAGAGCCGATTGGAACATGGAAGTATCATCCAATACCGATATATCTTAGAGATTTTATATGGGTAACCCCATGTTTAATGAAATATATATTATTTATGTTGCAGTAACCCGCTACAAGCAAAAAAATCGGGTTGCGTCTAAGATGGCCCTCAAATATCAACCCAAATGAATGGGAGACTGGTTTATAAAGGTATTCGATTATTATTTTAGTCCATCATCTACACTTGGATCTTTCTTTTAATTTAATACATGCCAGCAAATAGTGGAGACGTCATAATATGGATGGCAATATGCTGAATTCGGTCCAAACGACAAAGGGTCCAAGAGTTGAAATAGATAACTCTCAAAATAAAAATCTTACGGATTTTGGGAAGGCCATACTAAAAGATAGATATTTACTGCCTGGTGAGAGCTATCAAGACCTTTTTGCGCGTGTAGCTAGTACATATGGCGATAATGACTTACATGCCCAGCGCATATACGGATATATGAGTAATCTATGGTTTATGGCGTCTACACCTGTTCTCAGCAATGGTGGAGCAGGCCGCGGACTACCAATTTCATGTTTTTTAAATGAGAGTAACGATAGCTTGGATGGTATTGTGGACCTTTGGACCGAAAATGTCTGGCTCGCATCAAACGGTGGGGGTATTGGCAGTTATTGGGGAAACCTGCGCTCAATTGGCGAGAATGTAGGACCATCCGGGGGTAAAACCTCTGGAGTAATACCGTTTATTCGTGTTATGGATTCTTTAACGTTGGCCATTAGCCAAGGCTCATTACGACGAGGATCAGCCGCGGTGTATCTGCCGGTTAATCATCCTGAAATCGAAGAATTCATTGAAATGCGCCGCCCAACTGGGGGGGATCCAAATCGCAAAGCACCTAACCTTCATCATGGTGTATTAATTAGCGATGCGTTCATGAGGGCCGTTGAAAACGACGAAGAATGGGGTCTGATTAGCCCTAAAGATCAGTCACCTGTTCGTAAAATAACTGCACGATCACTATGGATTAGACTTCTAACGGCCCGTGTCGAAGTAGGTGAACCGTACCTCATCTTCTCTGATACCGTTAATAAGGCAATTCCAGAGCACCATAAATTAGCAGGCCTTACCGTTAAAACCTCAAATCTTTGCAGTGAAATTACCTTACCAACCGGTATTGATCATCTGGGAAAAGAGCGAACGGCTGTTTGCTGCTTATCATCGCTCAACCTCGAGAAATACGATGAGTGGAAAGACAACCCAATATTTATCGAAGATGTCATGCGTTTCCTGGATAATGTTTTACAAGATTTTATTGATCAAGCACCTGACAGTATGGAAAAATCAAAATATGCCGCAATGAGGGAACGTTCTGTTGGCCTTGGTACAATGGGCTTCCACTCATTATTGCAAGCTAAGATGGTACCATTTGAAAGCGCCACCGCCAAAGCATGGAATTTCAAAATATTTCGAACTATTCAAGAAAGCGTTGATGCTGCCTCTAAAAAAATTGGTCTTGAGCGCGGCGCCTGCCCGGATGCGGCTGATTACGGGATGATAGATCGCTTTTCCAACAAAACAGCTATCGCACCAACGGCATCAATTTCAATCATCTGCGGTGGCACCAGCCCGGGTATTGAACCGATTAACGGTAATAGCTACATGCACAAAACACTCTCAGGTTCTTTCAATGTACGTAACCGCCATTTGAGTAAACTACTCAAAGAAAAAGGCTACGATAATGAAGAAACATGGAGTTCCATAACGGTAAATGAAGGTTCCGTGCAACATTTAGATTGCCTAAACCAAAATGAAAAAGACGTATTTAAAACAGCCTATGAATTAGATCAGCGCTGGATCATAGAGCTTGCTGCCGACCGGACGCCTTATATAGATCAAGCCCAATCGGTGAATGTGTTTTTACCCGCCGATATCCATAAACGTGACTTACATCAAATTCATTTTGATGCGTGGAAGCTGGGTATGAAAAGTCTTTATTACTGCCGTTCAAAATCAATCCAACGAGCTGAAGACGTCTCCACCAAAGAGGCCGGGTTCGTTAAGATGGCAATTAAACAAAATTATAGCCTTCCAATATCTAATCAAATTTCAACAGACTATGATGAGTGTTTAGCTTGTCAGTAGAAATTGACAGCAAAGCTCAAAAGGTTAATTAATAATGTCACTCCTGAATGCAAACCCAGTATATAAGCCATTTGCCTACCCTTGGTGCTACGATGCGTGGTTGATACAACAACAAGTCCACTGGTTGCCAGAAGAGGTGCCATTAGCTGACGATGTTAGAGATTGGCATGACAAGTTATCCGAGTCAGAACAACATTTAATGACCCAGATCTTTCGGTTCTTCACGCAATCAGATATCGAAGTCAATAACTGCTACATGCGGCATTATGCTCAGGTTTTTCAACCTACCGAGGTACAAATGATGCTGGCCGCTTTCTCTAATATTGAAACGGTTCACATTGCGGCCTACTCACACCTATTAGACACTATTGGAATGCCAGAAACAGAGTATTCTGCCTTCCTTCAATATAAAGAAATGAAAGATAAATTCGACTACATGCAAGGATTCAATGTTGGGTCAAATGAAGATATTGCCCGAACACTTGCTGTATTTGGTGGGTTCACCGAGGGCCTGCAACTTTTTGCTAGCTTTGCAATGTTATTGAATTTTCCTCGCTTTAATAAAATGAAAGGCATGGGCCAGATCATTACTTGGTCAGTGCGAGACGAAAGCCTCCATTGCCAATCGGCAATTAAACTATTTCACACATTTCTCTCAGAAAATCCCGAAGTGAATACACCAGAACTGGAGCGAGATCTTTATAACGCGTGTGAAACTATTATTACTCACGAGGATGCTTTTATTGACTTGGCGTTTGCCCTTGGCCCAGTTGAAGGTCTCACAGCTGATGATGTCAAATCTTATATCAGATACATCGCTGACAGGCGACTATCACAGTTACATCTTGAACCAGTATATAAAATTAATAAGCATCCATTACCATGGCTAGACGCCATGCTCAGTGCCGTGGAGCATGTTAATTTCTTTGAAAACAAAGCGACAGAGTATTCTAAAGCAGCCACTCAGGGAACATGGGAAGAGGCCTTCGACACTTTTTCCACAGCTCCATAAAGCAACGATAGGCCTTTCTCACGTATCTTTTATAAATTATCTTTGGTAATAGAATAGCGGGTAATACCTTAATAAAGATTCATAAATTGATTTAAAGCGAAACCCGACCAGCAATTTCAGGCGAACTCTCGGCATAACGAAAAGCTCGGAAGATCCAATTCGCTGTATCACCCATAAACGTCGGGTCAAATTTAGGGTTAACAAACTCCCAAACTATTTCTTTTTCTGCAGTAACCTCAAAAATTCTGCCAAAAGAGCCTTCACATATTAATGTATTACCAGTCGTCAGACGTTCCGCACCACTAATATGGTGAGAATAAAAGAAATTGCAGGGATCATCACGATACTCCCAAACTACTTCATTCGTATGCGGATTAAACTCGGTAATATAAGAATGCGGGTGTGGAATTGGTGTATTCATGCCATTAGCAAAAAGCATAATATTTCCATTGTCTAACATCTGGCAGTCATGTTGATGACCCCAGCTATCATCCCTACGCTCCCATTTAAATTTTTTCGTTTCACGGTCTATGATTGCAACCAAGTTAATCTGGCGTAGGCTGATCAATATATCGCCATTATCCAATGGGAAGGTCGTATTACACCACGCAAATACACGACGAGGACAAAGCGGATGTAATTCGTATTTTTCAATTTCCATATCTGAATATGCGTGCCATTCCCATACAACGTCTCCATCAGGCGTTACTTCTTTAATAAAATCACCTACAATTCCCTCCGGCATCTCTGTTCCCGGCATACCGCCCTTAACACGCTTTGCCGCTTCTTCCGGTATTATTTCCCATCCAGCATAAAGTATGTTGCCATTAGAGAGTTTTCGTAAATCATGATGCTGCCAGTCATCACGATATTCCATAATTATATTATTATCCCAATCAACTTCGCGAATAAGTCCGCCTTTAGCCCCTCCTTTAAACGGCGGACCACCATCTGTACATGCAGAATAAAATAAATTTCCATTAGGTAGCAATCGAGCGTAGCCGCCAGGATTGCCTGGCAAATCCCATTCATGAACAACATCACCGTCCATATTGATTAAAGATGTTTTTTTATCCCAGAGAGGCGAATAAAGGGTAAAACCTTGTGTTGCTTTTTCTTGATTGTTAACCCTTACACCAAAACTTCTAGGTCGCATGATCTTTCCTTCCCAAAATAATTATTTTTATTTCAACTGCTAATTTTTAACATTTAACGCAATTTTGGAATTAGAAAAATCATATTTTTTCAACAAATGAAACTTTTTTCTCAATATCTATTAAAAACGTTCGAATTTTAAAGATTTGGGACTATTCTAATTTTATGAACAACCAACTTTCATACAAAACCATTTCAGAGATGATTAGACATCTGCCAGGTGGGGCTCGCCTGCTCGGTCTAGATGTTGGCACTAAAACCATAGGGCTAGCGATTTCAGACAGTAATTTTAAAGTCGCAGTGGCAGTTGACACAATTCGTCGCACCAAATTCACAAGAGATTTAGAGCAACTTAAAGAAATTATCGAAAACCGTTCTATTGGTGGCTTGGTTATTGGTCTACCTATCAGTATGGATGGAACGGAGGGTCCGGCTTGTCAGTCTATTCGTCAATTTAGCACCAATGTAATTAACCAAATTGAAATTGGTATCACTTTCTGGGATGAACGTTTATCAACTTCAGCGGTCCAACGATTTCTTACTAGCGAGGCAGATATAACCCGAAAACAAAGAAGCCGGGTAGTCGACAAATTAGCTGCCACTTATATTTTACAAGGAGCCATCGATTCTCTCCCAACATCACCTAACAGCCGGTAAAATAAAATGTTATTTCTTCACCACATTTACTTGCCCTAATCGGAAGTCAGCCCTATAGTCCACTTTTAATGGCAAGTAGCCCAAAAATATTAGCTTATCCCCATCGCCATTTACTTGGTATAGAGGGGCTTTCAGTTGGTGAAATTTCCTGTATTTTAGACAAATCTGATCAATATGTTGCACAGAATAGACGTGCCGATAAGAAAGTCGACCTCCTACACGGCCGAACAATAATTAATCTCTTTTTTGAGGACTCTACTCGCACGCGAACATCATTTGAGCTAGCAGGCAAACGATTAAGCGCTGACGTAATTAATATGTCGGTAGGCACTTCCTCCGTAAATAAGGGAGAAACCCTGATTGATACAGCATCAACCCTCAACGCGATGCACCCTGAGGTGTTAGTTGTCCGTGCAGGCTTATCTGGAGCCGTCCAATTACTAGCAGAGAAAGTTAATTGCGCCGTCATTAATGCAGGCGATGGCAGCCATGAACATCCAACACAAGCGCTCCTGGATGCACTGACAATAAAACGACGCAGAGGCACTCTACAGGGGCTTAAAATCGCTATCTGTGGCGATATCTTGCATTCACGAGTTGCTAGATCAAACATTTATCTTCTAGTAACAATGGGCGCTCAAGTGAGATTGGTTGCCCCAATGACCCTCATTCCATCAGGTGCTAAAAATTTAGGTGTCAAAATATTCCATAATATGAAAGAGGGGTTAAATGGTTGCGACATTGTAATGATGTTGCGACTTCAGAATGAGCGCATGCACGGGAATTTTTTTCCATCTATACGCGAATATTTCCATTTCTTTGGATTAGACTACGAAAAACTATCTGTCGCTAAACCCGACGCGCTAATAATGCATCCGGGTCCTGCCAACCGCGGTGTAGAAATTGATTCAGAAGTTGCTGATGATTACAGCCGAAGCGTAATCCGAGAGCAGGTTGAGATGGGGGTTGCCGTCCGAATGGCTTGTCTCGACATTTTATCAAGAAACCTTCAGAGAGAATTAATGGAGGCCAAAGCATGACTGGCTATTGGACCGCCGCCCAGCCAGATGAGGCCTTAGGCCTGAAGGCTTATACAAACGTGCGTCTTCTTGACCCCAAATCGAAACTCGACATAGTTTGCGATAGCACTGGTGGATTGCTTACAGATGGAAAACGGATTTCTAATATAGGCCCAAATATTTTTAAAAATGGCATACCGAAGAATGCTGAAGAAATTGATGGGGAAGGTTTTTGTTTAAGTCCCGGCCTGGTTGATATTCGTGTGCAGGTTCGTGAGCCTGGCTACGAGCATAAAGGCACGATCGAGAGTGCTGGGCGCGCCGCGACCGCAGGCGGCGTAACAACAATGGTTTGCCTGCCAAACACAAAACCTATTATTGCAGATATGTCACAAGTCGAATTTGTAGCTCGCAGAGCACGCAAAATCGGCCTGTCAAAAATTTATCCTTATGCGGCTCTAACCAAAGATTTAAAGGGTGAAGAACTAACTGAGATAGGCATTCTTGCTGAAGCCGGCGCCATGGCTTTTACTGATGGAGACCGAGCAATTGCTAACGCGCAGGTCTTGCGACGAGCCCTCAGTTATGCCCGAACGTTTAATCTTCTGATTGTTCAACATCCGGAAGAACCGAGTTTAGTTCCACCGGGAGGCATGAATGCTAGCGAAACGGCTACCAGGCTCGGCCTTCCTGGAATTCCGAGAGAAGCTGAAATTATAATTGTTGAGCGTGATTTACGCCTAGTTGAAATGACAGGTGGCAAACTTCATTTTGCCCATATTTCGACGGGAGAGGCTGTTGATGTTATTCGAAAAGGCAAAGCGCGCGGATTGAATATTACTTGTGATACTGCCCCCCCCTATTTTGCACTGAACGATCAATCGATTGGTAATTATCGCACTTTCGCCAAGCTCTCACCACCGCTGCGTTCAGAAGATGACCGCAAAGCAATCATTGCCGGTCTTAAAGATGGCACTATTGACGCAATTGCGAGTGACCACACTCCTCAAGATGCAGATAGTAAACGCTTACCATTCACTCAAGCTGAATCCGGAGGTGTAGGCCTAGAAACCTTGCTAGCAGTAAGTCTGGACCTTTATCATAACGGTGAAATGTCATTACTGGACACACTAGGAAAGATTACCCATGTGCCAGCGGTGCTTTTCAATTTATCTGCGGGAACCCTCGCCAAAGACGCGGCGGCGGATCTGATGTTATTTGATCCTGAACGAGGTTGGCAGGTCAAAGATACCGATCTTGTAAGTAAGGCCAAGAACACCCCATTCGATCTTCGTTTGGTGCAGGGTGTTGTGATGCGTACAGTTATTGATGGCCGTACAGTTTTTCAACATGAAGAAGCTTAAATAAATGCTGGAAAATGGGATTGCTATGATTTCGCCGTCACACCTTGTAGTTACGGCCCTAGCTTACCTTCTAGGTTCAATTCCCTTTGGTTTAGTTCTGACACGGTTATCAGGATTAGGTGATATCAGGGAATTCGGTTCTGGTAATGTTGGAGCAACTAACGTACTTAGAACAGGTAGTAAAAAACTTGCTCTTTTAACATTATTACTAGACTCAGGTAAAGGTGGCTTCGCCGTGTTACTTGCCTACCATGTCTACCCAAGCAGTGAAAATGGGTTTGAACTTAGCATCTTCGCAGGCATCGCCGCTGTGATAGGCCATAACTTCCCAATCTGGTTACGATTTCAGGGGGGTAAAGGTGTTGCAACCACGCTCGGAACATTACTTGCTATCGCCTGGCCAGTTGGAATAACCACCTGCATTACTTGGGTCATCGCAGCAGTAATCTTCAGGTACTCCTCGTTAGCCGGCATTATTTCTATAGTCGCATCACCATTTTACGCACTGTATCTAGACCGAGAAGAAATTTTCGTTCTTGCTTCATCCCTGGCAATTCTTGCTATCATTCGTCACCATGCAAATATCCGCAAACTAATTACCGGCAACGAGAAAAAAATTGGCGCGCCAAATTAACTATTAGTCGGTAAAGTACGAATTGAGAAAATTTTACGATTAACACCCAAATTCTATTTCAGTACAATTTTAATCTATTAAAAAAATTATAAAGCACTGGAACAAAGGGAATAATATGCTCTAATCGAACCAACTACAGAAACAATTAAGTCGACCCTATAAGAAAAAAAATTTAATTACTTTACGAGTTAGTGTTGACGAAATCATTTGGCGGTGCCACATGTCCACTGCAGTGATGCCGACAGTCCTGTAAATTTGATTTTTACAGATCATTTTGGAGGCCATCAAAACAACTGTGTCGAATTTATTAGCTAACTAGAAAATTAAAAATGTCGAATGTTGTAATTGTCGAATCGCCATCAAAAGCGAAAACTATTAACAAGTATTTAGGTGAGGACTATAAAGTTCTCGCAAGTGTTGGCCATATCCGTGACTTGCCATCCAAAAACGGTTCCGTAAATCCAGATGAGAATTTTAACATGATTTGGGAAACCAGCGGTAAATCTCAAAAACAGATCAAAGAAATTATAGCCGCCATGAAGGGCGCAGATCGCTTATATCTTGCAACTGACCCAGACCGTGAAGGCGAGGCAATTTCTTGGCATGTACAAGAAGTTCTAAACGAAAAAAAATTATTAGAGGGGGTCGACGTTAAACGTGTTGTGTTCAACGAGATCACCAAGACAGCTATTTTAGATGCATTCAATCATCCTCGTGAATTAGATAAAGAATTAGTCGATGCCTATCTCGCGCGCCGGGCACTAGATTATCTCGTTGGTTTTACACTTTCGCCGGTCTTGTGGCGAAAATTACCCGGAAGTCGTTCGGCTGGGCGTGTACAATCTGTAGCGTTACGCATGATCTGTGAGCGTGAAACAGAAATAGAAGCGTTTAACCCAGTTGAATATTGGTCTGTCAAAGTGGCGTTTGAAAAATCATCGGGTCAGTCCTTTAATGCAAATCTTACACATTTAAATGGGGAACGGCTCGATAAACTAGATCTTAAGAATGAACAAGATGCGCAAAATGCCGTTACAAAAATAAAAGCATCAAACTTTACTGTCTCTAAAGTTGAAAAAAAACAGTCAAGACGCAATCCTGCTCCACCGTTCACCACGTCAACCCTCCAACAAGAGGCCGCACGAAAACTTCATTTTGGCGCAAAAAAAACTATGCAGACCGCGCAACGCCTCTATGAAGGGGTAACACTCAATGGAGAAACTACAGGTCTCATAACATATATGAGGACAGATGGCGTATCAATTTCTCAAGAGGCCATCACTGGGATCAGAGATTATGTCAGTAGTGCCTATGGCTCGAAGTATATACCAGCTAACCCACGCGTTTATACAACCAAAGCTAAAAATGCTCAAGAAGCCCACGAGGCAGTGCGTCCGACCGATATAAAACGCTTGCCAAAAGACCTTACTATGCTGGACGAAGATCAACGGAAATTATATCAATTAATTTGGAATCGGACGGCAGCCAGTCAAATGGAACAAGCTGTGCTTGATCAAGTTGCCGTCGACATAAGGCCCCAGGGCACCTCCGGAATCGATAATGAAATTACCTTACGATCCACAGGCTCCATCATCGCCTTTGATGGTTTCCTGCGTGTATATCAAGAAGGTAAAGATGAAAAGAGAGATGGAACGCACGACGATCAAGATGATAAAGAACGAATACTGCCTCCACTCAAAGAAGGCGAAAGCTTAAACCAAAACCAGGTATTTCCAGAACAACATTTTACTCAGCCACCACCAAGATTTTCAGAGGCGAGTTTGGTTAAAAAACTTGAGGAACTTGGAATTGGACGCCCGTCAACTTATGCATCAATTATTTCGGTTTTACAGGACCGTAATTATGTACGTGTCGAAAATCGCCGGTTTTTCTCAGAAGATCGGGGCCGTTTGGTGACAGCATTTCTCTCTAGCTTCTTTAGCCAATATGTAGAATATAGTTTTACTGCTGATCTTGAAGAAAAACTCGATAAAATCTCTGATGGTAAACTAGACTATAAATCCGTCCTGCTTGATTTCTGGACCCATTTCAAAACAGCTGTAGATGGAACTGCGGATTTACGCGTGCGTGAAGTCCTTGATGTTCTTAATGATATCTTAGGCCCACATTTTTTTCATGATAATGGCGATGGCAATCCACGCCAGTGCCCATCTTGTCCCGAAGGTGAATTGAGCCTAAAACTAGGCCGTCACGGTGCTTTTATAGGCTGCTCGCGCTATCCCGACTGCCGCCACACCCGTCCACTTTCCCTCGGTGACGGAGATGGCACTGAAATTACAGATAATGGCCCCAAAGATCTTGGTAAACACCCAGAACTTGGTTTTGATATTACCCTCCGGCGCGGACCCTATGGTTTTTACATACAACTTGGGGAAGGTGAAGGCAAAAAAAAACCTAAAAGAAGTTCCCTCACAAAAGCGATGGACCCTAGCGAAGTTGATTTAAAAATGGCCCTAAAGCTACTTGAATTGCCTCGCGACGTTGGTGTTTACCCAGAGACGGGCCAAATGATAACAGCTGGGATCGGACCTTTCGGACCATTTATTAAATTAGCCGGCACCTATGTGTCTCTTAAAGAAGATGATGTTCTAACAATCGGCCTTAACCGAGCTTGTGATCTACTAGCAAACGCGCCAAAAAAACCCGAACCCCGTGAAGTTGGCATACATCCCCGAACCAAAAAACCTGTGATGATGCGCTGGGGTCGCTGGGGGCCATTTGTTCAACATGGCAAAATTAAAGCTAATATGCCCAAAGATATGAAAAAACCAAAAGGTGATGAAGACGAGCAAGAAACTCCGGGTTTGGAATTAGCCCTAACCTGGCTCGCCGCCAAAGGAGATAAGACTAAAGCCAAGAATAAAGCGGGAGCCAAAAACAAAGTATCTAAGAAAAAAGCTTCCACTAAAAAGAATACTTCAGAAAAGCCTTTAGGTGAAATACCAATCATTGTGCCTGAGCCAGCAGACAGTCAAATCGATACAGAATCGTGATGAAAACCGGCAAGAAACCGGCAGTCCTAATCGAACCGAATAAAATAATCGATTTTCTCAATAGCCACCGGGAGGCTGTTGGCATTCGAAATATTATGATCGGAATTGGTACCAAAGACCGCGATAGTGTCAAACAGGTCGTTAAGAATCTTGAAAAAACTGGCAAAATTGAGCGAACCCATGGCAAAAAATATATTGCATCGGGACGCCTACCTCGGGTCACTGTAATTGAAGTGACCGGCACCGATGAATATGGCGATGTTATTGCGACGCCCCTTAACTGGGATTACAACGATGCTCCTCCTCAAATATATGTAAAACCCATCAAAAGGGGTAAATCGCGTCAAGCAGCCCTCGGCAAGGGTGACCGATGCCTCGCGCGGCTTCAAACCAATAAAGACAATAGCTATAATGCCTCAATTATCAAAAGGATTGGCTTAGCCCCAAAAACTATTCTCGGAATTTACGAAGAAGATTCCACAGGGGGTATAGTAAAACCAACTGACCGCAAATATCGTTTTCACTTCGCCGTCACACCTGAAGAAGCAAATAACGCTATGCCGGGTGATTTAGTTGTTGTTGAAATCCTAACTGGGAAAAAACTTGGTCGAGGTTCAGCAAAAATTATAGAGGTTTTAAATATTAATCAGCCTTCTAATACTAAGGGCGATCAGCCCTACACCAAAATTGCCCTTTATGATCACAATATTCCCTTCAGGTTTAGTGATCTTGCAATTGAGGAAGCAGGTAATGCAAAGCCAACGCCACTCGATAAACGTGATGACCTTCGAAGTATTGCATTGATTACAATAGATGATGAGGATGCCAGAGATTTTGACGACGCTGTTTTTGCCGAACCAGATGCCGATAACAAAAATTCTGGTGGCTGGCACCTGATTGTAGCAATTGCGGACGTTGCTTGGTACGTCCGACCCGGTGATGAACTCGATAAGACGGCTTTCGAACGTGGTAATTCGGTCTATTTTCCAGATCAAGTCGTACCAATGTTGCCTGCGGAGCTATCAAATGGCTGGTGTTCCCTTAAGCCAAATGAGGAGCGGCCCTGTTTGGCAGTTCACATGTGGATAGATAAAAACGGACGGACACTACGCCACCAATTCGTACGCGGGCTGATGAAATCGCACGCCAGACTAACTTATAATCAAGTTCAAGCTGCAGTCGACGGTACTTTAGATAATCTAACAGCCCCATTATTTGACACCGTCATCAAACCACTTTACTGCGCATACGATGCACTGAGCCGTGAACGTTTAGATCGAGAGCCGCTTGATCTTGATCTACCCGAAAAAAAAATTGTCCTGGATAAAGAAGGTAAAGTCCAAGAAGTTCAGGCCCGTCTCCGACTTGCTAGTCATAAACTAATCGAAGAATTCATGATTGCAGCTAATGTTGCTGCCGCTGTGACTTTAGAAAAAGAAAAACAACCTTGCCTCTATCGAATTCATGATGAACCACCAGCAAAAAATCTAGAAAGCTACCGAAACTTTATAAAAGGGA
This sequence comes from Rhodospirillales bacterium, assembly GCA_012960465.1. Classification (GTDB taxonomy): domain Bacteria; phylum Pseudomonadota; class Alphaproteobacteria; order Rhodospirillales; family UBA2165; genus TMED23. The sequence goes on along the minus strand of DUBF01000103.1, from coordinate 59,398 downwards.
TCGGCTATAAATTATCCAAAGGCCAAGTTCTAATGCCACGTAATTTCAATCAAATTCTCAGACAAGCCAAAGATGATGATTTCTATGAAGCCATCAGTCAAATGACCCTACGTAGCCAATCTCAAGCGACATATACTGGTAATAATGTTGGCCATTTTGGTTTAGCTCTGCGAAAATATTGCCATTTTACCTCGCCAATCCGCCGCTATGCAGATCTAATTGTCCACCGCGCAATCATCTCAGGGTTAAAGTTAGGGGCAGGAGCTTTAAGTAAAGATCCCATCAATACCGATGAAATTGGAACCCATTTAAGCGTTACCGAGCGTCGAGCTGCAGTCGCCGAACGTGATGTCATTGACCGTTTCTCAGTTGCCTACTTATCTAATAAAATTGGCAATACCTTTAGGGGTAAAGTAAACGGAGTTACAAAATTTGGTCTATTTATCACCTTGGATGAGACTGCCGCTGACGGATTAGCACCCATTAGATCCCTACCTGACGACTATTACGATTTTGATGAAAAGCGGATGACCCTAAAAGGCACCCGTAATGGAAAAGTTTTTTATTTAGGAATGGACGTACTAGTTATTTTAAAAGAAGCCAACCCTATTTCAGGGTCGTTAGTTCTAAAAATTATTGACCCCGCAGAGTTTGGCAAGAAAACAAGAAAACAAAAAAATAGATATAGGCGAATAAAAACAAAAAATTTAAACTCAAAAAAGATGACTAGTGAGCAAAAGTAATCCACAATGTCAACGATGAAAATTTATGATTTCATACTCAACCGTCGATGGCCGTATAAACAAACAAGTACAATTTTTTTTATTTTTTTTTTAACTGCCTGTACAACGCAAACGAAGGAAACTGTACTAGCCCCTGAAAATATACAGGGTAGGCTCGCGGTCAATACCTTTTCAATGGGATTTCGTCAAATCTCAGAGAGGTACATTGAAAATATCTCAGTCGCAGAACTTGCTATTGAAGGCCTCCGAGGCCTAGCCACCATAGATCCCACCATTCAAATTGATAAAAACCACAAGACGGTTAGCATTGAATCAAGTATAATACAGAAACACATCTATACAGCTCCAACTAGTAATGACGCCCTCGGCTGGGCTAAATTAATAGTAGCTGCAATCAGTGATAGTAAAAATGAGTCAGATGCCTTCAAGCTAACTAAGATGACACGATTTTACGAATCGATCTTTGATGGTAGTTTATCCTCACTTGATGCTTTTTCTCGCTATACCGATGAGAAAAACGCCCAGGAAAATAGAGAGAAAAGATCAGGATTTGGTGGCATTGGCATTCGCTTTAAACATACTCAACAGGGTGTTATTGTTACCCAAGTATTTGCAGAAACCCCAGCATTCCGCGCAGGAATAAAGTCAAAAGATATCATAACCCATATAGATAACAGTTCTTTAACTGGCATAAAACATAGTGAGACTTTAAAATTTTTACGTGGTAAAATTGGTTCGATTATCGATATAAAGATTTTACGACCCACCATTAGCACATTGAAAGTAATTGATTTTCATTCCTTTAAAATTTCAATAAGGCGAGATCGTATTATCGTACCGACGACTTCTTATTCGGTACGCAATGGTGTTCTTTATATTAAAATAAGCAGTTTTAATGATCGTACGTCCAAACACTTAGCCAACGACCTCACTAAAGGTCTAGAGGAAGTCCTTGCAAAATCTACAAAGAAAGCCAAGGGTATCATATTAGATCTAAGGGGTAACCCAGGGGGATTATTAAAACAAGCTGTGAAGGTATCAAATCTTTTTTTAATTAAAGGTAGAATTATTTCCACAAGGGGACGGCATCCTGGGAGTAATAATGACTATGAAGCTCATGGCATAGATCTTACAGAAGGACTGCCTCTTGTCGTATTAATCAACGGCCGGTCCGCCAGCGCAGCCGAGATTGTGGCAGCAGCATTGCAAGATCACGCACGTGCTATTGTGATCGGATCCACATCTTTTGGAAAGGGAACTATCCAAACCGTGATTAGGCTACCAAATGATGGGGAAATGGCCGTAACTTGGTCTCGTTTCCGGGCTCCGTCAGGATATTTTCTCCATAAGCTGGGCGTACCTCCATCAATCTGCGTGACAGGATCAGAAAAATTAATAGCGACGGAATACATCCAAAAAGCACTTAAACAGGCAGATCGGAATACAGAAACACTCAGGGCTTGGCATGCTACAACTATTAACCAGAAATTAGAAAGGGATCGTCTAAAAACAATTTGTCCAACCACGCACAAAAAAAGTCCAATCGATATAGAAATAGCTGAGAAATTACTAATTGATGTAGCACTTTATCAAAGGGTTAAAGCTCTAAGTCCGTCAATTGCTTCAGTGAATAATTAGTGACGCCATAATAGTTGACAGGGGCGCCCGGATCGCTATTGTTCGCCACCTTATTAATAAGAGAAAACGAAAGTTGAGATATGGCTAAGTCAGCAACAGTTTTAATAAAACTCGTGAGCACAGCTGATACTGGGTTTTACTACGTAACCAAAAAAAATCCGCGCAACCAAACGGAAAAAATGGAATTCCGCAAATACGATCCGGTCGCGCGAAAACACGTACTCTTTAAAGAAGGTAGGATCAAATAAATAGCGAGATGGATAGGGCCGCTTTTGCTACCCTTTTTTTGGATATTTAGCAGGTTACAACACTCAAAGGACGTCTGACGCTTGAAACTACTGAAGAAAGTGCCTTATGGTTTTAATTAAGTGATTTACGGACATTGGTTTAGAAATATAACTATCAAAACCACATTCTATAATATTTTTCTTATCACCTTTCATAACCAAAGCAGTAACAGAAATAATTCAAATGTCTTTCCTTTTGTTTTATAATTTGATCATTCTAACAATCTCAAATCCAGAAATATTTGGTAATTTAATATCCGTCAAAATTAAGTCAGGACAATATTTCTCCACCATCGTGACGGCTTTGATACCATTTTATTTTTTAATGTGTGATATCCATGCGTCTGCAAAAAGTCATTAAAATATTTTAGGTTTAGATCATTATCCTCCACTATTAATATAGTTTTAGTCATCGTTCCGATAATCCAAAAATATTTACTGTTAATGTTAATTGGCATATCGACAAGAAAAATTATATTATCTTAACCATCAAACTAAAGTTGTAATAATAAAAGTAGAATTGGTTTTGACTTCGATATTAAAAAATTTAAAAAGATCCATTGATTGTCAAGAAATATTTTTTAATATTACTTTTCTGCTGAATCGCAATAAACTATGTAAAATTAAAATTGGCTGATAAGCTTGCGCCAATTTAGTCACAAGATTATGTTTCTATTATGTCAAATAATCGGTCATCTGCATCTTCTTCAGACGATATAGACCCTGCCGTCCAACAAATTACTGCGGTAGTTCCGTGCTATCGTGAAAAAAATCAAATTTTGGATGTGCTGAAGAAATTTGATTCTACTATTAAACACATAATAGTTATTGATGATGCTTGCCCCGAGAAAACAGGGGAGTTTGTCCGTAATAATAACAATGATAGACGTGTGCAGGTAATTACCCACGAGGAAAATCAAGGTGTTGGTGGCGCGACTATCACGGGTTACGCAAAGGCGATTGAACTCGGCACCGATATTATCGTCAAAGTAGACGGTGATGGACAAATGGATCCTGCCATGATCAAAACTTTAATCAAACCTATTCAACGAGGTGAGGCCGATTATGCAAAAGGTAACCGGTTTTATAGGCTCAACGGGCTCTCTAAAATGCCCCCACTAAGATTGATTGGTAATTTAGTACTTTCTTTTGCATCTAAAATGTCAAGCGGCTACTGGAAAATTTTTGATCCAACAAACGGCTTTACAGCGATACATGGAAAAGTGGCTCAAGAACTACCTCTGGATAAATTCCACAAAGGTTATTTTTTTGAATCTGATATGTTATTCCAGCTAAACATGTCACGAGCCGTAGTTGTTGATGTGCCAATCCAAGCTATTTACGGCAATGAGAAAAGTAACCTAAAAATTTCTCAAGTGTTGTTACTTTTTTCAGCCAAGCATGTTAAAAATTTTTTTCGGCGAATCGTCTATAATTATTTTTTACATGATTTTAGTATTGCATCCATTGAATTAGTCACTGGCCTAATTTTTATTGCCTTTGGTTCAATATTTGGTGGAGTCGAATGGTACAAAAGTTCAATTTCCGGGATAACCGCAACAGCCGGTACGGTTATAATAGCTGCTCTTCCATTATTGGTTGGCAGTCAACTTATTATTAGTTTCTTGAATTTTGATGTTCATAATCAACCCGATCAACCACTTCATCGAAACCTATAATGATCGTCGAAAAATGCACAATATTTTATTGTTGAATCAACAAATCACGAAACCATCTCAGCTAAATCGATAACATTTTTTTTCGTTCTAGATTTTGATCAAATTTTAAATGAAATACTAGTGTCTCTAACCTTATATCTAATACAGTTTCTTACCAACTATTCTTCATTACACAATAATTAGTGGGTTTGATAAGAAAAATAGTTGATTAAAACCTATGCTAATTTTGTAAATTATAATGCAACGTGTCAGAATAACTTTTATAAATAGATAGAATTGACTTACTCGGCATAAAACTCCTTTTAGAACGCATATAAAATGGACAGTACCGAATGAATGAAAATACCCATATGGGGCTATTACCAACGGGTCTAGCTGATATTCTGCCACCAGAAGCAGAGTTTGAGGCGCAAATTACGGAAATCTTGATGGCGTCATTTGCCCAATACGGCTATGAACGCGTCAAACCACCCCTGATAGAGTTTGAAGACATTCTATTAAGTGGTAGCGGCATTAAAATGGCAAAACAAACGTTTCGCATGATGGACCCAATTTCCCAGCGGATGCTGGGTGTTCGCGCTGATATGACATTACAAATTGCACGCATAGCTTCTACGCGCCTCGGCGATATGCCACGTCCCATACGGTTGAGTTATGCGGGACAAGTTCTACGTGTAAAGGGATCAAATCTACGTCCTAAACGCCAATTTGGTCAAATTGGTATCGAAGTAATCGGCTCTCTTTCACCGCAAGCAGACGCTGAAATTATACTCATGGCAGCCGAAGCGTTGTCCAATCTAGGGATAGCTAACCTATCGGTTGACCTGTGTTTACCTACTTTGATTCCCGCTATCTGGGAATCACTTAAAATTGACTCCACCACAATGGTTAACAAGCTTTTAGTTGCTCTTGATCACAAAGATGTACCCGCTATCGAGATGCTTGAAAAAGGATTAGGCAAAAAAACACACAACATATTTTCTTCTTTAGTAAAAGCTGTGGGTCCAGTTGATAAAGCCTTAGAGACTTTAAAAAAAATAAACCTACCGAAGAAGGCCGCTGCCGAGTTAAATAAACTTTCTGATATTATTGTCTGCTTAAAAGATCGAGCGCCAAATTTAACAATAACTATCGATCCTGTCGAAACCCGCGGTTATGAATATCATACAGGTGTGACATTCACATTCTTCGCCTTAAATGTTAGAGGTGAAATTGGGCGAGGGGGGCGTTACTTAGTAAATGACGTTAATAGAGATAAAGTGCCTGAAACAGCAACCGGCGCCTCTCTTTATGTAGATACAATTTTGCGTGCTCTCCCAACGCCTAAAAAAAGGGATCGTGTTCTCATATCATCATCAAAACCAGAAGTTGCACTCAAATTGCGAAAAGACGGATGGATAACAGTTGAACATTTTAATGAAAATAAATTAAATAATAGAGCGCAAGCTAAAAAATTTGATTGTACCCATTTTTGGAATGGCAAAAAAATCGTTCCTGTTGAGAATTCATAGAGGAAAATAATTATATGGCGAATGTCGTTGTCGTTGGCGCCCAGTGGGGTGACGAAGGAAAAGGTAAAATCGTTGACTGGCTCTCTGAGCGTGCCAACGTAGTAGTGAGGTTCCAGGGGGGGCATAATGCTGGCCACACATTAGTTATTGACGGTACAACCTATAAACTCAGCCTTCTTCCTTCAGGTATTGTACGTCCTGACAAACAATCAGTCATCGGTAATGGCGTGGTATTAGATCCATGGGCCTTATTGCAGGAAATTGAAACCCTTAGAGGTCAAGGTGTAGAGGTCAGTCCTGCTAACTTATCAATTGCAGAAAACGTTTCACTGATCTTACCTCTTCATTCAAGGTTGGATAAAGCTAGAGAAGAAGCTTTGGGCGACACGAAAATAGGTACGACTGGCCGGGGTATTGGCCCAGCTTACGAAGATAAGGTCGGCAGACGCGCGATTAGAGCGGGCGATCTGGCAGATCAGGATACATTAGAAGAACGGGTAGATAATATGCTGCTGCATCACAATGCATTAATGCGAGGACTTAGCTTTCCGGAAATAAACAAAAAAGAGATTCTTGAACCACTTCTTGAAGTCGCTCCAAAAATTCTTCCTTTTGTCAAAACTGTTTGGCTTCAATTAGATGAAGCCCGACGTGAGGGAAAGCGGATCCTTTTTGAGGGTGCGCAAGGGGCCATGCTCGATATTGATCATGGAACCTACCCATTTGTAACCTCCTCTAATACAGTTGCAGGCGCAGCCCCAGTTGGTTCGGGCCAAGGTGCCAAACAAACCAGCTTCAACCTTGGTATTACCAAAGCTTATACAACAAGAGTGGGATCTGGGCCTTTTCCAACGGAACTAAATGATGAAATTGGTCAAAAATTAGGAGAACGCGGTCATGAATTTGGCACGGTAACTGGTAGAAAACGCCGTTGTGGTTGGTTTGATGCTGTTATGGTACGACAATCCATTAAAATCAGCGGTATCACAGGGATAGCTTTAACAAAACTAGATGTACTGGATGGCTTTACTGAATTAAAAGTTTGCACTGGCTATAAACTAGAGGGAGAAGCAATAGACCACTTCCCAGCCTCAATTGTCGGGCAATCAAGAGTAGAACCAATTTTTGAGAGCCTTGAAGGATGGTTAGAACCCACATATGGGGCACGATCTTGGGCCGATCTTCCAGCACCAGCTGTTAAATACATAAGACGTATTGAAGAATTGATAGAAACGCCAGTAGCCTTACTCTCGACGAGTCCAGAACGAGATGATACAATTTTGGTAAAAGACCCTTTTGATAATTAAAATAATTTAAATTTACTAATGCTGTAAAAATGTATAGAAGGGTTGGCGGTCGCTTAAAAGAATTTTAGGTGTAAATTTTATATATAAGTATTATGAAGATTTTTTTTATTTTATAATATAAATATATAAGTAATTATGGATCCCGCTAAGCAATGAAAAATTGGATTAAACCTGACGCTAGAAGAGTGATCAGAATTTATGGGTGATACGTCAGCAGAATTAGAAAAAAAATCGGGGTCAGGTCTTGACCCTAATGCAAGCGTGTTGTCTGACAATACCATAGGCCCAGAATCACAAAAAACAGGACATCAGAATTCTTCATCAGAAGAAGCTCCGACTGACAAAACAAATACCGACAACCCCAAAAAAATAATGCCGGACGATCCAGATCAATTGGATACCCGGCTCCCCAAACTACAAACAGCTGCCAATAATTCATCGCCTTCGTCTTTAAATAACCGTTATGATATTTATCCAGGAAATCCATTACCTGAATTTAATTCACCATCAGCAAGAGCTTTTAAAGTTGAAGATCGAATGCAACCTCAACTCAAGCTATTTGGATTAATTTGTATTCCTGGTCTACCTATAAGATTAAGTGAAATTGAAAAAATCTCCGGTAAAGTGCTGCCAGGCAACCTCAATCTTATTTCCTTTGGCAATATAAATTGGCCCATCTTGAAGCAAAAATGCCTTGTCCTAATTTTTAAGAGCCCATTAGGTCAACGTATCGATAAATTTTTCCAGTCAAAACAAACTCAAAATATAAAAAAAATAGATGCTATTAACCTTATTGCAAAGACTGGTATTACCTCCCTTTTCAGTCTGCGGGAACGTCAATTAACCAATCGTAGTATCCGGCCTGATAATATATTCTTTGCTGATGCTGATCGCGAAGAGATTGTCTTTGGCGAATTTGTAACTTCGCCTCCAGGTTTTGACCAACCCATTGTATATGAAACAATCGAAAGAAGTATGGCGGGAGAAGGCGGAAGAGGGCAAGGCACACTAGATGATGATATTTATGCGCTAGGGGCGACTTTAGCCTTCCTTCTTCAGAACCAATTCCCTTTTCGTGGCAAATCCAATGAACAAATTATTTTCTCTAAAATAACTTTGAATAGTTATCAGGCTCTTGTTGGGAAAAAATTACTAACTAGGGACCTTTCGGGAGTAATTCGAGGAATGTTACAAGATGATGTAATAGAACGCTGGGGTTTTAAGGAATTAGATACTTGGTTACGAAACCAACCCGTTAAACTGAGTAAAAACGTTGTTCCGAAGAAATCTCGACGAGCTTTCAGGTTCGGAGAAGTTGATCACAGAAATCTGAAAACACTGGCCTATTCAATGTCAACGCGAAGAGAGAGTGCGCTTGAAGTTATCAAAGACGGGTCAATCGAGAATTGGATTGCTAAGAATTTTAAAGACGAAGAACTAATAAACCCTATCGCGGTTGCCAAAGAAAATTTTGCAGCCCTTGCAGAAACTATGCCCCACGCCGACGAACTTCTATTGTCACGGGTCTTAATGTTAATAGACCCAAAAGCACCTATTACGTACAAAGATATCAGCTATATGCCCGATGGATTTGGATCTGCTATGGCAACAGAGATGTTACGCGGAGGTAACGCCGAAATCTATACAGAATCTATTATTAATGGAATACCTGATATTTGGTATACCACTTCAGATGGAACAAATCCTTACCAATATACTGAAATAGAATTTTATTCTAAGATGATCGGTTATCTGCAAAAAGCTGGGCCGGGTTTTGGGATTGAGCGGTGTCTATATGAGTCCAACACAGGATTTGCATGCCAAAGCCCAATTATCGTGAAAGAAAATATTTTTTCTATTGATTTTTTACTGCAATCTCTTAATGCAGCAGAGAAAACAGTAGATACAAAGAACAGTCCTATTGACCGCCATATTGCAGCTTTTATAGCTGCACGCAGCAAAGCGGACATGGATGAGCCGTTGTCTAAACTCGGCGACCTTGATGATACCATCAAAACACTAAGCATGTTAAAACTTCTAGTTGATTTGCAAAAAACAATGAATACAGGAACACTTCTGGGTCTCGCAAAATGGGTCGGTGGGCTAATGGGACCAGTGATCAAACTCTACCATAGCCGTGAAAAACGAAAAGAAGTTGAAGCTGCTGTTCCAAAAATTGTTCGTAGTGGCAGTTTATCAGAACTTTTATCGTTATTAGATAATCCACTTGAAAAAGAAAAAGACGAAGAAAATTACTTAACTGCAGTAGATGAATTTGGAGAAACTGCAGATGAAATAGAGAAAATCAAAGGAAATACAGGACCAGAATCTGAATCGGGTGATCGAACTAGCAAACAGGCTGCTGCAATTATATCCGGCTTAATTATGATTTTACTTATAATTATTATGATAGTTACATAAACCGGGAGCTAAACGGGTTGGGAATTAAAAATAAATGGCAGAAAATAAAGAAATTGAGGAAAATGTTAAAATTAGTAAAAGTGGTGATAGTGCATTAAAACCTTTACTCTGGGTGGTATTACTATCAATTACCGTGCTTAAATTCCCAGAATCTATTATTTTACTCCTTGTTGGAATGCTACCTACTATGGTCGCTTTTGTTATTGATAGATCATCGGGTAAATACGCAACTCTATGTGTTGGAGCCATGAATATAGCGGGAATTTTTCCATCAATATTCAAACTTTGGACAGGTCAAAATAGTTTCTCTCAATCTATTCAAATTATTACTAATATTTTTGACTTAGTCATAATGTATGGCGCAGCCGGATTTGGTTGGATCCTTTATATCATTATTCCATCTGCGGTAAGCGCTTTATTAAACATAATAGCACAACGTCGCATCAATCGACTTCGCAAACAACAACATGAGCTAATCAGTGAATGGGGGAAGAGCGTAGCCGTGCGTCCAGAGCCTGAAGACCCGACAGACGATAGGGATTCTAAAGAAACCCCGGAACTTGCTTAAAATATCGAAACCACACCCAGTAACCCGTAAAATTAAAAAAATTTTCACTAGTAAAACAATATGTATATAACCTAATAATAAGTTACATCCATCTGATTGCATAACCCTTCTACCTTAATCTATAGCTTAAATTCATTTTTAATTTCAACTGCACCATCGAAGTCAATTTTATTTAGATAAAGATTGGGCTAATAACTTCTTTTTATGCCTCAGAATCCGCTGGGCATGCATTCCGATGATATGAGGCGTCATCGCCTCTAAGTGCTCCTGAGCTCGGTGGAGCGCTAATAAATAGGTTTTGTTTTTATCATTACCCTCAGCAGTAAAGGCCAATTGATGTGCTAGCTGCTTGTCCGTAGAAGGCTCATTTTCAGCTTCCTCCTCATACTCTTCTATTTTTTTGTACATAAATCCGATCGCTTGTTCTCGCGCTATGGAATCGTCATCGGTCAACTCTTCTATTATCCGTCTTGCAGTACCTACCCTCTCCGCCAACAGAAGATGAAAAAACCGGGTCCAAAATGAAAGATCCCATAAATGATACGTTTTACCTTTTTTACCATCTAATGGATACAGATCAACTGGGATATAGTATTTTCGATCAACCATTTCAGCAATCTGCTGCAACCATTTATCCCCAAACCAATAAAGGAAATGAGGCACTACGAAATGACCTACCTGGTTCACCCACTCCGTAGTAGCCACCATTACAGTCATAGATCCTTCCGGCACCAAAGGATCAGACAAGTAGCCTACTGCTATCCGGTCAGATGGTAAATTACGAAAAGATTCTCGTATTATATAATCCCAACTTAGGGTTGTTACCTCATAATCATCAGAAAATCCAAGATAAAATCCAGCATTCGAACTTATCTGCCATATTTCGCTAAATCCATCACCATGGGTAATTAGCCGGGTACCTATATGCCAATGGATTCGAAATCCTATATCATTATCCCAACTAGAATCGATCAGTGCATGAGTTACACTATCATCGCCATCAACATAAATCCAAAGTTCAACATTATCTTTATCTGCAGCATGATCGGTTGGTTTTGGTAGAATATCGACCATCAAGATCCTAAAACGATTTCATTATTTCAAAAGTGCTACAATTTCAGAGGGAATTACGCTCTCGAATAAGATTTTTTTCCCATCGGTTGGGTGAACAAATCCTAATAAATATGCGTGCAAAGCCTGTCCCTTGAGCATCTGCACAGCTTCACCAAAATTAGTGCTTACTTTATTTCCAAGTTTTCTTGGGTCTTTCGAACCATACATGGGATCCCCTATAATTGGGTTCCCAATACTCGTGAGATGAACGCGAATTTGATGTGTGCGTCCAGTCTCCAAACGACACTCAACGAAGCTCGCCCATAATAGACCCTCAGTTCCTATCTTCTTTTCAACTCGATAATGCGTAATAGCGTGTTTGCCACCACGGTTAACTATTGCCATTTTTTTACGATTCCGAGGGTTTCGACCAATATTACCTTCGATAATGCCAGCTTCAACTTTAGGCACACCCCATACAACGGCCTTATACGCACGATCAACTTTGTGGTCAGCAAACTGCAAGGCTAGCCCACGATGGGCACTATCATTTTTTGCCGCAACTAATAGACCACTAGTATCTTTATCCAAGCGATGTACAATGCCGGGCCGCATTTCACCTCCAATTCCGGACAAACTATTTCCACAATGAGCAATGAGCGCGTTAACTAAGGTCATATCTCGATTACCCGCTGCCGGATGCACAACAAGGCCAGCTGGCTTGTCTATAATTATTAAATCATCGTCTTCATAAACAATATTTAAATTTATCTTTTGTCCAACTGGAACAGCCGGTTTCAAAGCTGGGATAGTAATTACATAGCACTCACCAGGTTTTACCCGATATGAGGGGTCCGTTACTTTCAGGTTTCCATTGAAAACATGACCCTCAAGTATTAAAGACTTGATCCGCGAGCGGGAATGTTCGACAAATTGATCACTAAGAAATTTATCGAGACGGCCACCCGCAAATACGCTCTCTACTGTCACGTTAAGGACATTAATGTTAGATTGTTTATTCATCTAGATTAGACTGGACCATAAACATGCAAAGAAACAAGGCCCTAGTTTCAATTGTCCTACTACTAGGTTTCGTAATTATTGGGGGAATAGCTTTATTGGGCTACGGGCTTTTCGAGAAAGCCAATAATCCAGATTTTAAGTTCTTCAAAACCGTTATCGAAACGCCAAATAATAAAATAAAAACACATGATAAGAACTCAGGCTTCAACACAAGTTTCAGCAAAAATATTTCTATACTATTAGCAAAGGAAGAATGGGTTCATGAAATAATGACGTCTAAGAATAAAATAATCGTCCACATCACTAACAAGAGCAAGAATGATAGGCTTTTGATACTAGATGCAGATAATGGTTCCGTAATAAGCAAGATAAATTTTAAGCGCAGCAAGTGATTAAACTAAGTAAAATACAATTAGACCAAATCATATATGAAGCAACAACTTCCTATCCGTCTGAATGCTGCGGTTTATTGGTTGGCAACACTTCCGACCATTTGCATATCATAAATAATATTGTTCCAAGTACTAATATTCTAAGAAGCCGAGGGAATGATTGCTTCGAGATTGATCCGCAAGATCGTATTAATCTGGAACGTAATTTAAGAGGCACAACGGACAATGTTATTGGTCATTTCCATTCCCATCCAAACTGTTCAAATACTCCTTCCAAAATAGATCTGGAAATGGCCTACGAACCCCAAATGATATGGCTCATTGTTTCAGTCATAGAGGGAAAATTCCACGATTTTTCAACATATCGGCTCGATAAAGCAAAGCAGCAATATATTGAGCTTAATTGTGAAATAATAAATTAAACAATCTAGAAGGCAACTTGATCACCTCCCTTGAGTGTCAACCGCTCACGCGCTTCAGTGGGCGTTGCCACTTCGAGAGATAAATCCTCAACAATTCTGCGGATTTTTGTTACTTGCTCAGCATTTGACTTCGCCAACTGTCCTTTCCCAATATAGAGTGAATCTTCCAGACCAACTCGAACATTGCCGCCTAAAATAGCGCCAGTTGTGACAAAGCTCATCTGATGGCGTCCCGCAGCTAAAATTGACCACTCATAGTTCTCTTCACCAAACAACTTATTAGCAATCCGACGCATATGCATAAGATTTTCAATATCAGCACCAATACCACCTAATATACCGAAGATAGTTTGTACAAAGAAAGGCGGTTTTACCAAACCACGATCAACAAAATGAGCAAGATTATAAAGATGACCCATGTCGTAACACTCAAATTCAAACCGAACACCATGGCCCTCTCCAAGCTCCTTCAATACCCATTCAATATCTTTGAATGTATTGCGGAAAATAAAATCCCTGGTCATTTCAAGATATTCAGGCTCCCACTTATGCTTCCAGTCAAAGGGCTTATCTAAAATGGGAAAAAGACCAAAATTCATTGAGCCCATATTGAGCGATGTCATTTCCGGACTTGCCCTTAAGGCTCCAGCGCAACGTTCCTCCAGCGTCATACCGTGACCACCACCAGTCGTAATATTTACTACTGCATCAGTCGATTGTTTTATCCTGGGCAAAAATTCCATAAACGTTTCCGGTGAAGCGGTTGGGCTCCCATCTGGATTGCGTGCGTGAAGATGGAGGATGGATGCACCAGCCTCCGCTGCCGCTATTGCCCCTTCAGCAATTTCGTTTGGTGAAATTGGCAAGTGCTCGGACATTGTTGGGGTATGTATTGAACCAGTCACAGCACACGTAATAATAACGCTTTTAGCCATAGTTTAGTCTCCTTTTATTCATTAAATATAGCAACCGCTCGGGTCCATCCTGCGGAAGCACCTCTAATTTTTACCGGAAAACATGCAATCTCAAATCCATCGCCAGGTAGAACTTCTAAATTATGTAATTTTTCCAAATGACAGTAACCTATCTCTCGACCCGCCTTATGTCCTTCCCAAATAAGAGAAGTATCGCCAGTTTCCAAAAATTTATTATGGACAAAAGGAGCATCCCAACTCCAGGCGTCTGTTCCCGTTAACCGGACACCTCGCTCCAACAAATAAAGCGTTGCCTCCCGACCCATGCCACAGCCCGTTGAAACATAGTTATCACTGCCGTAGGCCTTACCTGCTGCTGTATTTACAACCACTATATCCATTTCTTTGAGCTCGTGTTCAATCCGATCCAGTTCTTGTTCAACATCGTCTGACGTAACTACATAACCATCTTCCAAGGTACTAAAATCAAGTTTTACGCCAGGGCGGAAACACCAATCAAGCGGAACCTCATCAATTGTTATAGCTCGCTCCCCTTTATTCATGGTCGAATGAAAATGATACGGTGCATCCAAATGCGTGCCGTTGTGAGTGACCAAATTAATTTTTTCAATAGCCCACCCTTCACCTTCGGGTAAATCGTCCACTTCAAGTCCCGGAAAATAACCAACAACATCAGCGGCAGTATCTTTATGGGTAAAATACTCTATTTCAGGGCCAAAACCTGGAGGATCTGAAACTACATCATTTTCTAGATGCATGGAGATGTCAACAAAACGTCGCGCCATATTAATCAATCCTTATTTAATCACTTGTGGATTAATTGGGGAACCAGTTCCTCGTGTTATCACTAAAGGTGGCGCACAAAGAAAGAATTCATAGATACCATCTTTTGCACAATCAGCAACAAGTTCACGAAGATACCAAATCTCACCATGGACAATTCCAATATAAGGAATAGTAACCCAATGCCAGGGTTGATTAGTTCCATCAACGGTTGCATTAGGTCGAACCTCAATACCCCAAGTATCTGAACAGATGCCCGCGATCTCTTTCTCATGTATCCAGTCAACAGTCTCAAAGGCAAGGCCAGGGGCATCGCCACCAGCATAGCCACCCCATTCACCCTTATCAGAAAATTTCTCAATACGATCTAAGCAGTCAGCCATTTGACCAGTATTAATAATCACAAAATCACCACGCTTAATTTTGACACCCTGAGACTTGGCGGTTCGATTTAGATCGTTAATTGTAATACCGTAACCATCTGCTAAACGAGCTTTCTTTTTGTACCTGGCAACATCCAGCAATACGCCACGGCCAACCATCTTATTGGCAAACTTTTCAATACCGTTTTTATGCGCGCCCGTTGAGTCCACGAGACTTGCATTGTAACCATTCCACATTTTATCTCCCGCAAAAACGTGCGCTAATGCATCCCATTGGCTTGCACATTGGGTCGGAAGATTGATAAAGTCGTCAGCATACCTCAGACCAACAGTTTTATCTTGGTTGCCCGCGACAGCGTCTGTTCCGGTTGCCATCATGTGATGGAGCGGATTCCATCTCCCACCAAACAAGCCATTTTGCGGTCCATTTTCATCTAATTCCAAACCCAACCTGAATACTTTTCCCTTTTTGATAAGTTTAGCTGCATCAACAATATCTTGTGGTTTAATATAATTTAATACACCTAATTCGTCGTTCCTTCCCCACTTTCCCCAATTCGATAGTTGCTTTCCTTTGCGAACGACATCGGATTTTGTTAGACCCTTTTTCTTTGGTTGAACTTTTTTTGCTGTTCTAGATATTGGTTTTTGCGCCATTACGTCGTCTCCCATAAATTTATTTATCAAGTAATTTAGTGCAGTTTAAGCTAGCCTTTTTTAGCTGTCGAGACCTAATGATCGTTACCATGTTTAATGTAATAAAAATTTTAGCTCCATCCTTGATCCAGGTTATCAAATTATGGTTTAGTGAAAAAATACAGAAACTAGTTTAAAAATCACGTACATTGGGAACGATGATCAATTGTGCGGACCTTAAACTAACAAAATAGTACGTTTTTATTTTAATATGATAGGAAATTAAATGTCGCTAAAAGTGGGTATTGTTGGACTTGGAATTATGGGTGGATCTTTCGCCAAGAATTTACGTGATGCAAATTTTGAAGTATGTGGTTTTGACATACTTGACGATAATATACAAAACCTAGTTAGCCTTGGTGGTAATGCAGGCTCTTCTCCAAGAGACGTAGCAACCCAGTCGGATATTGTCATCACATCGCTACCAAGCATCGCAGCATTCCACGAAGTGATGAGTGGTAAGGATGGCCTTAAGGATGCAAAAAAAGATGGATTGATTATTATTGAATGTTCAACCCTCCCAATTGATGAGAAACAAGCTGCTCATGATACGCTGGCAGAAATTGGCTCAATCTTAATGGATTGCCCTATTAGTGGAACCGGGGCTCAGGCTATTAACAAAGATCTCTCTGTTTATGTGAGTGGTGAGGAGGCAATTTTAGAGAAATGTCAGAGTGTTCTAAACGGCTTTGCTAACTTCACCTTTTACGTAGGTGAGTTTGGTAACGGTAGCAAAATGAAATTTGTTGCTAATCATCTGGTTCATATTCACAATGTAGCGTCAGCGGAAGCCATGGTATTAGGGATGAAAGCTGGACTTGAGCCTGAAACTATATTTAACGTCATCAAAGCGGGAGCTGGGAACTCACGTATTTTTGAACTACGCGGGCCAATGATGGTTGAAAATAATTATGACGACGCAACGATGAAGATGGATATCTGGCAGAAAGACATGAAAACTATCGGAGAATTTGCAGCCCAGCTTCAATGCCCCACACCGCTATTTACAGCCGGAACAGATATATACCGCTCAGGTCTTGCTAAAGGTATGGATAAACTCGACACAGCATCTGTTTGCCGTGTATTAGAACAAATGGCTGGATTAGAGAGGAGCTAAAATGGATACGCCACGAGAGAGAATTCCCTACTCTGCAATTATTGACCGGCCCAAACTAAAACTACCGGGTGGCGCCCGCATGGCAGTATGGACAATTATGAATGTCGAACACTGGGATAGCACCAAAGCCCAACCACGTACGATATTACCACCACCGATGGGCCAACCATTATTACCCGATGTGCCAAATTGGTCTTGGCATGAATATGGTAATCGTGTTGGCTTTTGGCGGCTGAACGATATGTTTAAAAATTTTAACGTAACACCAACGCTTGCGATGAATGGTATTATCTTGGAAACATACCCTCGAATTGCCGAAGTTGCCCTTGAAGGTGGATGGGAGTTTATGGGTCATGGCTATATCCAGGGACCGATGCACAAACTCGAAAATCAACGAGAGCATGTTCAAAGTACCGTCGATACAATTAAGAGCTTCACCGGTAAGGCGCCTGTCGGATGGGAAAGCCCCGGCCTCACGGAGACAATGGAGACACTTGATGTACTCTCCAACTGCGGCATTGAGTATGTTGCTGACTGGCCTCTGGATGATCAACCAGTGGAGTTAAAAACAACATCTGGCAAACCGATGTACTCCGTCCCCTATCCTGTAGAAACCAATGACATCACTATAATGGCCTTACAGCAACATTCATCGGAAGAGTTTGCAACGCGTTGCATAGATCACTTTGATCGACTTTACGAAGATAGCGCCGATATTACTCGGATCATGGGAATTAGTATGCACACCTATATTTCCGGCGTACCTCATCGCTCCAAATATGTTGAACAAGTATACAAACATATTACCAGTAAGCCTGATGTCTTAATTTGGACAGGCGAACAGGTCATGAATTGGTTCAAAACACAGATTTAATCTCAAATTCCGCCTATGAGTATATCATCACAAAATATATAATTTTCAAACTCAGTTTGCATATATAACTAAGGGAAAATAAATGGCCAACCTCGTTAATCTTGTTAGTGTAACCACTGACCCAACAATTAAAGACGAACTACTCAATAAATTGTGGACAAATGTACATGCTGCTAGAAAAGAAGAAGGCTGCTTTCAGTTTGAGGTTTCTGTAAAAAACGATAATCCAAATACATTTGTTTTTTATGAGGTTTATAAAGATGAAGCGGCCCTTATTTGGCACCGAGAGCAAAGCTACTTCATAGAATACATTAATTACGTTGAAGCCATGGGAGATAAAGTCACGCGAAATCACACCCAATATACCGTAATTGACAAATAAATATAAGTATAATTAAACTATTTGTTGAATTAATAAATTTTAATAGAAATAATTAATCCTCAACCATTTCTCGGTTGATGCCTGCCGAAACTTCTACAGCTTTGCAAACGGCCGAAGTATCCAGATGGCCAAGCCCCAATGCCATCGCAGAATTAAATTTTTGCCGCCCAATGACATATAGATCAATTGGAGCCTTAACTTCAGCTGCAAATTCAGTGATAATACTGGCATCTTTCTCATAAATCTCAAACATCGTGCCACCACCTTCCCGGTAATCACTCTCGGACATCATTTTGCCTCGTATATCAAACATCTTTGACGCCCCGGCACTCTCTTTAATTACTGAATAAATTAAATCAGGCGCAAGACCTGCCTTTTGTCCCAAAGTCATACACTCTGCCGCAGCAACATTGTGAACATGAACGAGATAGTTCGCCAAAATCTTCATCCGGCTGCCATCACCGACGTCTCCAACGTAGAAATTAGTTGCAGTAAAGCCCTCAAAAACTGATACACATTCATCATAAGCCGCTTTCTCACCGCCAATATGGATAGAGGCCATTCCTTTGGCCAGCATTGGCGGCGTCGCGCTAATCGGCGCATCTAGCATAATTTTACCAGCCTTTTTTAATTTTTCAGCTGCTTCAATTTTCTGACCAACCTCCAGTGTAGAACACTCAATAATAATTTGACCCGGCTTATCACATTTTGAAATATCTTTAATTACGCTGTCGAGTGCGTGCATATTTGGCAGCGACGTTATAATAACGTCTGACTTTTCAGCAACGTCTGTGCAATTTTCGCCACCTTCAATACCCACGTCATCCAGCGCCGAAATTTGTTCCGGAATCCGGTCGTAGCCAACAACTTTAAATTGTTTTTCCAGGAGGTTACGGGCTATATTTCCACCCATAGGACCCAACCCAATAATACCAACTGTAAATGCCATTTCTAGCCTCCAATTCTTAAAACAAAAGATTTAATTTATACAGATAACATTTGCACTACAGTATACAAGACCTCACCCTAACCTAATGTTTAACACATTGATAAAATCTTATTTGTACAATGTAATTTCATGCACTTTCGCCACTGTTTACTCGACCAACTTAAATAAATGACTTCCTAAACGAGTGCGAGACTTCTCAACAAGGGGCCGCACTGAATTTTTAAATAATTTAAGCTCTTCGTCATTCAAAAAAACAATGGCATTCTCATTAGGGTCGAGAGCTGAGAGTACTTCTTCATCTTCAAGTTGTGCAAATTTACGCTGAGCCGCAGTTGCTATATTTGCCGAAACTTGAACTGCATTTTGTATTTCTTTAGGCCAAGCACAAAAATTCGTATCGTTAACCATCAATAATGCTACACCAAAGAAATGACCGGTCATCGTGATATGTTTATGATAAAGGTAAGTACCAAATCGATATGTATTTGTAAGAGGATTTTCCTGCGCATCAATTTCTCTAGACTTAATCTTTGAGACTAAATCAGTAACGTCCACATACGTTGGCTCAAAACCGAGAAGACGAAAGAACTCTTGGTGAGCATCAGAATTCATTGACCGCATCTTTAAATCAACACAATCTTTCGGCGTTCTGATTTCTCTGACACCATTAGTAAAATGCCTGAACCCGTTATCCCAAAACCCTAAAATACGGAGGCCCATATTACTTAAGAATTTTTCTCTGATAAGGTCGCCTAATTCACCTTCTAGGGCTGAATAAATTTTTTCTCGGTTTTGTATGACAAATGGAACATCAAAAATCGCAACCTCTGGAACCCTATCTACCAAATAACTAGAGGCAAAATAACACATTGTGAGATCACCAGTTTCAACCAAACCCGGTAAATCAAACGCTTTAATACCTTCTGTCTCGGCCATATTACCGTCCATTTGGTAGTAAATGCGGGGGCCGAGACATTTAGTTAATTCTTCTCCAAAAACCTCTGCTGCACGATTATGTGCAGAATTTGCAGGCTGATAGCCCCCTAACTTTATTTTTACTGCGTTAAGCCCATTATCCATCAATAATCCTACAAATTTTTGATATCTAGTCATCTGACACTATTTTAATTTTACCAACATAATGAGCTACAAAATAACGCTTATCAGATGTCCACCAACATTTTTTAGAACTCGGAGTGATCTCATTATAATCCGGATATTGGATCGTAAGGTATTTCTGAGTGCAACCTAACCAAGTCAAATAAATTTTATTCTCAAATAATTTAATCGGACCAATCTCAGATCGCTCTGCAACTAAACCATTTTGAGTTCTTGAAAAACAATTGCCGACGCGGTTCTGACGACACCTGGTTTCTATACTATTTTTGATTTTGATACGATGTACGATCCCATCGATAATCTGGAATCCATCATCATCAAGCATATTACAATCATCTTCAGGGGGAATTTGACTGTGGGCGAATTCACAAATAAACCAAATTCCATTTGATAGGTCATTACTCTTGGCGTAGGTCTGATTGGTTAGCATAATAGTGAAAAATAGAAAAATTAATCCATACAATTTTTCTATGAAGTTCTTTGGGTTCATTTTATGATAGTAAAAAAAGATTTTTTTCTCCTTAAACGAGGAAAATGCTATGACGATAGAGCGTATTAATCCAACAGAAATCTACAAACCAAATAAGAATATTTATACCCAAGTCATTAAAACAATAAGCAGCAAACGGATATTCCTAGCAGGTATTGTGCCCTTTAACCAAAAACAAAATATAATCGGTATTGAGGATATATTACAGCAGGTAAAACAAGTACTTCAAAATATTGAGCATGCTTTGCGGTCGGCAGGTGCAAATTTAGCAAATGTTGTGCGCATTAATGTACTGACTACGGATATTGATCTTTATATTCAAAAGGGGGCGCCTCATGTGATTAATTTCTTCGGGAAAACAAAACCAACGCCAACAACCTATCAGGTATCAAGACTAGTGCATCCAGATCGGATGGTGGAAATAGAAGCCACTGCAATTATCGATTAGAGTATCTGAGCTAAAACACGTTTATGGAGATGATTGCACTGGACTCGCGGATTGACTAACCTTCATTCACATAACATTAAACTGAAATACAACAAGGATCGAAGAAAAAATGATAGATCTATATTCATGGTTCACACCAAACGGCCGCAAGGTCTCTATAATGCTTGAAGAAACGGGGTTGGAATACCAAGTTCACCCCATTGCGATTAACAAAGGTGAACAAAACGATCCGGAGTTCTTAAAAATCGGACCAAATAACAAAATCCCAGTCATCGTAGATCGCAATAACGGCCTTTCTATCATGGAATCAGGTGCGATTTTGCAATACTTGGGTCAGAAGTCAGGTAAATTTATGCCGATCGATGGAGATGATTATTGGAAAATGCAGGAATGGCTGATGTTTCAAATGGCGAGTGTTGGTCCAATGATGGGCCAGGTACACACATTTGTTCACTACCAAGAAGGGAAGAACGTCGAAGCCTCTGAACGCTACATCAATGAAACCAAACGCATATACGGCGTAATGGATAATCATTTAACAGATCGCGAATATTTTCTTGATTGGGGATATTCCATAGTCGATATAGCCATTTTCCCATGGGTTGGTCGATGTGACTGGCAAACTATCGATCTAAATGAATATGAAAATGTCAAACGTTGGTATTTGAATATTAAGGAGCGACCTGCCGTAATCCGCGGTTGGAACATTCCAGAAAATGATCAACCTATGCCGATGCCAAGCTAGATAATACCAAACAATAAAAAATAGGAGGATTTCAGAATGCCAGCATACTGGGTTGCGCGATCTAAAATTAATACGCCGGAAAACTATTCAAAATATACTGCTCTTGTTGGCGATATTGTAGCAGAATTTGGCGGTAAACCGTTATCACGTGGTGGGAAGTTTCAGATAATGGAGGGTCCTGAGCATTTTGAACGTTTTGTTATTATCGAGTTTCCAACGTTCGAAGCCGCTGTCACATGTTTTGAGTCAGAGGCATATCAGAAAGCCGCAGTCCATCGGCGCGATGGTTCAGGTGAAGTAGAAACTGTTATCTTGGATGCAACGCAAGGAATGGGAGCTAATTAATATATCAAAAAATTTCAAAAAACCGTTATTCGTTGGATTTAAACGGCTTTCCAATAATAAAGCGACCATTTGATCACCTAAAATAAAAATGCTATAGGTTCCGTAAATAAGATTAAAATAAAAACAGGGGGGTCATAAAAAATTCATGGTAAATGAATTATCAATCAGAGCAAAAAGAATTGACGCTATAAGTGAGTCTTTTTCGAAGTCACTGAATGTGGTTTCCGGGGTTTGGCTTTTCTCAATCACGGTCCTAATACTATATGATGTTATTGGCAGAGAAGTCTTCGCGTCACCTTTTCATGGCACAAATGAAATTGTTTCAAATTCAGTACTTTCTATTTTGATGCTTCAACTACCATTAACGATCATTAATCGTAGTTCTCTCAGGACGACCATCCTTTATGGTAAAATGGGAACTCGCGGTAAAGGGATAACAGAAGCTACTTCTTATTTACTTGCTGGCCTTGTATTCCTTGGTATTGCCTACGGTAGTTGGGAAAATATGATCGAATCATGGGATATCCTAGAACTTGAAGGTTCGGGTATTGTTGAAATCCCGGTATATCCCATCCGCACACTCGTTGTCTTTATTGGTTTCATTGGAGCTTTCGTATGCTCACTCATGGTTTATAAATCACTGAAAATACCTGAGAGTTACGAATAATAATTTTAAACTAATAAGGACCATAATTAAAACATCTACCATGGAGGGAACAGAGAAACCCGAACAATAAACATAATATATCGGCTTTCTCTAACGAAAAGAAATGGAATTAGAACAAACGACAATACTACTCGGCATGTTTGCTCTTATGTTAGCAGGAATTTTAGCCGGTATTCATATTGCTTTTGCATTCGCCGTTACAGCGCTCATTGGTAATATTTTAATATTTGGCGATGGTGACCTGGAAGAAGGTTTTACTATTGCCCTCAGCGGACTAGGAAGCGTTTCCTACGAATATTTACGAAGTGAGGTTTTCGCGGCTATCCCACTATTTATGCTATTAGGCGACTTTGTTAACAAATCTGGTTCGGCTCGCGACCTCTATAAATTGATTAATCACACAATGAAATTCATTCCTGGGCGTTTAGCTGTAGCAACTGTTGCCGGTAATGCCGTGTTTGCCGCCGTTACGGGTGTGAGCATTGCAGCGGCGGCGGCCTTTAGCCGAATTGCCTATCCACAAATGCGCTATCATAAATATAATCGCCAATTCGCACTTGGCTCGGTGGCGGGGAGCGCCTGTCTGGGAATGATTATTCCGCCAAGTGTTCTTCTGATCGTTTGGGGCATTATCGCGGAAAAATCCATTTCACAATTATTTATTGCTGGTGCTATTCCGGGATTAATTCTCGCCACATTTTTCATGTGTTATATATGTATCCGCGCTACAATTAACCCAAGCCTTGCGCCAAAATTTGAAGACACTGCAGAACAAAGCGCTTTAACCAAAGCGGAATATGCAAGTGGCATCGGCATTGGATTGTTGATCGTATTAATTATGGGCGGCATTTGGGGTGGTTTGTTTACCCCTTCTGAGGCGGCCGGCGTTGGCGCCGCCGGGGCAATGGTTTTAGGTGTTTTAAAAGGTATGCGGGTCAAACAATTAGCTACTGCCATTGTTGATTCAGGCAAGACTGCAGCACCCGTGATGTTTTTACTCTTAACAGCAAATATGTATGCAAAATTCATGGAAGCTGCCGGTATGTCGGAGCTGATTCGCAATACTTTTGAACATTATAGTTTAGGCCCGACGGGTATCGTAATCGTAATTATTTTAATTTGGCTTGCGTTAGGTATGATCCTTGATTCAATTTCAATTATTCTAATTACTGTTCCAATTTTTGCACCACTCACTGAAGGTTTTTTCGATCCTATCGCCTTTGCTTTGTTTGGCATTTTATGTATTGAAGCTGGTCTATTAACACCGCCCTTTGGGTTATTGGTCTATACCGTCAAAGGGTCGATCAATGATGCACAGGCAACTCTTGCTGAGATTTTTAAGGGATCTGTTCCTTACTGGATGCTGATGTTAATTGTCATGTTATTAATCTGGCGATTTCCAGAAATCGCAACTTGGCTGCCTAATAAAATGTTGGGATAAAGGTTGCGTGATACTGTATTTTACAATAAGTGAAAAAACTAATATACTAGTAAGCATAAAATACTATTCTACATCAATATTGGTACAGGGAGTTTATACCATGGTTAAAATTTCAAGAAAAATAGGCATTATTGGTGCCGCAACAGCCGCTATATTTGCATTTAGCGGGACCGCAGAAGCAGCTAAAATAAAGGGTAATGAAATTACTTTGCGGGTTGGCTCAGGCCACCCACCTTTCATCACGTACGTGAAAGAAGTGTCCAAATATTTTATTCCCAACGTCAAAAAGAGAGTCGCAGCAGAAACAAAATATAAAATTAAATTCAAAGAGCACTATTCAGGCACAGTTGTTAATGTGTTTGATACCCTAGAAGGCACACAGGATGGTCGCCTTGATATTGGTGCGTGGTGCGTATGTTTTGACGATGACAAAGCGATGGCCATGAACATGTCCTACTATGTGCCATTCGGCGAAAAAAATGCAATAACAGCAACAAAAACTTTTGCTAAGATTATTTCACAACATCCTGACATTCAAAAGGATTATATAAAACGATATAAACAAAAGCTCATGGCAGTAACCGGCTTCAACAATTATGGCCTGCTGAGCGCCTTTGACTGGAAAAAATTTGAAGATCTTAAGGGACGTAAAATTTTAGCGGCAGGACCGAACCTCCCATGGGTTGCGGAGGGCATCCCGGTCCGGACAACAATTCCAAAAGCTGCGCAGCAACTACAGACCGGCGTAGGTGAAGCCATAGTTCTGTTCCCCGACACGGATTTCAAATTAAAGCTCCACGAAGCTACAAAGGGTGGATTTTATACGATTACTGACTTTGGTGCCGTTGTGCAGATTTCACTTACAATGAACATGAAATCTCGTAAGAAGTTGCCTCCGGAAGTGGTCAAAATCATTGATGAAGAAGCATTGAAATATCAAACGCATTCTTCACAGACCTCCCAAAACGATCATCTGTGGGGTCTAGGTAGTTTGGCGACTGCGGGTGTTACAATTCGCACAATTGATCCTCAAGCCAAAATCGATTGGGCAAAAAAACTTGCAGCTTGGCCAAATGAGCGCGCTCAAGCGGTAAAAAAGAAAAAGAAAATTGATATGCCTAAAATTATGAGGGCCTTTATGGCTGCTACCAAAGCGGCTGGTCATAAATTTCCGGTTGATTATGTGATCAAGTAATCATCTTATTGGAACATGGATTCCAGGGGCGGCTGATAGGGCCGCCTCTTTTTTTGTGTGCATTTATTTGTTCAAGTTTGTAAGCTATAAACGTTGGTAGGTGATCAGTAATGGTCTTTTCTTATAAGGGGAGAAACCAAAATGCCAATTACGCCAGATGATATGGCAAAGCGAACAGCGCGCTTTAAAGAATTATCATATAGCACCCAGGGTTATTTGGACACACGCATTCCAGCCCACAAGCGAAATACATATAATGTTATAGGGCGCGGAGTTACAGAAGATGAAAATCTAAAACCAGCAATTGCAGAAGCTGAAGGCTTTAATATTACTTATATAGGCGCTGAGCCCGGATGTGGTGCAGCACTACATGACCATCCGACTGTTGAGGTCTTTATTGCGATGACTGGCAAGTGGGCTATTATTTGGGGTGAAAATGGCGAACATAAAATCAACATCGATCAGTTTGATGTTGTATCCGTTCCTCCTGGAGTTATGCGCGGCTTTAGCAACGAGAGCAAGGAACATGGTTTTATAATGGCAATATTAGGCGGCTCAGACTCTGGTAATGTCTCTTGGGCTAAAAATGTGATTGAAGGGGCAGAAAAAACTGGATTACGTCTCAATGAAGACGGCAGCATCACTGAATTAACGCCAGCTTAAGAGGAATTAGTATGCCTTTAGAAAAAATTGATCATTACGCCATCCGTACACTCAAAATGGAAGAAACCAGAGAATTCTACGAGGCACTGGGCCTCCATATCGGCCCACGTCCTGAGTTTCCCTTCCCAGGCCATTGGATGTATGCCGGAGATCTCCCCGTGGTTCATCTCGTCGGGTTAGACCCAGATAATCCTAACGGACTTTATGATTACCTTGGCGTCACAGATATAAATTTTTTAGACGGTAGCGGATCTATAGATCATCTGGCATTTAGAGCAAGTGAACCGGAAGAGCTAAAAAAAATTCTCAATAAACGCAAAGTCCAATACCGAGAACGCGAAGTACCCAATCTTGGGCTCTTGCAAATCTTCGCTGAGGATCCAAATGATATTACGGTTGAAATCAACTATTACGATCAATAAAAAAATGGCCTGCGTGACAACGCATAAACCTAGCTCAGAAGCTCTTCCACTAAAATTCAGAATACGAGCATTAAAGATCGAACAAAACTAAAGAATCATGCTAAGACTATAAAATATTTGAAACGAAAGTGGGCCCTTTCGCGTAAATCAGCTACGCAGCCCAAGGGCAATTCCTCGAATTAATGATTTGATCAACTCGAGAAAGCTATATCGCGCCAATAGCCGCTAGAATACGCTCCGGTGTAAATGGCTGAGCTGTAACCTTACCTCCAAGTGGATAGAGCGCATCATTAATAGCGTTCATTACAGTCGCCGGCGCTCCTCCCGTTCCAGCCTCACCAGCGCCTTTAGCCCCTAGTTCCGAGTCCAAAGTAGGGCTTTCAACGTGACCCACCTCAATATCGGGCATTTCGACTGCCATCGGAACCAAGTAATCTGCCATAGTTCCATTCAGGAACTGACCCTCTGGACTATACAAACACTCTTCATAGAGAGCCCCACCCAGTCCTTGAATGACACCGCCCCGAACTTGCTCGTCAACCAACATAGGATTGATCACTGTACCACAATCTTCAACGACGGCGTACTTTTTAAATTTGATAAAACCAGTATTAATATCAACTTCGAGATAACATCCTTGAACGCCATTGGTGAATGCAAACGGGAATTTTTTTGGCACATAATGACGCGTGACAACTAACTCTGACTGATAATCTTTCGGCAAAGTATCAGGTCTATAATAACAAACACGACCAATTTCCGAGAGCGGCATCCGCTCATTGCCATCAGACACATCAACAATATTATTATCTCGAATATCCAATGTTGAAGGATCGCATTGCAGCATAATACTAGCTACTTCGACGATATTATCTCTAAGCGCCTTGCCCGCCTGTACGGCAGCTTCACCGCCAATACCGGCAGCACGGGACCCCCAGGTTCCGCCGCCGTAAGGCGTAATATCAGTATCGCCAGTTATGACCTTAATCTTATCCATTGTAACTCCAAGAGCGGATGCGGCACATTGTGCCACAACAGCTTCAGCTCCCTGCCCCTGCTCGGTTACACCTGTTTCGATGATAACATTACCCTTGGCATCGAGCCGCATGGTTGCGCCGTCTTGTGCTGAAATTGATGCACCCCCAACGCCATAAAAGGCGGGCCCGGGATTAGTTACTTCAATAAAAGTTGCTACGCCAATACCACGATAGATACCTTTTTTACGCGCCTTAGATTGATCTTTGCGCAAGGCATCGTAATCCAGCATTTTAACTAATTTCTCAAGGCTCTCGTGATGGGACAGGTTTTCAAATGGTAATCCTGTCGGTGACTTACATGGATAAGCGTCGTCAGGTATAAGATTCTTGCGGCGGATTTCCACTGGATCCATGCCAATTTTACGCGCGGCATCATCAACCATTCCCTCAGTAATCATTGTTAAAATTGGATGGCCAACCGCCCGATACTGGCACATAGGGGTTTTATTTTGCAAAACAACGCGAGCGCGGGCGCGATAATTGAGATTAGTATATTGACCACCAGTTAAATTCACAACTTGATTGGCTTCAATGCCACTGGTCCGAGGGTAAACCGAATAAGGACCAATTCCAGTAAGATCATCAATTTCAAAGGCCTGTATTTCACCTTGATTGGAAACGGCAACTTTTGTTTTAATGATATGATCCCTTGCATGAATATCAGTTGTAAAAGATTCTAACCGATCTGCCGTAAACTTTACCGGACGCTTTAACATATAGGCTAATGCGACTGTCGCATATTCATCGGGATAAGAATGCACCTTTATGCCATACGAACCGCCGACATCTTTACAAATTACCCGCACTTTATGCTCTTCAATATCCAGATGCTTTGCAAATAAGCTCTGCATCATGTGAGGAGTTTGGGTGGAGTGATAGATCGTCAACTCGTCCTCACCAGGGTTATAATCAGCAACAATACCACGAGCCTCAAGACAAACACCCGTATGACGATTTGAGATATAGGTTTCCTCAATAACATTATCCGCTTTTGCAAATGCGGCGTCCACATCACCACCATCAAAATCCCGCTGCCAAGAAAGATTATCACCAAGCTCGGGATGAATTAGTGGCGTATTTTCATCGAGCGCTGTTTCCATATCTGTCACTGCAGGTAATTCTTTCCATTCAATATCTATCAACTCAATTGCGTCTTCGGCCTGGGCGCGAGAATTCGCAACAATCGCCACAACAGGTTCACCTTGCCACGATGCTTTCTTAACGGCTAAAGCATGCTGAGGGGCTGATTTTAAGCCCTCCAGATGCGAGAGTACGCCAACCCATGGCGAACAAATTTTTGCCATCTCAATACCGGTAACAACAGCGACAACACCCGGGCTTTCTTTTGCAGCTGAAACATCAATACTAACAATCTCTGCATGGGCATAAGTTGAGCGCAAAAAAGCCACATGGGTCTGGCGAGGTAAATTAATGTCATCGGTAAAAGTACCACGACCGGCCAATAGCCGTTTTGCATTCGGCCGCGGTACGGAGCGCCCAATGTAACTATTAGGACGATCGAGAATATGATCTTTAATCATACTTTTAAGCTCTGGCATAATTACACATCCCTTCTTACCGCTGCAACAGCTTCGACCGCATCGACAATCGCTTCATAACCAGTACACCGGCAGTAATTCCCAGATAAATACTCACGGATCTCTTCTCGGCTAGGGTCTGATTTTTTCTGTAATAATTCCGTCGACGTCAGCAGCATTCCCGGTGTGCAAAACCCACATTGTAAAGCATTTCGCTCATGAAATGCTTCTTGTAAATCAGTAATTGCGCCACTATCAGACTGGCCCTCAATGGTCATAACCTCAGCGCCATTAGTCTGGATAGCTAGCATCAAGCAACCACGCACAATTACCCCGTCAACAAGAACTGTGCATGCCCCACAGACACCATGCTCACAACCAACGTGGGAACCTGTGAGCTCCAACTCATTCCGCAAAAAATCTACTAGAGAAAGTCTTGGCTCAATCATCCGAGAAATTTTTTCGCCATTAACATCAACATCTAATTGGACTTGTTCAATTTTATTTGACATCTAATACAACTCCACCCAATTACGGTTTAACCAGTGAGGTTAAAACACGCTTAGTTAACACTTTTGCGTAATGCATTCTGAGAGTTGCGGAACAATGCAAATCAGAGAATGTCTCCAAATCATTATCGAGAGCTTTTTGCGCGGCAATAATACTCTCATCGTTAACTGCCATACCCTCCATAGCATCCATAGCATCTGTTGCTATAACAGGCGTTCCACCAACCGCAAAAAATACCAACCTAAAATCTGAAATAATATCCCCATCACATTTGCCATGGGCTACAACGCCACACATTGCATAATCACCATGCCGCCTGGCTAATTCATCAAATGCCGAACGATAGCCCTTTGCTATTTTAGGAATTTTAATTGCCGTCAAAATTTCGTTTTCACCAGCATCTGTTTCATAAAGAGATTTGAAAAAATCTTTTGCAGCAACACCGCGGACACCTGCCGGACCAGTAATTTCAATTTCACTGTCCAGTGCACACAAACAAGCTGGTAATTCAGCCGCAGGATCAGCCATCGCAATACTCCCGCCTATAGTTCCTCGGTTACGTATTGCAGGGTGCGCGATTGAGGGCATTGCCAGCGCTAGAAGCGGCACGTGTTTTGCGATTTTTGAGGAATTCTCTATCTCAACATGGCGGGTCAGAGCCCCAATTCTCACTTCTCCACCCATCACGGAGATGCCGCTTAAGTCACCAATACCATTAATATCAATAAGTAAGGATGGAGTAGAGAGCCGCATATTTAGCGTTGGGATCAAACTCTGGCCCCCTGCCAAAACTTTTGCATCGCCATCATGCTTAGCAAGCAAACCAAGTGCTTCACCAACAGACGTAGGCTTCGCATAATTAAATGCCGCTGGTTTCAACTAGGCCTCCCAATTTTATTTTTTTATAATTATAATGCCAAAATATTGCCGTAATCACCTGGCCCTTGGATTTCAATTCTAAGCCCCATTCTAATTCTGTCAATGGGCTTCTAGCAAATTCTATGGTGGACTATAATCAAAGAGTGCCCGATTGGCACTATCCTTATAATCATAGTAATTTTTACTTTTTGATGATGGTATCATTAATCACCTAAAAGTTCAGATATTTTCAATCTGCTCTCGTAGCGCTTCTATTTTTCCGACAAACGGGGCATAAGTTCCACAAAATTACAAGGTGTAAACCGGTAATCAAGTTGATGAACTAGAATGTCATCCCAAGCGTCTTTGCAAGCTCCGGGAGATCCCGGTAGGGCAAATAAATATGTCCCACCAGCAACACCTGCAGTGGCACGTGATTGAATTGTAGAAGTACCAATCTTATCAAAACTCAATAACCTAAATAATTCACCAAAACCCGGGATCGTCTTTTCGTAAACAGCGTGAAAGGCCTCCGGAGTAACATCTCTACCCGTAACACCAGTTCCACCAGTTGATATCACAACATCAACATTCTCCTTCGAAATCCAACTCTCTAATTTTGCAATAATACTATGGACATCATCTTTAATGATATCTCGATCAATCACAACATGACCAGCGCCTTCAATACGATCAACTAAAATATTACCCGATTTATCATCCTTCAAAGTGCGTGTATCTGAAACAGTTAAAACGGCAATGTTAACAGGCAAGAATTTACGCTTAGCATTAATTCGGCTCATTATCTTGGACCCTCTTTATTTAATCTTCGGCTAACTCAACTTCAAATTTTGATAAAGTTTGATAGCTTGGCCATTCTCCATTTGCAACAAGATCCAGTGAGGGATTAGCACTACCAAAACGAGCCTGATAAATCCAATAATTGGTTAAGACCCGCTCAACAAATATTCGTGTCTCCTTTGATGGAATACTCTCAATAAACAGCAACGGATCATTCTTGTAATTAACTTTGCGGCTCCACTTATTAAGATTTCCCGGCCCACCATTCCAGGCGACCAGCATCTTAAATAAATCCCCTTTAACAGCCTTATCGTTCATTAATATGTTGATATATTTCTGCCCGAGCGAAAGATTGGTTTCAGGATCAAATAGAGCATCTCTATCTTTTTTTGAACCTTTTAACCTACGATCACGTGCTATAAAACTGGCGGTCCTGGGCATAAGTTGTAATAACCCTCTCGCTCCGCGATGACTTTTTGCCTTGGGATTAAAACGCGATTCTTGCCGAATTAGAGCTAAAACAAGAGAGCGATCGTTAACACCACCGTCGTTAGTTGGAAGAGTTGGTGCCGGATAAGCTGTACTATCAAATAGACTAGAACCTGAAGCGACGAGCATATTACCAATCCGCATTGCTAGTGATGGCATATCAGCCCGATCAGCCACTGCCATCATAGCTCTGGCTAATTCAGGTTTAGCTGTTCGAAACAATAATTTTAATTCACTCTCTGCACGCCGATCCTCACCAATTTGCAATAATGAAACCGCCCGTTGCCCACCAGGCGCTCTAGCAAGCTCAAGCAATGCATCCTTCTCAAGTGGCGGTGGAGTCCAATTATATTTAACTTCAAGCCCCAATATTCGGCGCGCTAAGATACCATAAAAAGTTCTGGGATAAGCAGATGCTATTTCAAGATATTTATTATATAACGTTGGTTTTCGCACTTTAATACTAGCACGAGCTGCCCAGAATGCACCTGCACTCACAAGCCAAGGAGAAGAGTAGGCTGAGCCGGAAACTGCCTCAAAATGTTTGCGTGAGAGATTAAAACGGGCTAAACGCCATGCCGACAAAGCAGCCACCCAATGCGCCTCAGGGAGATATTTACCGGATCTTTTTATTGCTTGGATCGACCAA
The DNA here is from genome assembly GCA_012960465.1 of Rhodospirillales bacterium. GTDB lineage: Bacteria > Pseudomonadota > Alphaproteobacteria > Rhodospirillales > UBA2165 > TMED23. The sequence goes on along the minus strand of DUBF01000103.1, from coordinate 26,818 downwards.
TCATAGGCCCACTGATCCCGCCCGTCTGCATAATAACCGGCCGCAAGGTTAGCCTTAGTTCGATCCAATTCAACAAAATGAAAAAGTTTTTTCACGCGCTTACTTCTGACCAGTTTTTTGTAAGACTTCGTCCAACCTTTGCGCGAGTAATAACGCATCTGCCTGGATAATTGGCGGCGTTCCTGACGCTCAGCCTTTTTTAGCGCTTTTCGAGGGTTGTAAACAGCATACCCTAAATCGCGCTTTGCAATAAAAGAATTAGAGTTTTGTATGACAACTGGTTTTTTTGGTAATTTCCAATTCTTAGGCCTACGTTTAAGCGCAAGTTTATATATCCTTCTAGCATGAGGATGATCCGCATAACTATCAAGCCAGGCCTTTAGCTCTTTATAACGGGAACGATATTTCGTCGGATGCAGATAACGCTGAGCAAGAACGTGCCCCATTAAATTTTTATCGCCTAAAATTTTTATAATCTTGTCCGCTGCTCGCCAATCGCCATTTTGTTGCAAATCGAAAATTACCCTATACCGGCTTGCATCAGCTTCAGAGACAATTCCTGAAATATGCTTAACGTCGAAAGGCTGTACTAAACTATTTCCCGGTGACTTTGACGTTGCCTGAACAAAATCGCTACCAAATAAAAATGAGCCCAATATAAAAATCGACAGGCTAAGCAGTTGTCTGACAGATTTTCTGGTAATAAAATTCAATATCACAGGACCAGTAAACCTCAAAAAATTTCAAGAATGAGTACTATTAAAAAAAAGCTTAACCCAGCATGAACACGGGATAAACTACTTCTTGTACACGTTCCAACTTAAGGTAAACTACTAGTTCAAGCAATAGATCAAATTTTTATATTTGAAGTTTATAAGCGAGCTTTTCTTTGATTTTTAAAAGATCGCGCCATACGTCCGGTTTATGAGCTGGAGAGCTTAGTAAATTAGCTGGATGATATAATGGAATTGCTAAAATTGGGGCCGCCATTTTTGGTGTCGAATAGTCAAACCACTGACCATGTATTTTCGTTATCCCTTCTTTCATCCCTAACAATGCTTTTGAAACAGGTCCACCAAGTAAAACCAGTATCTCTGGTGAAACTAATTCAACATGTCTTTCAACAAACGGAATGCACGCTGCAATTTCATCGGATGTAAGCTCACGATCACCTGGTGGCCGCCAAAAGACAACATTCGTTATGTAACAGCTGGAGCGATCGAGATCAATCGAAGCCAACATTTTATCCAAAAATTGGCCACTAGAACCAATTAAAGGTAGACCTTTGCGATCTTCATCAGCACCCGGCACTGCGTCTATGAACATTATCTTTGCCGACGGATTTCCATCAGCAAAAACCGTGTTCATTGCCGTCTTTTTTAACCCACATTCTTCAAAACTCTCAACGGCAGTCCTTAAATCTAAAATGGTATTAGCAGCTCCAGCCATAGCGACAGCAGATAAAACTGCACGTTCAGGAACTGAACCAAAACTTTGCGGTGGCTCTGGTAATAATTGGGTCGCGACTGGTTTTACCGTTTGGAAAATATTAGAAATATTATCTGACATTTGAGCCTGATAGCCTCCGAAATTTGCCATTACCTTCTGATCGGATTGACTAGATTTTTCATCAATAATTTCAATTGGTGGTTTGGTAAAACGATCAATTGGCGTTTCACCAATACACTCATCGATCCCGGCCTCAATTTGCCAGATTAAATCTTCTCGTAAAGAGGTATCTTTTTTAATCATCAGTTAACAGCAGGCTCCATTTATACAGATGCGGAAATTAATATATTTGAGGATTAAAATATTTATTGATGAAATCCTCAAGAATTTGAATTTACCGTGATACGACCATAGGGTATAATTGAAATAAAATAAATTACTTTGGTGCACCTAATGAATAATGAAATGAGTGTAGCGCGCGAATCGATACAAGTTGATGTCGTGATTGTTGGGGCGGGGCCGTCCGGACTATCAGCAGCTATTCGTCTAATGCAGCTAGCATTAATGGCTGATCGCGAACTTAACGTTTGTATCGTTGAGAAAGGGTCAGAAGTTGGAGCTCATATTTTATCAGGTGCAGTCCTAGAAACACGCGCATTAGATGAGCTAATTCCTGATTGGAAGGAGAAAGAAACACCGTTAAAAACGCTAGTTACACGTGAAAAAATGATGTTTCTATCAAAAAATGGTGCGCTAAACGTACCTAATCTCTTTTTACCGCCAGCTATGCATAATAATGGTAATTACATTATAAGCCTTGGCAACTTTAGCCGCTGGCTGGGAGAACAGGCCGAGGCCATGGGTGTTGAAATTTATCCGGGCTTTGCTGCTGCTGAAATTCTCTATAATGATGATGGTTCTGTCAAAGGCATCGCAACTGGCGACATGGGTATAGGTCAAGATTATACGCCAGGACCAAACTACCAGCAGGGAATGGAGATCCATGCTAAATATACTTTTTTTGCGGAAGGCTGCAGAGGCCATCTTGGCAAGCAACTCAAAGAAAAATTTAATCTAGAACAAAATATCCAGCCCCAAACCTATGGTATCGGCATTAAGGAACTTTGGGAAGTAGACCCCGCCAAGCACAAAAAAGGCGAAGTCATGCATACAGCTGGTTGGCCCCTAAGTAATGATACATATGGCGGATCGTTTGTATATCATCTGGACCACAATCAAATTGCCATTGGTTTTGTCGTTGGGCTTGACTATCAAAACCCCTATCTCAGCCCTTATGAAGAATTTCAACGGTTTAAAACACATCCTGCGATTAAGCCAATGCTTGAAGGTGGAAGACGTATTTCGTATGGCGCACGGGCTTTAAATGAAGGCGGACTTCAATGCCTCCCAAAACTCTACTTCCCAGGCGGCGTCCTGACAGGGTGTGATGCTGGAACGCTAAATACGCCAAAAATAAAAGGTACACATACAGCAATGAAGTCAGGCATGTTGGCGGCTGAAAGCAGTTTTAAGGCAATTATAGGTGGACGCGCCAATGATGAGTTGGTGGATTATGGCAAGGCATTTATAAGTTCATGGGCCGGTAAAGAACTTCATAGCGCTCGCAATGTCCGGCCTTCATTTAAATGGGGTCTGCTGTTGGGCACGATATATACTGGTCTCGATCAAATGCTTCTTCGTGGCAAAGCACCTTGGACCATTAAATTTCATGGCGCAGATCATACAAAATTAAAAAAAGCTAAAGATTGCATGCCAATTGATTATCCAAAACCAGATGGTAAAATTACATTTGATAAGCTAACCAATGTTTCATTTTCAGGAACCAATCATGAGGAAGACCAACCAAGCCATTTAACTCTTAAAAATCACAACATTCCGGTTGATTTAAATCTCTCAGATTATGATGGACCAGAGGTGCGTTATTGCCCGGCTGGTGTGTACGAATACGTTGAAGAAGATAAAGTACAGCGTTTACAAATCAATTCACAAAATTGCGTCCATTGCAAAACCTGCGACATTAAGGATCCAACACAAAATATTGAATGGGTAACACCTGAAGGAGGCGGCGGGCCAAATTACCCTAATATGTAAAGTAAATAAATTGGGATCGTATCGTTTAGCGACATCTCAATCTCGGAATTAAACCGTCTACATCTAAACTCGATCTATTAAATTCAAAAAAGGCGTCCCATGGCTAATATGAACATTTCAAAATTCTTATCTAGAAAATGCACGTTACCCATAATGATAACACTAACTATTAGTTTATTCATTGGACTAGCTATTCCTGAAACAATATTAGCTGAAAAAAGGTTACCTAATTCAATAAAATCGCAGCTAGGTAGCTATCTTGCAGCTCGCCAAGCCCAATTTGACTCTAACCCACGCATTGCAATCCGTTACTATTTATCGGCTCTCAAAGGATCTCCAGACAATATTTCTCTTCTTCAACGGGTTGTTACATTACTAGTTTCAGAGGGAAAAATCGAGGAAGCGCTGCCCAAAGCAAAACAGCTTTTAAAACTTTCACCTGGTGCGTCAAATATCTCCAGCCTGATACTCGTCCTTGCTGAGATTAAGAATCAAAAATTTTTAAAAGCATTTAAGAACATTGAGATGCTTCCGGAAGGCGGACTAAATACCTATTTACTGCCAATGCTCAAAGCATGGCTTTTAGTAGCTCAGAACAAAAATAACGACGCCTTAAAGATAATTGACCAAAAAACTAACACCCCGGGACTAGAAACACTTTTTGGTGTTCAAGGTGCGTTAATCAGCGAATTTGGAGGCAAAAACAAGGATGCAATAACGCGTTACAAAACGGCATCAGCGTTGCGTAAAAACCCAAATTTGCGTGCTACTATTTTATTAGGAAATTTATATGAACGCTTAGGAAAAAAGAAAAAAGCAAAATCAATTTATGACGATTATAAAAGTCAGTACCTAACGACGACCATGTTGGATATCGCGTATCAGCGTCTAAAAACAGGCAAAAAGCCGGGGCCAAATAATAGAACAATATTAGATGGCATAGCTGAAGCACTTTTTAGTTTGGGTTTTTCTATTCAAAATCAGAACTCCTATCAAGCAATCCTTTTTTCGCGCCTAGCCGTCTACCTTCGTCCATCTTTTTCCATAGCCAAACTATTATTGGCCAGGTCGATGGAAGAAAATAATAATCTAAAAGACGCTAATGTTATCTATCATAATATATCCAAGGACCCTAATTATTCATGGGCTGCACGCCTCAGGATCGCAGATAATTTAGATCGCCTTGATGATACGGATGATGCCATCCGTAAACTTCAAGCTATGTCGATAGAGAGAAACAAACGGGTTGATACTCTAATTAAAATAGGAGATATTCTCCAAGGCCATAAACGCTACCAAGCTTCAATCAACGCCTATGAGCAAGCCAAAAAAAGAATCCAAACTAATAACGGTCAATATTGGTCATTATATTTTTCTTTGGGGATTTCCTATGAAAGAATCGAGAAATGGGCGATGGCTGAAAAAAACCTGCTCGAAGCCTTAAGATTACGCCCCAATCACCCTAGTATTTTAAATTACTTAGGTTATTCATGGGTTGAACAAGGTCTACAGTTAGACCGAGCTCAAAAAATGATTCGAACTGCCGTAAAGAAGCGCCCCAGAGACGGTTATATTATTGATAGTCTCGGTTGGGCCCTTTATCGTTTAGGAAAAATTGAGGAGGCTGTTAAACAATTGGAACGAGCCGTTCTAATACGCCCAGAAGACCCAACTATCAATGATCATCTCGGTGATATCTATTGGGCAATTGGCCGAAAAAGCGAAGCCACTTTTCAATGGAATAGAGCTCTAATTCTAGAGCCTGAGAAAGACCAAATTCCAAAAATTAAACTCAAACTTAAAGTCGGCCTTCCAAAAGATGCTAATAAGCGTAGGGGAATATAACTAATTTGCCCCAAAATATTTCTTTCTTTGCCCCAGCAAAGATAAATTTATACCTCCATATTACTGGTAAACGCGATGATGGTTACCATTTGTTAGAAAGCTTAGTCGCTTTTGCTGATTGTGGTGACCAAGTATCAGTTGCCCCATCAAATGAATTCAGGTTAACTATTGATGGACCATTTTCAGAAGATCTTTCCACAAATAGTGATAATTTGGTAGTCAAGGCTGCCCAACATCTAGCAAAATTTGCCGGAATCGCAGCAAATGCAGATATTATACTAACTAAAGAATTACCTGTAGCTTCTGGGATTGGCGGTGGCTCTGCAGATGCCGCTGCAACGTTATACGCGCTATCGGAACTCTGGGGTGTCTCAGCATCGGCCAGAGACCTACTTGGTCTAGCTGAAAAATTGGGCGCAGACGTACCTGTCTGTTTAAAAGGCTTTACCTCTATCGTAACTGGTGTTGGCGAAACAATAATTTGCGGAATAAAATTACCAAAGTTGTGGGCGGTATTGGTGAACCCAAACAAGTCGGTCTCAACAGCCGAGGTTTTTGCTAAATATCAGGAGAAATTTTCAATTACTCAACCTTTCAAAGAAAAGCCACAGAGTGCCAAGGAATTAGCTAACACTTTATCTGATTATCGGAATGACCTCACTTCAGCAGCCATACGAGTGGCTCCCATTATACAGGAAGTCTTAGAAGCAGTTGAGGCAACAGAAGGCCAACTTCTAACTCGATTATCTGGCAGTGGCGCAACCTGTTTTGCTTTATTTGAAACAAAAATTGCTGCGAATGCTGCTACTAGAGAACTGCAAGCTCAACATCCAAAGTGGTGGGTAAAAGCTATATCTCTTCATTCCAAAATTGAACCAACAAAAATCAATTTATAGACGCCGCTGCTCTTGCGTCTTAAGACGAAGTTTCGTAGATTGCGCGCCATTCGTTAAACTCGCTGCTTTATAGCCGTTTGAAGAATATTTTGGGGCGTAGCCAAGTGGCCTAAGGCACCGGCTTTTGATGCCGGCATTCGGAGGTTCGAATCCTCCCGCCCCAGCCACATACAATAAATATCCCTTTTTTTCAATGGGTTATTTTTTTGTCTTTGTCATACCCATATCTGTATCCATATATAAATTAATGTTTGTCGCAGCAAACACTTTTCCGGAATATCCCGAGATTTAATAGGATTTGGTGGGATATTTTTCAAATGCGCGTGCCGTTCGTGCAGTTCGTCATCATTCACGACGATGTCCGCTATTCACCCGAAAGCGGACATAAATTTCTTACGCCAAAGGGTCCGCTTTTAGCCATAAGCAGTCATTATAAACTAATTAGCGTTAGAAAAAAATAACTGTTTACCATCAATCCTATAGTTATCTATGGCTTTTTGACCCTCTTTAGAAACTAGCCAATTAATAAATATTTGACCATCTTTAGCCTTTATGTGACCAAATTTATTTGGATTTACTAAAATAATCCCATAGGGGTTCAGTAAATTTTTGTCTCCTTCAAACAAAACAGTCAAATCCGCTTTATTTCTAAAACTCAACCAAGTTCCTCGATCTGAAAGGGTATACGATGCTTTAGCAGAAGCGATATTCAAACTTGCTCCCATACCTGCACCAACTTCCTGATACCACTCCCCAGTATTTTTTGTTGGATCAATGGGTACAGACTGCCAAAGTAACTGTTCACGCTTATGGGTACCTGAATTGTCGCCCCTTGATACAAAATTACTATTCGAGGCAGCAATACGGGAAAAAACGTCAGTCACTTTCTTAATCTTATTTATTTTCGCTGGATCATTTTTTGGGCCAACAATAATAAAGTCATTGTACATCACATCAAAACGCTTAACACCAAAACCTTTTGCAACAAAATCCAATTCTGACGGTTTGTGATGGACAAGCAAGACATCAGCGTCACCATTTTGCGCTATACGCAAAGCCTGACCTGTTCCTACGGCAACTACGCGAACCTCAATACCTTTTTTTTTTTCGAAGATAGGCAGTATTTTATCGAACAGACCAGAATTCTCAGTGGAAGTGGTAGATGCCAGCGTGATAAAGCGTGTTTCTGCATTACTATCACCAGGAAAGCACACAAAAAGAGAAATAAAAATAATCTTGATAATATTTTTAATCATAAAACTTTCTATCGTACGTAAAATAATTTAGGTAATCTATAGACTAAATTCCGCAAAATATCGTATGTCTATATTTAAATTATTCGGTTAAAATTACACTGTAAATCAAAATTACCATAACAAGGTGCGATGGCAATTTGATCATGAGTTTCAATATGGGTAGAAAAAAGGTAGTTTTAATGAAAAATCGAAATAGCGTCTATGCGACAGCCTACGCTCGCAAAATCTTAGGTCTTACTCTAAAGGATGTAAACTACCTTAAAAGAATTAAAAAATCTAATACCCAAGCAAAACCAATAAATAAACATGGTAACTATGACGGCACTGACGCAGGGTTTACGTCCAAATCAATTGGAAATTCTGTAAAGCCAAATCAAACACCTAAAAAACAAAAAAAACCTATTGATCAACACGGTAACTATGACGGCACAGATGCTGGTTTTACTGCAAATTTTAAGGACTAAATCATTATCAACTTTCTATCAGATAAAAATTATAAATTCCGTGGTTCCGCCGCGAATTAGCAAATAGTAGGCACCTAGCTTGGTATAATACGAAAAAACAGATAAGGATTATTAGGCGGATTATCGTCGCGCCAACTAAATTCGGCAGCTAAGTACAATCTTAAAGAACTGCCACCAGAAATCACGATTCGTAAGTCTTTCACCGATCCTTCTCCTAGATTATTTAGTAAAATAGAGTGTTATTTATCGACGAATGCACTGAACGGATTAATCAACACCGTCTCAAATAAACCCGCCTTATTAAACGGCTCATTAGAAATAAATTCTTCTGCTGCTGATCGATCGGTAAAATCCTTTATGACAACACTTCCGATCATCGTTTTGTGATCATCTGCAAAAAGGGGTCCACCCATGCGCATACCGGTCTCATTTGCAGCCATGTAAGCCGCATGAGATTTACCAGTTTGAGCGCGTAATTCAACGCTATCTGGTTTATCGAGCATATAAATTGCAAATAACATTAGATAATGATTCCTTTAGATCAAAAATTAATGGGGCAACGTTGTTAATTTAGAAGTTTGATAATTTTGAGAATATCAGGCTAACGGGCCAACTAACTCTCCTGACTTAATAATTTCCTGATCATCCAAAAAAATTGAGCAGTTGCGCATCGGTAAATCAAAATGACAGTTGGTGTAGCGCTCCGCAAACTCGTTTGCGCCCGTCGAAATTAAAAAATTTCCAGCAAAAGCTCGTAATTCGGTACAATTCACATGTTGTTTATCATACATCACCAAGGCATCCCAGCGTGCACCCGGATTTAACCCCCAACCAACGTGAGAAATTCCATAGGCATTAGGATCTTCCCAACCCGAATAATAAGAACGCATCAAATCCGCATCAAGACCCGTTCCTTCAATTGATGTGACAAAATCATTTTCGATTACCAGTGTGACTGGGGATTCAAAATAACGCTTGAATGTTAAATTTACATCGCCTGTATTTAGAACAACACTTCCATTAACGGTATTTTTCACGGGGAAAAATAACGCCAAACCAGCCGGCCAGTAGGCGACTTTATCCCCCGGCGATAAATACCCTGCGCCCGCTCGGCATGGCGCATCTTTGATTTCAACTTTTAAATTTGTACCAGCCAGAGATGTAACTTGCATAAATTTTGCTTTATCAAGAAGTTCCAGACTTTTCTCAACTTTGGGTTTTAAGGCGGGGTCTGGCATGCAACGCTCTAACACCTCAGGATGCTCATTAGATATCATTAATAGACGACCCCCTGCTCCAAGAATTGTTTGCAACTCTTTAGAATGCAGCATGCCCTCAACAGTACAATCAATAATGAGATCACAAGCAGCAAGTGCCGGAAGCATGGTATCGTACCCTTCCATCGCGTAGCAGGATCCGGTCGAACGGACTGGAACAGGATCTTTTAATTTGGGTGATGGTACTTTCATATGTATTGGTTTTGCACCAATCCGCAATAAAGCATGCTCCGATAGATCAACCAGTACTTGACGAGATTGTGATTCAGATAAAATAGCAACCATATCGCCGGAGGCAACACCGCTTAGGAGAAAACTTTTCTCAAAACAGTCAATCCATTTTGCTTCTAAATTCTCTCGTAACATATAAATTTATCCCATTTCAGTGTATATTTTTATTTAACCCTAACGATATAAGCGTAGATAAGCACCTCTAAAATAAATTTCATTCCAATATCTTAGAATTTAACGATTCGGTAATATTACTCAAAAATTCCAATATCGCGTTAAATACCACTATTAAAATCGCTAGTTATATACCGGTATTTGGCCATTTTTTGTATTATTATTACGAATTCTTGATGTTTTCAAAGAAATACACTAATAAACAGTTAAAATATAAAGTTAAAGCCTGCAAAGGGTGTTGTAGAAAAACGGCGATAGAAATTGTCGTTATATGTGAGTTCTGGGCGTGAAATCCAGGATTCAAGTTTTTAAGTATTGAATTCCGACAGGAGGTCGGTGGCAATGCAGCTTGATGAATTTAATAGGACAAACTCGATTGTTGGCGCCCTCACCGGTGGTGTGAGCCGTATTGATCAGGCTCTATTGAACATAGGTAGCTTAGCCAAAAACCAAGCTGCCGCTAGCGTGCAAAATATTATGGCGTCGCGCATTGATAAAGCACTTGCACACCTAAACAGTGCACCTTCAACAGCTCTGTCAGACCACTTACAAAAAAATCAGTCGCTCCTAATTAGCCGTAAAGATGGTATAAACGAGGCGATTACTGTTGTTAGTAAGTCGCTAGCACAAATCAATGATATCCGGAACCATATCGACTATCTCCGAAAACGTTTAACTTTTCTAGAGAACGGTGATCTGACGGCGGTGGAGACTGCCGAAGAGTGGGACAACATACTGAGAAGAATCCAATTATCATCTCGTGCGGCGGGTGGCATCATCAAAGAAGGTAATGTTTTTACTCCAAAAAATCTCATTAATACTGAGTTTCGAGAGTCGTTTAAAACACAAAACCTTTACGCTCCCTATAGCTCTGACGTGGGCGACCTTATGCGAATTGATGGGGTTTACCTGGGAACAGATTATTATATTACCGAGGATGGCAGCGGCGACTTCTGGAATTCAGATACTAATACTTTGAAGTACGAATCCCAAGCAGGCACTCTGACTGAGTACTCGAATTACTCGACCAACACCAGAACAGGGCAATACGAGACCGTAGAAACATTACGCGTTAATAGCTACGACGATTCGACCGGTGTTATTAATTTTACACTCGGTGGATACTCACAACGTATGATGGATGATGAACCCAATAATAGCATGGAAAATGCTCAACATCAGGCTCGGCAGGCTTTTAAACTTGATGCTTCGAATACAGACGTCGGCAGTGCGGGCCCTAATGGTGTAGAAGGAGACGGGGATGACATAGACCTACAATGGACATCTATTACAGGTACAATTGCAAACCCCGTAGGCACTACCTTGTCAACCCAAGATTATGATTGGTTTAAGTTTGACCTGCAAAGAGGTGAGAAACTAACGTTCGACGTTGATTATGGCAGCGGAATGAGCAACAACTTTGACTCCTTCTTAGATTTTTTTGATGAAGCCGGCGCGAAGGTAGCAACTGATCGAACATTGAATTCGGGTGATCCAGCAGTTTACACTGCTGATGGTACGCCAGGATTCAATGATGACGATGGCGATGTTACGCTGGGTGGCGGTGGCAGCACGGGCGCAAGTGCATATGACACCTATATTGAGAAAGAGGTTCAGGCAGATGGTGTGTATTACGTGAGAATGAGGGCCTATAACTACAATAAATTTGACACTGCTGGTAACGATAGGGATGGCGAGGGCGATTATGTAATAAACATCAGTATAACGCCGGCTACGGATGGGGCTGGTAATATAACCTCAACGGGCCTTGGAGGCGGTGATATCGATGGAATTGTGACCGGCGGTGGTCTTGCACTGCTTGATGCATGGATCTATAAAAATTTTGAAACCCAACCCTCAATTAATCAAGCTAGAGATGCTTTGGATGCTGCGGAGGCTCTCGTTTTAACTACTGAAGCTAATTTTTTACAAGACCGCTCAACTTTAGAGTCACGAGCCAGCATTTTTAGCTCTCAAATTGATGGTATGGGAAAAGAAATTAGGGATTTAATCGAAGATATACAAGATGAGGCCCGTGCGGAGCTTCTCGCAAGACAGTTAGAGTACACCATAGCACAATTTGATTTTACTTTATTAGCGGCGCGATCCAACACCCTGATTCAAAGTATTTTGATCTCACAAAATTCTTCGGGTTACGGTAAATCCACCCAGGAGAACGCCTCAAGGGTTGGTATTACATTAAACCAAAGTCAAAGGATTTGGGGCTAATTTTTATATTTAAGAGCATGCGCTGCGACCTTCTTCATAACTGTCGGAAGAGCATAATTCCCAAAATTAGAGGCATTACTCCAAATTCCTTTTATTAATTCTGGCTCTAGACATTTGCCCGTAGCGACCTCTAATTCCAAATGAAAATGGGTAAATGTATGCCTTACTTTTCCCGGCAGTAATTGCCAGGCAACTTTAGCTGGAGCATTTTTAAATATTTTTTTTAAAGGGGAACGATTTTCCTGCCAGTCAGATGACGGTAGCTCTATCATACCTCCAAGAAGGCCTTTTTCGGGACGACGACGAAGAAGTATCTCGCCTTTATTATTAGAAAGCCAAAAGATGATGCCAACCCGCGTCGGCTTATTCCTCTTGGGCGCTCGAACTGGTAAATCTCCTACTATACCCTTAGCTTCTGCCTTACATTCACCTGACAGGGGGCACAAATCACACATCGGCTTTTTGGGGATACATATTGTCGCACCAATATCCATCAGTGCTTGGGCGTAGTCGCCAGCGCGATCATCCGGCGTCATTGCACATGCCAATTCTTGCAATTTGGCTTTTGACTTAGGAATAGGTTCCGTGACAGAAAAGAGCCTGGCTACGACACGTTCAATATTACCATCAACTGGCGTGGTTTTCTTGCCAAAAGCAATAGCTGCAATAGCTGCAGCTGTATAAGGCCCAATGCCCGGTAACTTCAAAAGATCTTTTTCATCCTCTGGGAAATACCCGTCATATTCAGCTGTGACAATATTCGCGCATTTATGAAGATTACGTGCTCTAGCGTAATAACCCAGTCCCTGCCACGCATGAAGAACATCATCCAGCGGAGCGGCTGCAAGAACGTTTATATTTGGCCATGCCGCAAGAAAATACTCAAAATAAGGTTTAACAGTAACGACCGTGGTTTGCTGAAGCATTATTTCACTGAGCCATACATGATAGGAATTTGCTCGGACGCCTGGCGCCGAACGCCAGGGTAAGTAACGGCGATTTTGGCCATACCAAGCCAGTATCTTATCAGCTTTGCTCAACAACTTATTCTCAATTTATTTTTCATGTCAGTCTAATAAATTTTATTCTAAACGATTGTTGCGATGCTTGCTTTTCCATATCATACTGTCCCAACAGCATAAATGAAAATCAGACAAAATAAGGTCTGGATACGATGACCATTCCCCGCTTTAAACCACGCAGTATTAGTGCAACCGTTGAAAAACTAACTCGGCCGATATTTGGCAAGCGCGGATTTGGTCAAGGCACGGTTATCGCAAATTGGAAAAGTATCGTAGGCGATGTATTAGCAGCCCATACATTTCCAGAAAAAATTACCTATCCCCGAGACCAGCGAAGTAATGGCACCTTACATTTACGTATTGATAGTCCCGCTCTAGCCTTAGAGTTACAACATATCGAAACTCAATTACTTGAAAGAATTAATACTCATTTTGGATACCGCGCAGTCAAATACATCAAAATAAGTCAAGGTACCATTCCAGATGAAGACAACCAGCCAACTGCAAAAAAGAGGAAAATTAGCGTAAAAGAGAAAAATGCCCTAGATGATGATTTAAACATTATAAGTGATCCAGATCTAAAAAACGCATTGCGTGCCCTTGGAACGGAAATCAAAACCACAGACTAACGCAATTCTTTAGGACAAATAAACTAATTAAAGTTTCCATAAACGCCTAATTTCTTGTATTTTGAGTTATCCCCAATTTTTTTGCAGTTTTATCTTTTTTAACACGATCACGACTTGTTGATTAAACCAATGCCATTTATATTAATCAACATGTAGTAGAGAGGAGCGCAACTTGCCCAAGTATATAGTAAAGATGATTAATAATATAATTTTATCAGCCATTGCTCTCCTGGTGACACTCATAATGACGGGAACAATTTCGGCGGAACCAAAAAATAAAGCCACCAATACAAATCTTTTTCCCATTGAATATATTTTGGCTGATCGTGTCCTCGGTAATGATAGTGCGGGGATAACTGTTATTGAATATGCCTCTATGACTTGCCCGCATTGTGCGGCATTTCATACCGGGCCATTTCAAACTCTTAAAAAAGAATATATTGAAAACGGTAAAGTTAGATTTATATATAGAGATTTTCCATTAGATCGACTAGCTCTAGCTGCGGCTATGATGGCTAGGTGTGCCCCAAAAGAGCGATACTACCCAATCGTTGAAATTATTTTTCAAACACAGAAAAACTGGGCAAGACAGGCTGATCCGACTGCAGCCTTAGCACAAATTGGTTTGCTTTCAGGGATCTCCAAAAATACCTATACAGCCTGCGTCGGAAACAAAGAAATTTACGAAGGAGTTATGAAAATCCGTAACGATGGCGAAGAAAGGTTTAATATTCAATCAACACCCACAATTATCATAAATGGGAAACCAATAAAGGGTCATGTAACAGTAGAAAAATTGCGTCTTATCCTAGATTCAGAACTATCAAAACTGAGAACAACAAAACGCTAAAAAGGGGTTTGGTTATACATGCAATTTTCTAAGCTTCGTTTAAGCGGATTTAAATCCTTTGTCGATGAGACTGAGCTAGAAATCCAGCAGGGTTTGACCGGTGTCGTCGGACCAAACGGTTGTGGTAAATCCAATTTGGTTGAGGCTTTAAAATGGGTGATGGGTGAAACTTCAGCTAAACAAATGCGTGGAAATGAGATGGACGATATCATCTTTTCCGGCTCCCGCAATCGTCCCGCCCGTAATATTGCTGAGGTTGGCCTTGCACTAGATAATTCAAACCGTGATGCTCCATCCCAATTTAATGAAGCAGACGATGTCGAGGTAACCCGCAAAATCGAAAGAGAAAAGGGCTCAACCTATCGAGTAAATTCAAGAGAAGTGCGAGCTAGAGACGTTCACTTGTTATTTGCCGATGCTGCTAGCGGCGCGCGCTCAACGGCACTGGTCAGCCAAGGACAGATTGGCGAAGTAGTGTCAGCCAAACCCTCTGAGCGGCGAAAACTATTGGAAGAAGCCGCAGGTATTTCTGGTCTCTATTCTCGCCGCCATGAGGCTGAGCTTCGATTGCGGGGTGCGGAGACAAATTTAGAACGCCTCGATGATATTATGGCAACCCTGGAAGCTCAGCTGTTAGCGCTCCGCAAACAAGTGCGCCAGGCAACTCGTTATCGCAATTTAAACGGCCATATCAGGAAAGCCGAAGCTACACTGTTTCTAATTCACTGGACCACAGTATTACGTGAAAAGGAAAAAAATCGGGAAATACTGGACGCAGCTGAAATAACTGTTACCGAAATGACAAGGCTTGCTGCAACTGCATCTGTTGAACAGGCGTCAGCTGCAACACATTTACCCGAGCTTAGAGAAAAAGAAACTAGTGCAGCAGCAGCACTCCAAAGGTTTAACCTCGCCAGAGAAAATCTTGAAGAAGAAGAGATCCGTCTTCAGGCGCAAAAAAGCGAATGCGAAACACGCCTCCGCCAGGTTGGCCAAGATATTGACCGCGAAAGCACGCTTGTGGCCGATGCAAGTGCCGCAATCCGAAATCTAGAAACAGAAAACATAAGAATCAATAATATCGAGGAAGGCCAAAATACTGATATCACCAACGCTCATGAACACCTTAAAAAAGCCAAAAGTGAATACGAAAAAAAAGAGAACATATTAGGTAATTTAACCCAAAAGATCGCAGACCAAGAAGCCCAGTATAATGATCTGAGTAGGCGGCGTAAAGAAATAGAAGCGAAGCTAAACCGGCTGAGGATCAACGATAAAAAAATCAAAGAAGAGATAACTCAGTTACAAAAAGACGCACTCGAGCAATCAACTGTTGAAGCGGGTGAGAATAAACTTACAAATGCGACAAATGAATTGGAGAAGTGCAGAAAATACGCTAAAAGCACTGAAGTTAATAGAGATGAAGCCGCCCGGCAGCTCAACGACGCTCAACTACAAACACAAGACATTTTATCTAAAACAGCCAAACTAGAAGCCGAAGTCAGTACTCTTTCTGAAATTTTAGAAACTGGCGATCCAGATCTATGGCCACCCCTAATCGATGCAATAACGGTTGAAACTGGACTAGAAAGCGCCTTAGGCGCAGCCCTCGGCGACGATCTTAACGCCGCAACAGACGAATCTGCTCCAATTCACTGGCGCGAACTTCCAGAAAATACTTCTGGTCCTTCTCTACCTTTAGGAGCAGAAGCCCTAAGTAACTTTGTCAAAGGTCCAAAGGCTCTCCTTAGTAGATTATCACAAATTGGTGTCGTCTCTGATACTGATACCGGGTGGCGCTTAATTAAGGAACTTAAACAAGGCCAACGCCTGGTCACGCGCGACGGCGCGTTCTGGCGCTGGGATGGACTTTCTTCTGCAGCGGAAGCGCCCACCACCGCAGCTATACGCCTTCAACAACGTAACCGTCTTGCTGATGCTCGAATAAATTTAGAATATGCTCAAGAACAAAACAATACCGCAAAATCGAACATAGATGCGGCTCAAGAAAAGGTTGAAAAAACGACCCAAAATGAGAAAACCGCGCGCGATTTAGTGCGTAAGGCCGAAATTAACCGAGATATAGCTCAAAACGAATTGACACGATTACAACGCCAAACATTAGAGAATGATACCAAAATTTCAGCTCGCACCGTTAATTCGGAGAATGTTATAGCGGATCTTAATGAATCAGAAAAATCTCTCAATGAAATCATCCAAATAGAAATTAAAATAGAAGATGTAGAGAAAGGTCGTGACCAAGTGAATACACTCCGGGCAGCCGTTGCTCAAAAACGCACCGAACTTGTTGAGGCCCAGTCAAATTATGATACCCTGCATAATCAAGCCGAAGAACGCAAAACCCGGCTACAAGCAATTAACAGCCAAATGACCAATTGGAATTCTAGGAAAGAAGAAGCGCTAATACAATTAGATGAGCGTACCGAACGTAAAAAAACACTTGAAAACGAGCAAAAACACTTAGCACAACAGCCAAAGGAAATTAAACGTCGTCATCAAGAAATTCTTAGTAAAGTCGAAGAAGCTGAAATGCATCGGCAGAATACGGCTGATAGTTTGGCTGAAGCAGAAACTACGCTTACAAATGCAGATCGTAATCTGCGCGAAGCAGAAACTAAACTTGCTGCCGTTCGAGAGCAGCGCGTCCGGGCTGAAGCCAATGTTGAACAAACTGAGCAGGCTTCCGTGGCATTAGCTGAACGCATAACTGACCGTCTAAATTGTAATCCTAACGAATTATATGAACTTTCCGGCATTGGATTAGACGCCGAACTACCGGAGCCCGAAAGCGCCGAAAAACGAGTTGAGCGTCTACTGCGAGAACGTGAGAATATGGGTCCAGTTAATTTATTAGCGGAAACCGAGGCGGAGGAACTAACTGAACAAATTCAGACACTGACGGCGGAACGCGAAGATCTTATCAACGCTATCAGTAAACTACGTAGGGGGATTAATGAACTTAACCGTGAGGGTCGGCAACGCCTTTTAGAATCATTTGAAGAGGTCAATAAACACTTTCAGGACCTTTTTGTGCGTTTATTTGGTGGCGGTAGAGCACATCTCGAACTAATCGAATCGGACGACCCACTTGAGGCAGGCCTAGAAATCATGGCAAGTCCGCCAGGTAAACGTCTTCAGGTGCTATCTCTTTTATCTGGCGGCGAGCAAGCTTTAACAGCATTGTCACTGTTATTTGCAGTATTTATGCGCAACCCCGCACCAATCTGTGTCTTAGATGAGGTCGATGCGCCTCTTGACGACACAAATGTTGATCGATTTTGCACTATGGTTGACGAAATGGCACGCAAACTCTCAACAAGGTTTTTAGTTATCACCCACCACCGGATGACGATGGCCAGAATGGACCGCCTTTTTGGCGTAACTATGGGCGAACAAGGCGTTTCTCAACTCGTATCGGTGGACTTGGGCAAAGCGGTAGAGTTACGTGATATCGGATAACTACATACACATCAAATAATACAATAAATTCAGTATGTTATATAATATCTCATGTTTGCCATTGAATCTTGACAGGCCCCAACCAGAAAGATATGTTCCGTTTCAAATTAAGTAATACTATTTTGTCGCAAAGGGTTTTATATCGTTGGCCCAAGTATTACAAAATGGGCATTCTCAGATGAGCGAAGAAATTAATCTCCCGGTCCAATATGGTTAAAAAAAAAGATCCAACGGACTTTGATCAACGTTTACAGAATGCACGTAATATAAATAACGGATCAACGGCTAATGGAAATACGGGTCTGCCAGAAAATGGAAAAGCTAAAGCTTTAAGGTTGAGTACTGAGCTAATTGTAGCGGTCGCTGTAGGAGCCGGAATAGGGTTTTTGCTCGATAGTTGGCTAGAAACGAAACCTTGGTTTTTAGTAGGATTTTTATTATTAGGTAACGCTGCTGGCTTATGGAATGTATTCAGATTAACACATGGCCATAGATATAAAATTGGTTTTAAAGATGGTAAAATACCTAAAACAAAAAAAAAAGCATAAAACTCAAGAAGGTAATCATACGTGGCTGACGCACATAACCCCTTAGATCAATTTATAATTCAAACTTGGGTCCCAATTAAAATTGGTGGCCTTGATGCATCGTTCACAAACTCTTCTGCTTTTATGTTATTGACGGTGATTTGTGCAACCGCTCTTATGGTATTAGCCGTTAGGCCGCGAGCAGGTGTGCCTGGACGATGGCAACTGCTTGCAGAATTGTCATATCAATTTATTGCGAGAATGGTCAGTGATAATATCGGCAAAGAAGGCCGAACCTACTTCCCACTAATTTTTTCAATTTTTATGTTTGTTCTTTTTGGTAATTTAATAGGTATGATACCTTACAGTTTCACCTTTACCAGTCATATTGCCGTAACACTCACGATGGCAGTAGTAATTTTTCTTATGGTTACAGTCATCGCATTTATGAAACACGGCTTAAAATTCTTCTCATTTTTCTTGCCGGAAGGGGTGCCAATTATACTTTCACCACTAATGATTGTGATTGAGGTTATTTCATATTTCACCCGTCCATTTAGTCTTAGTGTCAGGTTGTTTGCCAACATGATGGCAGGCCATACATTATTAAAAGTTATTGGTGGATTTGTTGTTCCGCTAGGTATATTTGGCATAGTACCAATAGCCGGTTTAGTTGCCGTTATGGGATTAGAATTTCTTATAGCCTTCTTACAGGCCTATATTTTCACTATACTGACCTGCATATATATCAACGATGCAATTCACTTACATTAAAATTAGCATTTAAATTTGTACAGTCACTTGTTCAAAACTAACAAAAGGAAATTATAAAATGGAATTAGATGCAGCAAAAATGATCGGAGCTGGTTTAGCGACTCTAGGTTTTATCGGACCTGGGATTGGTATTGGACTCATCTGGTCTGCCTTAATCAATTCAGTCGGCCGTAATCCAGGAGCAGCCGATGCGGTAACAACGACAGCTTGGGTTTCCTTTGCCCTTGTTGAGGCTCTAGCTATTTTTGCCTTGGCAATCGCTCTACTGATACTCTTTGGTTAATGTTGTTTAAGTATAAATTAAACTAATAGGCTAATAAAGAATGCCACAATTAGATATTTCAACGTTTTCCCCACAAATTATTTGGCTCATCATAACGTTCTTAATACTATACGTTCTGATGGCCAAAGTGGCGTTGCCGCGAATTGGCAATATTTTAGAACAACGACAAAACAGAATTGATGATAATTTGGATATGGCTCAACACCTCAGAAATGAATCCAATATAGATGCCGAATCTTATGACAAAGCAATGACCGAAGCTCGGGAGCAGGCACGAAAAGCCATCCAAGAAACCACCGAAGAAATATCAAATGAAACAGCACGCCGACAAGGAGAACTCGGCGCGCGGTTGTCAGGCGAGCTTAGATCAGCAGAAGATCAAATATCTGCTGCAAAAACCGCTAGCTTAAAAAATATCCACAAATCAGCAGCTAGCGTTACATCAGAAGCAATGAAAGCGCTAATAGGGGAAAAACCCACAGACAATGCTATCAAACAAGCAATTTCTTCCGCTCTAAAAGTATCAAATATGGAAATAAATAAATGATTCCAAATGCCTATGCGTCAACGACCAGCGGAATCTTGCCTCAAACTATATTTGCCAGTCCAGCTTTTTGGGTAGCGATAGCATTCGTTATTTTTGTTTTAATTTGCGCAAAACCGATATGGAAATTTACAGTTAAAGCATTGGATAGCAAAATTAGTGAAATCGAAGCCTCAATCGAAGAAGCAACAAATCTTAGAGATGAAGCTCAAGACCTTCTTGCAGGTTACAAACGTAAGTTAGCCGATGCCGAACAACAAGCCGAGGCTATCGTCAACGAGGCCCGTAAAGAGGCTTTAGCCCTTAAGACGCGAATGACTAATGATCTCGAAGCATCACTTGACCGCCGAGAGAAACTTGCGATTGACCGCATCGCTCAAGCAGAAAACGATGCAACCGCAGAGGTCAAAGCTATGACAGCAGATATTGCTTTAACAGCAACACGCCAGCTTTTAATTGAGAATATCAATGATAAAAAAGCGGATGATTTAATAAATTCCTCTATTGAAGACTTACCAAAAAAACTCAATTGAATAAAATATTTGCCAAATAGACTTCCCATTTGGTTAAACTGATTCTTATACTCTGGTGAGAGATCAAGCCAATTATAATACAAAATAATAGTGATTAGTACTAAACTTTAAAAATTAGCTGCCGTCGATTAGTTCTAACCATTGGGTCTCAGAAAGCAGGTTTAAACCAAGTTCAGTTGCCTTTTTAGCTTTAGACCCGGCTCCTTGACCTGCAACGACAATATCAGTCCTTTTAGATACTGACCCCGATACTTTAGCACCAAGCTGCTCAGCTCTAACCTTAGCTTCCCCGCGTGTAACTAATTCAAGTGTACCTGTAAAAACAATAGTTTTACCAGCAATCGGAGATGAATTATCTTTCGGTACATTAAACTTTTGGATGTTAATTTGTGTATCAAAATCATCAAGCAAGGCTTGATTAATGTTATTATTAAAAAAGATGATCAAGTCATTTGCGACAGAAGGTCCAATTCCATCAATATTATTTAGATCCTCAAAGGCCTCCGAGCCTATCACTGAAGCGGCGACCATGGCCATGCGGAGCGCCTCAATCGAAATATAATGCTTAGCTAAGAGACGGGCGTTTGCTTGGCCAATCTGGCGGATACCTAAGGAAAAAATAAATCGGTCTAACGTAATATTACGACGATCGTTTATTGCGGCCAATAATTTTTCTACTGATTTATCGCCCCATCCTTCACTACCTTTCAATTCAAACTCATGGTCCTTAAGACGGAAAATATCAACAGTAGTTTTAATTAGACCTTCTTCAAAAAAGGCCTCTACATGTTTATTACCAAAACCATCAATGTCAAATGCACCTCGTGAGACAAAATGTTTGAAACGTTCGACCACTTGGGCAGGACAAATTAATCCACCAGTACAACGTCGGACAACTTCACCCTCATCGCGTACAGCATCTGCACCACAAGCAGGACACACCTTCGGATATTCAAATGGAGTGGAGTTCTTTGAACGTTTATCTATAACTACTTCCACAACCTGTGGGATGACATCACCGGCGCGCTGGATCAACACAGTATCGCCGATCCGAACATCTTTACGGGCTATTTCATCTTCATTATGCAATGTGGCATTAGACACGACTACTCCACCTACCGTAACTGCAGTTAATTTAGCAACCGGCGTCAAAGATCCGGTCCGACCTACCTGAATATCAATTCGATTTATTATTGTCTGGGCTCTTTCTGCAGGAAACTTATGAGCAGTCGCCCAGCGAGGGGCTCGGCTAACAAAACCTAGGCGTTCCTGCCAATCAAGGCGATTAACCTTATAAACTACACCGTCAATGTCATAATCAAGACTGGCGCGTTGCTCGTAGATATTTTTATAAGCTTCTATTAATGATATAAAATCATCGCAAAGGCGGGTCAAAGGATTTACCTCAAAACCCCAGACTTGGAGCTGTTCCAGAAAAGACCATTGAGTGATACCTACGGGCTCACTTAATTCACCCCAAGCATAAGCAAACAATTTTAAAGGCCTTAACGCGGTTATAGTTGCATCTAATTGACGCAAAGAACCCGCCGCTGCATTTCTTGGATTCGCAAACACTTTGTCGCCTTTTATAGATTGACGTCGATTAAGTTCATCAAAATCTGATTTAGTAAGATAAATCTCTCCACGAATTTCAACAACATCAGGTACAAAACCGCCTAATTTAATAGGTAAATCTTTGAGTGTTCTAATATTTTCAGTAACATCTTCACCAGTAGAACCATCCCCTCGGGTTGCTGCTGAAACAAAAAAACCATATTCATAACGCAACGTAATTGAGAGCCCATCAATTTTTGGTTCCGCTAGAAACTCGAGTTCAATATCAGGATCATCTGTCAGTTCTTTTAAGAAACGTCTAATACCAGCAAGAAAATCTCTTAAATCATCCTCAGAAAATAAATTACTCAAGGACAACATGGGTCTGGCATGGTGAACTTTGCTAAAGCCGGTCGAGAGCGCAGCCCCTATTTTATTTGAAGGGCTATCTTCCCTGATCAAATTGGGGAAAATAGCCTCTATTGCCAGATTTCGTTGACGTAAAATATCATATTCACCATCTGAAATTATGGGAGAGTCATTTTGATAATAAGCCTCGTCATGGGTAGAAATTTCTTTAACCAACCGTCCCAATTCTCTACGAGCCTCGTTATCAGACATGTCTTCAATCGCTCGTTCCTTACCTGTCATTGAGCTGCATCAATCCAGTCATTAGACTCCAATAAACTCGTGGCTGCAGCACGGGCTTCTTTTGTGATTTTAGCGCCAGATAACATACGAGCAATTTCTTCAGTACGGATATTACCAGAGAGTTCTCCTACCTGAGTTATGTTGCCTGTCTTATTAACGGTTTTACTAATTTGAAAATGCGTATTGCCGCGAGCAGCAACTTGGGGCGAATGTGTCACAACCAATACTTGAGAATCTTTTGCAAGGTGGCTCAAGCGATCACCGACAGCAGCAGCAGTAGCTCCGCCGATTCCGGCATCAACTTCATCAAAAATAACTGTTGGCATGGCATAAGCATTGGCCAATATAACTTTTAGCGCTAGCGTAATCCTAGCCAACTCACCTCCAGAAGCCACTTTATGAATTGGCCCCATTTCAGTATTTGGATTAGTCTTAACCTCAAACGAGACGTGCTCTTTTCCATATTCGTTCCATTCCCTCTCCTCTAGCATCACTATACGTGTATGGAAACTAGCCGCTTCTAACTTTAAAGGTACTAATTCCATAGTTACAGCTGCGTCTAGTTTATTGATTGCTTTCTTACGTTCTTTAGAAAGCTTACCGGCAGCCATACTATAATCTGCTTTAGCCCGCTCGACATCTTTCAATAGAACCTCGAGATTGCTAGCACTATTTATAAGAACAGAAAGTTGTTCTGACATCTCCGATAATAAAATTGGTAGTTTTTCAACATCAACATTATGTTTCCGAGCTAAACCTCGCAGCTTAAATAAACGCTCTTCAATTTTCTCTAATTTTAGCGGGTCGAGATCAATAACTGTAGATAATCTCTCTAACTCGCCAACACCTTCATTGATTTCTAACAATGCCCGGTCTAAAGACGTTATTGCATTATCAAACTGTCCTTCCGCCTTATCAGCTATCTTTTGGACTTTGTGAACGACCGAACGTAGCGTAGCCTCAATACCATTTCCCTGGTCAAGTTCTTTAAAAACTTCTCCTAGGGACTCAATCGATTTCTCAGCATTCATTAGCAAGCTGCGCTTACTAGCTAATTCATGCTCCTCATTTAGTTTTGGGTCGAGTACTTTTAACTCATCAATCGCATGCTGGAGAAATTCTTCTTCTCTAGTAGATTTTTCAATATTTGTTTTAGCTTTTTGATAAATATTTTCTGCCATACGCCACGTTTTGAATGCGCTAGATACTGAAACTAGTAGATCTTCATAATCACCGTAAACATCAACAAAACCACGATGGGTGGTTGGATCCAGTAAACCGTAAGCCTCTAGTTGACCGTGAACTTCTACTAAAAGGCTACCGATCTGACGCAATAATGCTACGCTCACAGCTTGATCATCTATAAAAGCACGGGATCGTCCATCCGCAGAAACAACACGACGCAAACTGAAATTTTGATCAATACTTATTCCATGCTCGGACAGAATGGTATTAATTACTAAGGTATCTAATATCTCGAACTCAGCTGTTATTGTACTTTGATCAGCACCTTGTCGTATGAGTTCGCTATCAGCTCTGGCACCAATTGCCAAACTTAAAGCATCTAGTAAAATTGATTTACCTGATCCCGTTTCTCCAGTGAGCACACCAAGCCCAGCAACAAAACTCAAATCTAGTCTTTCAATGAGTAAAATATTGCGAATAGAGAGGGTTCGAAGCATCAGAAAAGATTATCCAAAGTTTGTAGTTAAATCGAAAAATTTAATCAAAAGGCCAATACCATGGGCCTTCCTTAGTTTTTTTTCTAAAGGTCTTTCCCTCAACCATCTCGAACGAATCAATATACCATTCGCTACCAGGAAAATTATGACCCAAAACTGATGCGGTTTTTTTTGCTTGGTCGACTAATCCCAGCGCTAGATACGATTCGGTCAACCGGTGTAATGCTTCTGGAACATGGGTGGTTGTTTGAAAATTATCGACTACTTTTTTATAGCGATTAATTGCACCAAGATGAAGGCCTTGATTCTCATAGTACCGGCCAATTTCCATTTGCTTACCAGCTAAATGGTCAAGTGTAAGGTCAATTTTAACGGCTGCATCCCGCGAATACTTACTACTGGGAAAACGTACCATAACTTCTTGAAGAGCCTTCAAGGATAGCTGCGTCATTTTCTGGTCTCTGCCAATATCAGATATTTGTTCGTAATAGCATAGTGCCTTGAGATAGTAGGCGTAAGGAACATCCTTATTTGCTGGGTGAATAGATATAAATCGATCTAAGGCAATTACTGCTTCATCATAATCGTTATTCTGATAAAAGCTATATCCCGACATAAGTTGCGCCTTAGTTGCCCAAATTGAATACGGGTGCTGGCGGTCAACTTCATTGAATGCCTTCGCTGAGTTTTTAAATTCACCAGCTTCCAGTGCAGTTAAAGCTACATTATACAACTTCTCAACCGGCTCTTCTTTATAAACTTCTTTCTCAGCGGCGCATGCGACAAAAAGGTAAAGTATACTGAAATTTAATAGGATTCTAATGAAAGTCATCAACATGCACCAATTCGAATAAAGGAATGGCTGAATTATATCATGTTTCTCTCATTTGTCTGCTCAAATTGAACATATCTTACTTAAAAAAAATAACTCGGAATACAAACCAGAGCCAAATCAATAAAAACACTCGCGAAACTTATATAGCAACTAAATCTTCAGTTAAACTATTACTTAGCACACTATCAGAACCTACTTTTCCTCCGAGGTTAATATCGCGCCAAGCCGATTTATCAGCAAACAAGGCTCGCAGTAATTTGTTCGTCAATGCATGACCAGAACGCACACCTTTGTAACTACCACGAAGAAAACCACCTGCCGTATATAAATCTCCAACAGCGTCAAGTACTTTATGACGAACAAATTCATCATTATAACGTAATCCATCTTCATTAAGGATTTTATTACCAGCCACGATCACCGCATTATCAAGCGAGCCCCCTAAACCAAGACCAGCAGCACGTAGTTTTTTAATTTCATGCATAAAGCCGAATGTTCGAGCGCGGGCAACTTCTTTTTTAAAATTACCATTAACCATATTTACTGAAATAGTTTGATTTGCGACAATTTCATTATCAAAATCTATTTCAAACGTTACCGAAAAGGTGCGGCTTGGCGTCAATTCAGCCATTTTATCACCAATTTCAACGCGGACTGGTTTCAAAATTTCAATAATACGACGGTATGCATCTTGTTCCATTAAACCAGCGCATTCAATCAAGAACACAAAAGGTTGCGCACTACCATCCATCACCGGGACTTCAGGGCCATTTAAATCTATATAAACATTATCAACCCCACAACCGGCTAGCGCAGACATGAGATGTTCGATTGTACTTACCGTCACACCGGCTTTATTAGAAATCGTAGTACACATCCGTGTATCAATAACATTTTTCCAACTTGCAAGAATTTCCCTTGATTCCGGTATATCGGTACGGCGAAAAACAATTCCTGTATTAGCTTCAGCAGGGCGCAACGTTAGCGCAACGTTATTACCTCCATGAAGCGATATTCCAACACAATGGACCGAACGACGAAGCGTATTTTGTTTATTTGAAGCTTTTATCTCTTCTATCGGCGCAAACTGTTCGAAATCGCTAGAAATAATATCCTGGCTAATATAGTTCATACTTTCTTCTTAAGTTTTCTTTGGCCCCAAAAATCTAGACAGCATTGTCAAGTCTAGGACTATACGTTGTTACAGTAAATTTGTAACAACGATGATATAAGCATTCAAATCAATAAATGTTGCAAATTATTACGCCCTAATTACCTTACGTAAAAAACAATCCCTAATTTGCTTGCCGGCGCAGAAACGCTGGAATATCAAGCACTCCTTCCTCATTTTGTGCTCCAGAAAGTCGATTGGTTGGATCAAGTTCACCCAGTAGGCTTTGCGGATTCGAAACCTCCGCCTCAACATTCCCTTCAATATTATCTTCATTTGATTCGGACACTGGTTCTTCAATTGGGTCGATTCTTATTTTTGTTTTTGAATCAGACACTTCCTCATCAACG
>DUBF01000102.1:3296-3637 GCA_012960465.1 Rhodospirillales bacterium | reverse complement strand
CCATGGCATTATATTAGTTTAAGCCTTGTTCAGACGCTCTCAAGTATAGGGGTGATCCTTTATTTGATTTTGGTTCGTGATATGGGTATGACCGGGTATTTTCTGGGCATGGCAATCTCTTACTTCTTTGTTGTTCTTATATGTTGGTATGCAACGAAAGATTATAGGGCCAGAGAGGCGTTTGACCATAGACTGTGGCCCGAGTTTCTGAAATTTGGTGTTCCTCTTGTGCCAGCAGGTATGTCGATTTGGTTTATGCAAGCTGGCGACCGTTGGTTCGTCATGAATATGCTTGGTAGCCACGATCTTGGTATTTACGCGGTGGGAGCGAAGCTATCGGT
>DUBF01000102.1:0-3281 GCA_012960465.1 Rhodospirillales bacterium | reverse complement strand
GGCAAGCGTGGTGGCCTATTGCCATGGATATGATCCATAAGCCAGAGGGAGTTATGTTCTTCCGCAGGATTAGCCTTCTTTATATTATTGCGGCTGCTGTGGGCGCTGTTGTGCTCACCTTGATAGCGCCATTGTTGATTAGAATTTTGGCGGATGAAGAATATCAAGAAAGCTACAGGCTGGTTGGTCTTTTAGGTTGGGCAGCGGCTCTGTACGGTTTTTATATGCTTAGTGATTTAGGCATTTTAAAAAGCAAGAAGACGTACCTGTCGGTTTGCACAAACTTTACGGGTGCCATCTTAAACATTATTTTAAACTACTTTTTAATTCAGCATTATGGAATGCTGGGCGCTGCCTATGCTACCGTCATCTCACTAATGGTTACCAATGTTCTAAATATGTATATCAGTCAGAGATTGATGCCTCTTAAATGGGACTGGTTGCTATACGGCGTAGTAGTCGGCGGATCATTGTGCACTGTTATATATATAGGTGGCGGTTTATGAGTGTTGTTGGAAAGTTAAAGCGCATAGAAGACAAATTCGGTAAGCTCGGTATATTGGCAATGCTTGTATATCCTATATTTATTATCCCTGTCATGGCTTACACACTTTTTAGAAGCTTGTTGTCAATTGCTGGGGCATTAGTTGGTAAAAAGTGGTTCTATCTTACGGGCAATACAGTGCACGTAGCGCTGAATAACTATTTCTATCGTGTGCAAGATGTGAATCTTCAGAGGTTCGGGCGTTACAATGATAGTCAGCTTGTCGCTGGTGGGGATGGTTTTTCTCTGAGAAACTGGTTCCATACGACACCTGTGTCACTTAGAATATTTTCTTTTTTGGGGCCTGTCGCTACGCTACTGTTAGCCCTGATAGTATGGACCGGGTCATGGTTTTACTTTGCTGAGCCGAGCTTTCTTAATATAGCGGTTCTTGTGATCGCTATGTGCTCTACGTATTATTTTGTCAATTTTATAGATAGCCAGAATTACAATGTATTGGGCTGGATGTTGCTACCGCTAGTTTTACACTTCTTGTTTGATCAGGAATATGTGCTGTTCGGTCTGTTGGTATTTTTAGGCTCGTTCTTTAGCTTTACGTTTACGGTTGTCGTTTCAGTAATTGCATTCATTATGGCTTTATATTGGCTGGATCCTTTTATCGTGGTGGCGTTTATACCTGCTGCGGTTAAAATTGCTATTCCTATATTTGTATCTGTTTTCTCCGGCTTCATTAAGAAAATGGGTGGCGCTGTTGGTGTTCATGATGAGGTTAAATATAAAAGATCAGATAAGAAGATAAATACGGTTTTTATATATATCGGCATACTCAGTGTCATATTTATTGCAGCTTATTTTCTCCATTACGGACTGGATGAATTGTTAATCCTGCAGCTTGTCGTGTTCGCTCTTTTTTGTATTAACTCTACAATCAGCAGGTTTGCGGATCCACAGACCTTATTTATTCTGTTCCTCACTGTGTTTTGTTATTCAATGATGGATAAATCTGCTGGGCTGCTGATGTTTTTGGCCTATCTGTTAGCGGTGAATCCTTATTACTACGTCTTTGGTTATGCTCCTTTGCTAACTCCCGTTTTTCCATTAGCAAGAAAGCCGTTTGATACAAAAGAGTTATTGGCTCGAATTGCCGATCTTACTAGGCAACTTAATATCAATAGCAGAACCCTGTTTTTGTTCAGTAATCCTCAGAACCAATATGGTAAAGCTTTTGAGGGGTATCGGGGGGCGATAGAACCAATTTTGTATCAGTTTAATAAAGAAAATCAGGTTATTTTCCCAGACTGGTTTTACATGTATGAATTTAACAAACTATCGGATACCGATTTAATTTGGTGGAATGAGGATGAGGCACTTTTAAAAGAAGGTATCACGCTGTTTAGGGCTGATTACATTCTGGCGCCAGAAGAGATATTTAAAAGCAATGTTCCGTCTTTCTTGGAACAGCTCCACATGTTAAGCATTGATGAAATTGGCAAGACGCTAATCCTTTATAAAGTTATTGATTAATCAGATATTCACGAGAGTTACTATGAAAATAACAACCATCGTCGGTGCTAGACCTCAATTTGTTAAAGCAGGTGTTGTTTCGCGTGCCATTAGGTCTACAGAAGGTTTGGAAGAGAAGATTATCCATACAGGGCAGCATTTTGATGCCAATATGTCTGATGTTTTCTTTGAGCAGCTGGGTTTGCCCAAGCCTGATTATCAGCTGGATATAAATGGTGGTTCTCATGGTCAAATGACGGGGCGTATGTT
Organism: Rhodospirillales bacterium; assembly: GCA_012960465.1. Classification (GTDB taxonomy): domain Bacteria; phylum Pseudomonadota; class Alphaproteobacteria; order Rhodospirillales; family UBA2165; genus TMED23. Next base: position 1,003 of record DUBF01000102.1, on the reverse strand, counting down.
GGCATCGCTCGAAGAGATCTTTGTAAAAGATCGCCCGGATTGTGTTCTTGTTTTTGGGGACACAAACTCCACCCTCGCGGGGGCATTAAGCGCATCTAAAATGCATATCCCTGTGGCGCACGTGGAAGCAGGGCTGCGTAGTTTTAATATGGCTATGCCTGAGGAAATCAATCGTATCTGCGCAGATCATGTCAGCAGTATTTTGTTTTGCCCCACTGAGCAGGCTGTGCAGAACCTGCAAGATGAAGGTTTCGCACGACGTGATGTCCAGATCCTGAATTGCGGCGATGTTATGTATGATGCAGCACTCTCATTTAAGCCACATGCATCTAAGCCTGATATTGACGGTATCGACGATGATTTTATTTTGGTGACTTGCCACAGGCAGGAAAATACCGATGATCCTGAGAGACTGGCCAACATTGTGAACGCTTTGAATGAAGTGCATAACACGTTAGGAGCTGTGTTGTGTCCGCTTCACCCGCGTACGGTGCGCTGTATTGAAAAGCTTGGCCTGAAGGTGGAGTTTAAAACTTTAGAGCCTGTTGGTTATCTTGAAATGTTATGGCTACTGGCGAATTGTAAACTTGTTATGACCGATAGTGGGGGGCTGCAAAAGGAAGCTTACTTCATGGATAAGTACTGTATTACTTTGCGTGATCAAACCGAGTGGGTGGAGCTTGTCGAGCATGATTTCAATCAGCTTGTGGGGGCTGATAAGAACAAGATTATTGAGGCAGCGCGGAGTGCGTATAATAGTGAATTCTCTCGATCTATACAGCTTTACGGGGCTGGGGATGCTTCGGAAATTGTAGCGAATACTCTACGTGATTACTTCTGAGCTGATTTTTTATCAATTCTTGAAAACTGACATGGGTTGTTAATTTGCGCTGGTATAGAGTGTCTATCCTGTGATAGAAAACTGAGATTTCAAATCATTCGCTGCTGTAGCTCAGTGGTAGAGCGCACCCTTGGTAAGGGTGAGGGCAGGAGTTCAATCCTC
>DUBF01000101.1 GCA_012960465.1 Rhodospirillales bacterium | reverse complement strand
AGTTTAACCTGAGAGGTGCCTGATAAATGGTGCCGCCTGGGTGATTTGAACACCCGACCCCCGCATTACGAATGCGATGCTCTACCAACTGAGCTAAGGCGGCGCATGCCTAATTAATTCTTATAGGACATCTTTAAATATACCGCTAAAACCGATTTGGCTAGATAGTATTTTTTAGACTTGTTACAACTTCCTTAATTACATTTTTCCATTGACCTGGTTTAGCTTGGCGAAACAGACGGGCTGATGGATACCATACATTGACGCTGCCTGTCGTCTGCCACCGCCAGTCTGGTGCGTGGTGTAACAACACCCAGACTGGTTTTCCTAAAGAGCCTGCCAAATGTGCTATTGCGGTATCACTCGTAATTATTAGGTCAAGTGCCTGAATTAAGCCTGCCGTCTCAACCAATGCTTCGGATCCTGTATCAATAATCTGAAAATCAGCGGAAGGCCTCGGTAAATGATCATAATCAGGGCCTTTCTGAAGACTAAACCATGCAATACCGTTAAGTGACGCTAACATTTCCAAATCACTGGGCGGAAGCCCTCTAAAACGCTCAGCCGGGCTCTTGATATTACCCTGCCAATTCAGACCAATTTTAAATTTTTTTGTTTTATCAACCTTTTTCTGCCATTTCCTGGCTATATCATTTGGAATTGCGAGATAAGGTATCGCTCGTGGGAGATTATCTTCCCGGGTTCCAAATAAAAAGGGTAAATCTAACAGAGGGGCATGAAAATCAAATTCAGGCAACTTGTCATGAGAGAAAATAATCTGATCCACTAAATCTGAATCTTTTAGTAAAGACACTAACTCCTCAGGACACTCAAAAATAACATATGCACCAATTTCACGAAGAAGCGCTGCGTATCGGATAAAATGGATTGTATCCCCAAGCCCTTGCTCAGCATGAAGCAGTATACGCTTACCGCTCAACTCATCACCCAATCCTGACAAAACCTGTAATTGCGGCTGATCAAATTCACGCAGCTTATTAGGAAACCCATCCCATTTCCAGCGCCACATCATTTCTCTAAAGCCCTCCTCATACTGCCCTAATGATAATAATGCTAATGATAAATTCCAATGGGCCAGTGCATAGTTAGGTGCCAATTCAATAGCCCTATAATAGGCTGTTATTGCATCTTCGGTTGAGTTCATATCTTTCAATGCGTTACCGAGGTTATTATAGGCCTCCGGTTCTTCTGAACCGGCAGATACAGCGCGCCTCGCAAAGTCAACTGCACTAGAGAATTTTCCCCTAGCCCTTAAAAGACTTGCAAGATTACTATATGCCTTCACATGCGTTGAATTTAATTGGATGGCACGGCGATATTCAAAATCAGCCTTATGATCATCGCCTAAAGCCAAATAAACCCTGCCGAGGTTATTATGAAAATCGGCAATATTAGGTTGGATTCCAATTGCAGTATTTATAAGCTTTAACGCAAGATCATTATCTCCCTGCTGGTGAGCAAGTAATCCCAAAAGATGCCACGCATCAGCATTTTCAGGGTAACTTTCTAATATTCTTCTATAAAGTTCGGCTGCCTGCGATAGCTCACCAATTTCGTGTAACTTAAACGCTTCTGCCAGATGATTAGGCGGAGGCATCTGGTTTGATATCAATTGTTCTTGCGGAATCATCTAAAGTTTTATCATTAACATTAGAACTTGGTGATTTAATATCCTTATTAACCTGCACCATGCGAGTAACACCAGGCGGCGTTCGCCATTCCAGGGCATCAAAGGTTTCGCAGTGCTTACACAGTGGATCCCAATCGGCCACAATTTGACCGCAATGATTACAATTCCAGGCAGAATCAGGTTCAGCAATCGCAGCCTTTTTTAACCATTCTCTTGACGTTTCAAGATCGCGGTTTTCACCCTCTTCGAGTTCTGCCATATAATGACAGATACGAGCAGGAAGAGCTTCATCCTGCAGCCCTGAGGATGCAGCAACTAAATGCTCGCGAGCCTCGTGCCACATTTCAGCAGCCAAAGCAAATTTGGCAATAGCGAGATGACTTTCCAGATGATCTCTGTTGTAACCGGCAAGTGTTTCAACAGTTCTCATTTTTTCTTGTGCACCAACACCAGACGATAATTCCCCTATGACATCAATTAATTGGGGGTGTGGATTCTTCACCCAAATTTCTTCTATAATTGATACAGCTTTTCGTCGTTTTCCTGCACCTTGTAAAAGTCGTGCTGTACGAACAGCGGCAGGTACAAATCCCGGCGTCAAATTATTAGCTTTCTTAGCTAAGGCTAATGCGTCATTTAACCTACCATTCCCTTCAGCCTCTACACTGCGCTGATAGAGAATAGCCGCCCGCCGGCGGCGACCAACATCGATATTTAGGTGCTTATCTTTAACAGCTTTTCTAATTGTTTCTTCAGCTTCTTCCCAGCTACCGCTTTGAACTTGCAGTTCAAATAATGCCTTAGAAACCTTATCAGTTTTTGGATGGAGGTCATTAGCTTGCTCAGCAAGCTCTAACGCGACACCTTTATCTCCGTCTTGGATCGCCTGATTAAGCATCCCATGGATACCTAAGTATTTAGTATCTTTTCGCTCCGACATTTTTTCGAAAAATTTACTAGCCGCTTTTTCATCACCAGATAATTGCGCAGCTTGCGCCGACAACAACATTGTCAATGGAGGGTCGGCTAAAAAATTTTCTGCTTTACGTGCTTGACGTCGGGCTTCTTGGGCATCCCCTGCTGCTACTGCAACCATACCTTGGGTTAAGGCCTTATATCCGCGTTTACGCCGCCAGTCGAGGTGTACCTTACCTAGACGCTTTGGCGTATTCCTAATAAAAAACCAAATTCTAAATACAATCGTTAAACAAATTGAAACAAATAAAACACCTGACAATAATACACCAACCGAAGTGTCTACTTTATATCCCAACCAATACATAGAAACAGCACCTGGATTATCAGTCACTAAAACGGCTGCCAAACTTACAAGTGCAATAAGGATTAGGAACCAGATAGCCCTTATCATCAGTTTTTACTGCCCCGTGATCATTTGCGCTACGACCTGGGTTTGCAGCTCGGCTAGCGCTTTTTCAACAATAATATAGGCGCGCGCGCCAGTTAACCAGTCAGTCGCTAACTCAGCAGGCTTTCCCTCTAAAATTGAAAGTTCTTTGATCGTTTTTGCAATATCGCCGGATTTTAATGCCCATTCCGCCCGCGCAACAATCGCTTCAACACCATTACCGATACGGTTATCCGTTCGACGCCACTTCACCGACTCCACCAAACGTGCTAGTGTCTTCTGAACCCACCCTCCATCAGCCGGTACCAAAGCAGCCTGGACAATAATCCCTGCTTTCTCCGTAAACTGAGACCTCAATATTCGTAGACTAGGCGCACCAGAATTTGCAAACTTTTCAAGTTTGCCCAGAGCATCGCTAAGTAATGCCTTAATATTCTTATTAACCTCGACTAAAACCTTTAATGCCGCTAATTCACTTTCAAATGAACGGCCAGCACGAACAGACTCGCGCAACTGTCCAATTGATAAAACCAGCATGCGAGCGTCACTATTTTGATTATCTCCCACAAAGCTAGGCATCTTCTTCTCAAGAGCCGCGATTTCTTCTGCCAGTTTTCTGAGAGTTTTACCATCTTTTGTCTTAACAAGTGGCAGGTAGTTTGAGTTTTCGTTTTCTAATTTTTGGATTCGTTCTAATAATTTTTTTAATGTTTTTGTTGCATCTATTCCGGCCTCAACGTTCACCGCTTTAATCATTTCTTTGGCAGAATTTATAGAACTCTCAAGCGCATCCACGCGTTTAAGTGTAATATCCAATTTAGCTTGCAAACGTCTCCGTTCTTTCTGCATTTCATCAAAATCTGGAACCTGCTGGATATCTTCTAGGGCTTTTAAACGGCCACTCAAATCCGTAAGCTTAATATTCTTTTCCGGCTCTTCAAAAAACAAAGGCGCAATAAAATAGAGTTTGGACAGCCAAAGGGGTTTGCTCGCGAATCCTACGCCAAACAAAATAGCAGTAACTAACAACGTGAGAAAGACCGTGCGAATTGTTCCGCCTACGCGCCGTTGGTTAGATAATGAGTTTTGCATTAAATTGTTAACCGGGTCCGGTTTGACCTGGTCAAAATCTTCTACAATCCTTTGGTCCGGTAAGCCGAACTTTTGCGGATCATCAACATTATTATGATGATTATTGCCACCCAATCCGACAACAAGTTCTAACAAAGCATCTTGGTTTGGTTCTGTTGCAATCAGTATATCCTGCCACTGAATTTCGCTGATCTTAACAGCAACGGCTTGGCTTAAACAGATAGCCATAATTTTTTGACAAGACCGTACGAGGCGCGCCTTCCTAATAAGTTCGACAAACCTCTCTGCAGAGCGCGGCGAATAAAGAGTAACCGCATCAATTTGATTATCTTTTATAGCAGCAATAGTTGACGATTTAAGACTACGTTCAACGATAGCCTCATATAAAATTTCTCGAGTACACTCAAATCCCGCACGTTCAATTAAACCAATAAGATCGCCAGCCACCTCAGAACCAGCAATATGCAGTAATGGCCCATCTTTTGGTTTAAGTATTTCTTTAACTAAACCAACCAGGGTTTCAACATCTCCAGCGGCGCTATGTACTTGGAAAAATCCAATCTTTCTAGCCGTAGTAGCTGTTGCATCACCAACAGCATACACGGGGATATCTCGACGATCTGTTTTCTCTGCCAAGGCCCGAACACCATTCGCACTCGTTAACAGCAACGCTTGTATGTTGCTGAGATTCAGCGCAGAACCTTCAATTTTCTTAATAACCAAGAGCGGCTCAATTATAGAATCAACCCCGCGTGCCCCAAGAATCTCAGCCAAAGCCACGCCATCCTCACCAGGTCTAGTTATTAATACACGCAAATTTATTACCTATCCTCTACATTATTCATATAACTATTTTAAGCTGGCTCAATATCTATGGGGACCTCAATTAATACTGCCCGATCCTGTTTTATCGCGTCTAAGATTGAGGGGCCTGCTTCCAGTGTTAATCTCTCAGCAACACGTGTACCCAGTTTCTCAGCTTCGTTTGCATACCCACTTAACGTAACCTCAGCTTTTTCAGTGCCATCTGGCCGAAGGATTAAACCACGCAGTGTTAATTTTTCATCTCCTTCAAATTGCGCTTGTCCAGCAATTGGGGTGTGACAAGAGCCATCTAAAACGGCGAGCATCGCACGCTCGGCCAATACAGCTAAAGTTGTTTTTGGGTGGGACAGAGCCGCAATAAACATGTTGGCACGGAGATCATCCTCCCGGCACGTTGCAGCCAAGACCCCCTGCCCAACAGCGGGGAGCATTTCATCAAAATCAATCATGCTCATAATGACATTTTCTTTTTCCAGACGCTTCAGACCAGCAAAAGCAAGAAGTGTTGCATCAACCTCACCATTAGCAAGTTTCTGTAAACGGGTATCAACATTGCCCCTAATCGGGACAATTCGAAGATCAGGCCGCAAATTAAGTAACTGAGCCTTTCGCCGCAGTGATGCCGTTCCGACAGTCGCCCCTTCAGGTAGTTCGGCTATATTTTTGGCTTTCTGGGATATAAACGTATCACGTGGATCAAGTCGCTCAGAAATTGCATGAAGAACAATTCCTTCGGGCATAAATGTCGGCATATCCTTCATTGAATGAACTGCAATATCTATTTCACCGCGCAACATGGCTTCATCTAGTTCTTTGGTAAATAAGCCCTTACCGCCAATCTCAGATAATAATCGGCTGTGCTCCCTGTCCCCTGTTGTTTTAATAACAACTGTTTCCGTTGCACCGCGTTGTTGCAAGATTGTATGTTGAGCTTTCATCAGATCTACAACTTGGCCCGTTTGTTTGAGCGCCAAACGGCTTCCACGTGTCCCAATTCTAAGTTTCTCAACCACTGTCATAATTCTCTTTTTCTATTTATCAATTGTGTCTAATTTTTGACCATCATCTATACCCAAATCAAATATAAAATACTACGATGTAGCTTTCTCAAAACATAAAGAGTAAAATCTGTTGATAAAACTAGAAATAATAGTAGTACCACGTTGAAATGTGTTACAGGAAAAAAAATCATGCTCATACTGGGTATCGAATCTAGCTGCGATGAAACAGCCGCCGCTCTAGTGTGTGATTCACGTATAGTAGAAAATCGAATTCTTAGCAATATTGTACTGTCGCAAGAAAAAGAACACCGTCCTTTTGGTGGGGTTGTTCCTGAAGTTGCCGCTCGCGCACATCTAAAACACATAGATAGCCTCATTATGAAGGCTATGAATGATGCTGGCGTCACATTTAATGAAATTGACGGTGTTGCGGCTACAGGGGGACCTGGACTAATTGGAGGCGTAATTGTTGGCATCATGTCCGCTAAAGCTATCGCAAGTGTCCAAAAAAAACCTTTCATAGCAGTTAATCATTTAGAAGGTCACGCCTTAACGGCACGCCTCACTTCAAATGTTGATTTTCCTTATTTATTGCTACTGGTATCTGGTGGTCATTGCCAATTGTTAATAGTAGAGGGAATAGGAAAGTATAAACGTTTAGGCACCACAGTTGATGATGCGCTCGGCGAAGCTTTCGATAAATGTGCAAAAATGATGGGACTCGGCTATCCAGGTGGACCAATTGTTGAAACAACCGCTAAGGCCGGTAATGGAACAAGATTTGATTTACCGCGACCAATGCGAGGGCGCAAAGGGTGTCATTTTTCGTTTTCCGGTCTTAAAACAGCTGTGCGTCGCCAAATTGAAAAACTTGGTAATGACAATATGAGTAGTCAGGATATCGCCGATCTCTGTGCATCTTTTCAACAAGCTGTCGGGGATGTTCTCATTGATCGCTGCAAAAATGCACTAAATCAATTTCGAAGCATTTATCCAGCTGGCAATACATTGGTTGTCGCTGGAGGTGTTGCCGCTAATAAATCAATAGGAGAACGCCTTACCGAGTTAAAAAATGATGAAAATTTTCGACTTGTTGTTCCTCCCGCAGAATTTTGTACTGATAATGCCGCCATGATTGCTTGGGCTGGTATAGAACAATTAAAATCTGGAAATACTAATTCACTTAACTTCAAACCCAGGCCACGCTGGCCACTTGATCCTAATGCCCCAGCCGCTATCGGTGCCGGTGTTAAGGCTTGAATCTAATTTGAAGGAAGATGCCCTTGCTAAATCCATTTGACGACGTCATAAATAATTCATGAGTAAAATTGGTGTTATAGGAGCTGGTGCTTGGGGAACTGCCCTAGCAATGGCAGCTCAGCGTGCAGGTAATGAAGTAATAATCCAGGCACATGAACAAGATGTCGCAGAAGCTATCAATGAAATACATGAAAACCCAACTTTTCTTAAAAATTTTAAGCTGGATAAAAAAATCATAGCAACTACAAAATTATCTGAAGCCACAAACGTTGATGTCGTACTTTTAGTTACACCCGCACAGTTCCTTCGCCCAGTCTGTGAAGCTGCGGCTGACAATTGGCCGTCAGGGGTGCCAGCAGTAATTTGCTCAAAAGGAATCGAACAAGATAGCTACTCTTTAATGAGTGAAATTGTTGGCGAAGTACTTCCTGCCAAGCCAATCGCAATTTTATCTGGACCTGCATTTGCAGTTGAAGTGGCTAGTAATTTACCAACAGCTGTAACACTTGCCTCTGAAGACGAAACGTTAGCAAAGGTTTTAATGGAGACTTTAAACACCCGTTTTTTTAGAATTTACCGTTCACGTGATGTAATTGGCACCCAAATTGGAGGAGCCGTAAAAAACGTACTCGCGATTGCCTGCGGAATAATTGAAGGCCGCAAACTTGGGGATAATGCTAAGTCTGCCCTTATAACACGTGGTTTAGCAGAGATCACACGGTTAGGTATAGCCAAGGGTGCGCAGGCTGAAACTTTTTATGGCTTATCTGGACTTGGGGATTTGACGCTCACATGTAACGCGATGCAATCACGTAATTTTTCCCTCGGCGTTGCACTGGGTCAGGGGAAAAAACTACAAGACGTTATTAATGAACGTATTTCAATTACCGAAGGCATCTACACAGCCTCCGCCATGACCTCTCTTGCGCGTCGACTTAATGTCGATTTACCAATTTGCTCTGCGGTTGACGGCGTGTTAAACCATTTTAACGATATTGACGCTTCAATTAATACTCTATTATTACGCCCACTAAAGTTAGAAACAGCTTAATGTTACATAAATGAACCCAACCACTTTAAATTCATGAGTAAAATTAATGCTTTTTCATATTCGTTGTAAAGATAAACCGAGCCAAATGAATATGCGCGCTTCAACCCGCGCAGCCCATTTAAATTATATCGCAAATTTTGGGGATGCAGTATTTTTTGCCGGGCCAACTTCTATTGATGACGGAGAAACAATCACAGGCAGTGTTTTTATTATTCAATTCGATGATAAGGCCGCCGCTGAAGAGTTTTCTAAGGGTGACCCATACCGTAAAATGGGACTTTTTGAATCCGTGGAAATTGAACAAATTCGCAAAGTCATCCCAACAGATGATTAACTGTCAAACCTAATTTCTTGAATCCTAAATTACTGTATAAAAGAAAAACCTACATTAAGCCTATAAACTGTTATATTAATAAAATATGTCAGTATTCAATACATAAATCTATTTATCAGCTTTAAATTCACCGGATCTATCGAACGTGACGAAAATCTGTAACCTCGATGATATTAGAGACGACGAGAGCGTTGGCCTATCCGCTACAATTAACGGATTTATAAGAACACTAATTGTTGTAAGAGCTGGAAATAATGCTTTCGCCTACGTGAATTCTTGTCCCCATACCGGAGCGCCACTAGAATTGAGACCAGGAAAATTCCTCAGTCATGATAAACAAAATATCATCTGTTCAACTCATGGTGCTTTATTTGAAATTAATACTGGCCTTTGTATATTTGGCCCGTGTAAAGACAAATATCTCGAGCCCATACCAATCAGCATTGATAATGGTAAAGTTTTGTGTATCCCCAATTAAATCTCTTATTTAATTCAACTTATGCATTCTCTGCACTTGTATTTTATTAAGAGTTTAGGATAAAACTTAAAAAGAGCCGTATGAGGATACATCCCCACTTTCACCGATGGGGAATAAAACTCAATAGATGAATTATATCGCTAGGGAGGTTAAAAGCCCAATATGCCGAAAGAATTAGTTTTTCCTGTACCCGATCAGGTCGCAGCAAAGGCCTTTGTAGATAATGATAAATATATAGAGATGTATAAAGCATCGGTCGATGATCCAGAAAATTTTTGGAAAGAACAGGGAAAACGAATAGATTGGATAAAACCATATAGCAAAATTAAAGATGTGGATTTTACAAAAAACGTTAAAATCAGATGGTATTATGATGGCACCTTAAATGCTTCATACAATTGCCTCGACCGGCACCTAAAAACCCGCAGCAATCAAACAGCCATTATTTGGGAAGGCGATGACCCCTCGGTTTCGAAGACCCTCACATACGCCGAACTCTACAAAGAAGTGTGTCAACTTTCAAATGCCATGAAAGATCAAGGTATTAAAAAAGGCGACGTTGTAACAATTTATATGCCAATGATACCAGAAGCTGCAGTAGCCATGCTTGCTTGTACGCGAATTGGCGCTATTCACTCAGTCGTCTTCGGCGGATTTTCGCCCGATGCCCTAGCTGGACGAATCCAAGACTGCAAGTCAAACTGCGTAATTACTGCTGATGAAGGTGTTAGAGGAGGAAAACCCATTCCTCTAAAAGCCAACACAGATGCTGCCGTTGCCAAGTGTTCAACAATCAAAAAAGTTTTTGTGGTTAAGCATACAGGTGGAAAAATTGAGTGGAACGAGAAACTTGATGTTTGGTATCACGAGTCGATTGCAACTGCCGACGCTAATTGTCCACCAGAAGAAATGAACGCAGAGGATCCACTATTCATTCTTTATACATCAGGCTCAACAGGAAAACCAAAAGGCGTCATGCATACAACCGGCGGTTACATGGTATACGCTTCTATGACACACAAATATGTATTTGATTATCATGACGGTGATATATATTGGTGTGCCGCCGACGTTGGTTGGGTTACTGGCCACAGTTATATAATTTATGGCCCTCTCGCCAACGGGGCAATTACAACAATGTTTGAGGGCCTTCCAAACTGGCCAAATGCATCGCGAATTTGGCAAATAATTGATAAGCACTCAATAAATATACTTTATACCGCGCCAACAGCCATTCGGGCTTTAATGCGAGAAGGAGAAGGCCCAGTCAAAAAGACAAGTCGAAAATCACTTCGTCTATTGGGCTCTGTTGGTGAACCAATTAACCCAGAAGCCTGGCTGTGGTATTATAAAATAGCGGGTGATGAGCGTTGCCCAATCGTAGATACATGGTGGCAAACGGAAACAGGCGGTATTATGATCACACCGTTACCGGGTGCTACAACTTTAAAACCTGGCTCTGCAACACGACCCTTCTTCGGTGTTCAACCAGCACTTGTTGGTCCAGAAGGAGATATTCTAGAAGGCGCTACATCTGGCAATTTAGTACTGTTGGATAGTTGGCCCGGTCAAATGAGGACGGTTTACAAGGATCATAATCGCTTTATAGAAACCTATTTTAAAACCTATCCCGGCAAGTATTTTACTGGTGACGGGTGCCGAAGAGATGCAGATGGTTATTATTGGATTACCGGACGCGTAGACGATGTGATCAACGTTTCTGGACATCGTATGGGAACTGCTGAAGTTGAAAGTGCTCTCGTCGCTCATCCTGAGGTTTCTGAATCAGCAGTCGTTGGTTATCCACACGACCTCAAAGGTCAGGGAATATACGCTTATGTAACTTTAATGGAGGGTGTGGAACCTACTGAAGGACTGAAAACCGTACTTGGCAATTGGGTTAGAAAGGAGATTGGCCCTATCGCCAAACCCGACCTCCTTCAATGGGCCCCAGGATTGCCAAAAACTCGCTCTGGTAAAATTATGCGTCGTATACTGCGCAAAATTGCTGAAAATGACGCAGATAATCTTGGTGATATTTCAACTCTTGCCGATCCCAGTGTTGTTGAAAGCCTGGTTAATGGGCGAATGAACAAATAGTAATATAGCGATCTAAAAGGCGATTGTTTTTCTACCCAAAATTAAAAATCTGAACAACGGCCATTTTTCTCCCAATCACCAAAACGGGTGGGTTCTGGGCCCACAGGACCACCAATTTCTGTGACACTATCTTCTTTGATAAGATCGATGGGGGTATCACTAGCAACCAACTTAGTTTTACCAGTTGAGCTATTTTGTTTTTTATTTACTTTCATATTTTATCGGTTACCTAATTCACTGTTTTGTACAGCTTGTAAAAAAAACATTCTCATGTTTACTAGATATTTATAGACCCCGTCCACATTTCTTTTGGTACCGATAAAATTTTAAACGCATGGATTTAGCACCTTACCTGACATTTGAATTTAACGTGGCTATTTTGGCTGGATTTGTTGGTGCGTATATTCGTGGGTTTACGGGTTTCGGCTCCAATCTCATTTGGGCTCCAGCTTTAGTTACTGTAATTGAGCCTGTTCAAGCCGTGGCTATAATGGGAATAGTTGGACTAGCTGGCACAGCACAAATCGCCCTACCAATTGTAAAAACCGTTGCTTGGAGAGAGATATATCCGATTATTATAGCATCATGGATTACGGCACCTTTTGGAATTTGGGTCTTGTATGACCTAAATGCAGAGAACGTGCGCCGGATTATTGGAATCTTCATCCTGGCCATCGCTTTTATATTAATAACTGGATGGCGTTATCGTGGAGAACGAACAGGTATCAAAGGGCGACTTGCCCAGATAATGACAGGCGGGATCGCTGGGTGGCTAGCAGGATTTGGTGGAATTGGAGGGTCAATACCTGTACTTTATTTTATGGCGAGTACCGACCACCCATCAATTCAACGAGCTAACAATCTTGTTGCCGTTAGTTCAATGATCCCGATGGTTTTAGGTGTTTTGATTTATAATGGCGCCATTAACGACAAAACTCTTATTCAATCAGCTATTTTATTTATTCCATTTACCCTAGGAACTTGGCTTGGTACACATAGCTTCAAACATGCTTCACCAACGATATTTAGAAAAGCCGTGTTAATACTTCTAATCGTCATTGGTACATTAGCACTAATTCTATAAAATATTGAGTTAATAGATTAGCAAATGGGCTTTATAAGTCTAATTGAACAAATATCAAAGGTAGATTTCAATTATTTAATCATTTGCCCATTATCGAAATACTTTGAAAGTATCACTACAACACCTCTCACACATGTTACTGATGTAAAAATGTTAAAATTACTATATTAATTGCGATTTATCTTTTCTCTATACAAACTATAAATTAATTCAAAGGCCATTTCTAATAAGGTATAATGTATGTCCTATAAACTAGCGGCCTCTTCCTGGGGGCAGGAAGAACTAAATGCAATTCAGCGCGTTATTAACTCAGAACAATTTTCAATGGGTTCGGAAGTTGCAGCATTTGAGAAAGAATTTGCCGCTTGGCACAATTTAAAATATGGCGTGATGGTCAATTCTGGTTCATCGGCGAATTTAATTTCAATTGCCAGCTATTTTTACAAAAATCAAAACCCATTAAAACGTGGAGACGAAGTTATCGTCCCGGCAATTTCATGGAGTACAACCTATTATCCTTTGCAACAATATGGACTGAAACTGAAGTTCATCGATGTCGAAATAGATTCATTTAATATTGATATCACAAAGCTTGAGGAAGCATTGACCCCCCGGACAAAAATAATTATTGCTGTAAGTATACTCGGTAATCCCGCGGCATTGGATCAAATTAAAAGTTTTGCTGATAAACATGGCCTTTATTTTATGGAAGACAACTGCGAATCACTCGGTGCAGAATTACCAGATAAATCAAAGACCGGTACTTTTGGTGATTTAAATACATTCAGTTTCTTTTTTTCGCATCATATTGCCACAATGGAAGGTGGGATGGTTTTAACAAATGACAAAGAATTTTTTCATCTCTTACGTTCTATTCGAAATCATGGATGGACTAGGGATGTACCCACACCTTCAGAAATTTACGATGAAAAAAATGACGATTTTTTTGAAGCCTATCGATTTATATTACCTGGATACAATGTTAGACCCATCGAAATGGCGGGCGCAATTGGCCGTGAGCAACTCAAAAAATTAACTGGTTTCATTGAAAAACGCCGCAAAAATCTCTCGATTTTCCAAAGGTTATTTGGTAATGATGAGCGCTTTATAATTCAAAAAGAATATGGCAAAAGTTCAGCATTCTCTTTTCCTTTGGTGCTAAATCCTGCCCAGAAACCCGCCAGAAAAAAAATATTAGGGGCCTTGAAGAAGGCCAATGTGGAATATCGTATTATTACTGGCGGTTGTTTTCCTCGCCACGACGTCATTAAATATTTTGATTATGACGCCGCAAATATAGATAATGCCAATATCATTCATGAATATGGGTTGTTTTTTGGTAATTATCCTATTGATTTAACTAATGAACTAAACCAAGCATACAATATTATGGATGCTACTTTCAAATAATTTAACAACGGAATAAAATAACAATGGCTCAAAAAATTCTTATAACGGGCGGGGCAGGTTATCTTGGTTCTATAATTGTACCAACAATGCTTGAAGCGGGTCATAAGGTGACAGTATTAGATAACTTCATGTTTAAACAAAACACCCTAGCCCAAAGTTGTTTAAATCCAAATTTTGAAGTTTATCGCGGCGATGCCAGAGATGAGCGCACTCTAAAACCGCTTATTAAGGATTCAGATACAATTATCCCATTAGCAGCGATTGTTGGAGCCCCTATGTGTGATGCGGATAAGATTGCGGCAACATCAACTAATAGAGATTCTATAATCACGTTGGTCAGAATGCTAAGTGCTGAACAACAAGTAATTATACCAATTACAAATTCAGGTTATGGGATTAGTGGAAACGATCGCGAATGTACGGAAGAATCGGCCCTTAATCCCATATCTATATATGGAGTTACTAAAGTTGAAGCCGAGAAGGCTGTACTTGATAGAAGTAATTCTATCAGTCTTAGATTAGCAACAGTCTTTGGTATGTCACCGCGTATGCGCATCGATCTGTTGGTTAATGATTTTGTTTACCGCGCCAGTACTGATAGAGCAGTAATTCTTTTTGAATCCCATTTCAAACGAAACTATATACACATACAAGATGCAGCACTTGCTTTTGAGCATAGCATTGATAATTTTGTTAGTATGAGAAATCAGCCGTATAATGTGGGACTCTCAAACGCCAACCTTTCAAAGATGG
Organism: Rhodospirillales bacterium; assembly: GCA_012960465.1. Taxonomy (GTDB): domain Bacteria; phylum Pseudomonadota; class Alphaproteobacteria; order Rhodospirillales; family UBA2165; genus TMED23. Next base: position 7,696 of record DUBF01000101.1, on the reverse strand, counting down.
AACTTTGTCAAAAGATCAAAGCCCATATTCCAGATTTTGTTTATCTAGAGGCTCCGATTGGTGAGGACCCAGATAAACGAGATTATATTGTGTCTAATGCTCGTATTGAGGCTACAGGATATAAGGCACAATTTTCGTTAGATAATGGTATCGCTGAATTAATTAAAGGTTATCGCATGATCCGCAACACGGTATACAGTAACGTTTGATAGAGGATCGCATAAAAGTTAGACAAGATAAGTTAATCACTGCAAACTATAAAAACGAAAAAATCCAAAATTAATCTAAATTGGGTAGTTTATTTATATATAACCGCGGTAGACAACCATGATCATTACACGAACCCCATTTCGTATTTCATTTTTTGGTGGTGGCACAGATTACCCCGCTTGGTATGAAAAAAATGGAGGGGCTGTATTGGCGACCTCAATCGATAAATATTGTTATATCAGTATACGATATTTGCCGCCTTTTTTTGAACATCGACATCGAATCGTATACTCACGAGTGGAGCATGTTACGTCAATTAATGAAATTCAACACCCGACAGTAAAAGCAATACTCGATGAACTTAATCCAAAAAAAGGATTAGAAATTCATCATGATGGTGACTTACCGGCTCGAGCAGGTCTAGGTTCAAGTTCATCATTCGCTGTTGGTTTGCTAAATGCAATAAATGCCCTTGGTGGCCGTCGGAGCACTAAACAAAATCTTGCTGACCATGCAACGCATATTGAACAAAAAATAATGAAAGAAAATGTTGGCTGCCAGGATCAAATTACAACAGCGTATGGTGGGTTTAATATAATTAAATTTGAACCAGACGGGACAAAAACTATTTCACCAATTATAGCAAGCACTGCAAATATTCGTCATTTGGAAGGTTCTATGATGCTTTTCTATACAGGAGTATCAAGATTTGCATCAGAAATAGCGGGTGAACAATTAAAAAACTTCAGTAACCGAAAATCAGAACTAACACAAATGCATGAAATGGTGGAAGAAAGTGCTAAAATTTTAGATCAGCAGACAGATCCAATTAAAGAATTTGGCAAGTTACTTCACGAAAGCTGGGCACTTAAGCGGACCCTTGCCAGATCTATAACTAACTCTGAAATTGATGATATTTATGAAAAAGGGTGTGGTGCTGGAGCATATGGTGGAAAACTTCTTGGAGCAGGGGGTGGAGGCTTTATTATATTCGTAGCCCCAAAAGAAAAACATGCTATGATCAAAGAAGTCCTTTCTAATCTGGTATATGTCAACTTTACGTTCGATCATGATGGAAGTAAGGTTATTGTATACGATCCAGAAGACACGGAGAGTAGTTCATAAAGATCGACTGTCTGACAAATTTTAATGTATCAAAATCAAATTGGATTTTTAACGGTGGCCATCAAACGCCCTCATTTATCTTGGCCTATTAACGCAAAATTCTAGAGTGATATTATGCCCCGAGCAATTACCTTTGACGTTATTAACTCCACGTTACAATCACGCCAGCCATTTGATGAGGCCTTTAACCAACATTCGCGCGTGACCAAACTTGAGCCTCGAGATCGCAATTTAGCATATAATATTATTATAACTACCCTAAGACACTTGGGCCAAATAGACGATATAATTCATCAGTGTTTAATCAAGGATCTACCCCAGAACGGGAAATATGCTAGAACTATCCTCCGTATCGGTATTTGCCAACTTTTATTTCTAGACATACCAGCACACGCGGCTGTTGACACGAGTGTAAAACTAGCAGTCCAACAACGACAAGGCATCTACAAAAAACTCATAAACGCTGTATTACGACGGGTTGCCCGTGAAGGTTCTGAACTCCTTGAATTTCAAGACGCTGAAAAGTTAAACACACCGGACTGGCTATGGAATTCTTGGATCAAAGCATACGGAAAAGAGATCACACGCAATATTGCTAGGGCACACCTCAAAATACCGGCCCTAGATTTATGGGCTAAATCAGAACCTAAAATTTGGGCTCAGAAACTTGGCGGTCAAATACTACCAACTGGCGGCATTCGCCTGTCGTCGTCAACAAAAATTTCTAGTCTTGATGGTTATAAAGATGGGGCGTGGTGGGTACAAGACGCTGCTGCCAGTCTAGCCGTGCAACTATTCGGCACTGATTTAAAAGGAAAAGAAATAGCAGATATTTGTGCCGCTCCAGGAGGCAAAACAGCACAGCTGCTTTCGGCTGGTGCAAAAGTAATTGCCTTGGATAGGTCAGAAAAACGGCTAAAAATCCTATCAGAAAATTTAAAGCGTCTCTCTTTTTCAGCAGAAATAATTTGTGCTGATGCTGGAGATTGGCAACCTAGTCGATTATTAGATGGAGTGCTCGTTGATGCACCATGCAGTGGTACTGGCACAATACGGCGACATCCAGATGTCAAATACCTTAAAAATAAAAACATTATTTTGCAAACACACCGAGCCCAACTTCGATTATTAAAAGCAGCTACTAAAATGACTAAACCAGATGGCCAAATTGTTTTCAGTACCTGTTCACTCCAACCCGAAGAAGGGCCAAATGTCATCGATTCTTTCCTTTCAGATCATCCAGATTGGCAGCGAAAATCAATCCAGCTAAAAAATATAAAAAATCACACTGAATTCATCACTGATGCTGGCGATTTAAGAACTCTGCCATTTCATCTAAGTAATTATATAAAAAACAAAAATTTAGAAAATTGTGCAAATATGGGCGGTATGGATGGTTTTTTTTCTACATGCCTCATTCGGAAATAAATATTAATGATTCGTTGTCCTTTCTAATCTAAATTAGCATATAGTTTCATAATTTGTGTTGAAAAACTGTTGAAGTCACTAATGAACACGTTAGCCATGCCAAACAGATATTCCAGAATAACAAATCAAGGTAGGCTTCTAGATAGATTGTATCGGCTCATCTATCGCAATCCACTTTACACATATACCTTAGTGGGTCGGACGCCAACGCGCCTACTTGGTACGCCGCCTGAACTTATCCCGGGCAATGCCGCTGCAGGACAATTAATTCTTGCTGGTAGCCTACCGACTGCTAAGGAACGGTGGCCATTCGCTGATATTGCCGACATTCCAAAGAATACAACCACTAATTGGCAAGCATATCTACACGGTTTTAAATGGCTGAGTGATCTTCGTGCCGTAGGGAATAATAAAGCACGCCTTTTGGCTCGAGAACATGTAACCACCTGGTTAAACACGTACACAAAGTGGTCATCTTTGGCTTGGCAAGCTGATATACTCGGCCAAAGGCTAACCAATTGGATAGTTCATTTCGGCTTTTTTGCTAGAGAAGCACCGCAAGAATTTTACGACCTCTTTTTTCTAGAAGTCATAAAACAAGCACGTCATCTCAATCGTAGTATTATCGGAACAATAGCAGGTCCAGGGCGGATTCAAGGATTAAAAGGCTTAATTTATTGTGGTATATCACTACCTAATTTTGAACATTATCAGCATAATGGCTTACGATTGCTCGAAAATGAGTTAGATCATCAAATATATCCAGATGGGGGTCATTACTCCCGCAACCCCCAAATCCATATGAGGGTCTTAACAGATCTTATTGCTATCCGCGATACACTCACAGTAGCCCATATCAATGTACCAACTTGGTTAACCAGTGCAATCGAGGGCATGGTGCCAATTTTGCGAACTTTCAGGCACGTAGATGGTGGCATAGCTTTCTTCAATGGCTCTAACGACAGCGATTCAGCAATGATTGATATGCTTCTGTCAAAGTCAGGCGTCAAAACGCGCGCCATTTTAAGTGCTCCCCATTCTGGTTACCAACGCCTTTATGCGGGTAAAACTACGATCTTAATGGATACCGGATCACCACCCATCGAGACAGCAAATAAATGGGGTCATTCTGGGACATTAGCGTTCGAAATGAGCTCGGGAAAAGATAGAATCATCGTTAATTGCGGTATGCCTGAAAATGCAACAACAGAATGGCGACAAGCACTTAGGTCTACCGCCGCCCATACCACAATTGTTGTTGACAATATTAACTCCTCCGAAATTACTTTAGCAGGAGGTTTTGTCCGTAAACCTGGCCATGTAACCTCTAGCCGGCGAGAAATTGATGGCAGCACGATTATTGAAGCAAGTTACGACGGTTATACTAAACCATTCGGACTGATTCATCGTCGTCTTATTATGCTCGCTCCGGATGGTGGTGAAATTCAAGGTGAAGATAATTTAATCGGACCCGGCGGCCATAACTACAGTCTACGTTTTCATTTACACCCAAATATCCAAGTAACCACCTTGCAAGATAAATGTTCGGCAATATTAAAACCTCGCCGAGGAGCGGGTTGGCGCTTTACGTGCTTGGATCAAATTATTGGACTTGAAGAAAGCATCTATTTTGATGGCAGCCTTTTACACCAAAGAACCGAGCAGATCCTTGTGTCGGGCTCCTTAGGAAAACACGGCGCTACCATCAAGTGGCGATTTAGCAAAATCTAATGCATTCAGTTTGCAATATTTTTGAAACAAGTTAGGTTGCACCGATTACTTTTCCAGAATGGTCATAGCATATAATGTCGAAAGATATTAACCAGATTAAAGCCGCTTTTGAGAATAAATCCGCGAAGATCGGTGTTATTGGGCTCGGCTATGTTGGCCTCCCATTAATAATGACTTTCCTTGATAAAAACTTTCAAGTCTATGGTTTTGACATTGATGAAACAAAGATAAACGCCTTAATCAATGGTGAGTCATATATCAAACATATTGCCAGCAGAAATATTATTAGCTATATCGTTAACGAGCAATTTAAACCTACAAGTGACTTTTCAAAAATCTCCCTAGTTGATGCTGTCTTAATCTGTGTTCCAACACCTCTCAACAAAAATCAGGAACCGGATTTAAGCTATATTGTAGCAACGGGTGAATTGATCGCGCCGCATCTTCAAACGAATCAACTAATTGTTCTCGAATCAACCACTTATCCCGGTACTAGTACTGAGGTTTTAAAACCTATATTAGAAAAAAATGGTCTCAGATCTGGAAAAGACCTGTTCCTTGCCTATTCCCCAGAACGCGAAGACCCCGGCAACCCAAAATTTGGAACAGCAAGTATTCCAAAAATAGTCGGAGGCGATGGCGATAACGCTCGCGAACTTGCTTGCGCGATTTATAACCAAATTGTTGTCAACACAGTCCCAGTTTCATCGATGGAAGTCGCCGAGGCTGTGAAGTTGACTGAAAATATTTTCCGAGCGGTCAATATCGCGATGATAAATGAACTTAAGATTATCTATGATAAAATGAGCATAGATATTTGGGAGGTGATTGAAGCGGCCAAAAGTAAACCCTTTGGTTTTATGCCCTTCTATCCCGGCCCGGGTCTTGGAGGACATTGTATACCAATTGATCCTTTTTATCTGACCTACCGAGCAAAGCAGTTCGGGCAAAAAACCAAATTTATCGAGTTGGCTGGCAAGATCAACACCCAAATGCCAAACTATGTAATTGAAGTCTTAGAGAGTAGCCTGCAAGCAAAATTTGATAAAGAGATAAAAGGAGCTAAAATATTAATCATGGGGTTAGCCTACAAGAAGAACGTTGATGATACGCGCGAAAGTCCCGCTTTTGTTTTGTTAGAGTTGTTGAAAGCCCGGGGCGCTACCGTTGCTTATTTTGACCCATTTGTTCCGAGCATTCCGAAAACCCGTGAACACGCAGCACACGCTGGACAGAAATCTATTGATTGGTCAGCTGAAGAACTGGCAAAATATGATGCTGCGCTAATCTGTACAGACCACGACGGTATAAATTACGAAGAACTTGTCGCAAAAAGTAAATTGGTCATCGACACCAGAAATGCAACAGCATCAATCAACAATAAGTTAGGCAAAATCATTAAAGCGTGATTTTGATTTTTAAATGAGAGTACTAGTCACGGGAAGTGCCGGTTTTATTGGCAACCATGTTTCATTAAGACTCCTCGAAGAGGGTCGCGATGTTGTTGGTATTGACAATCTAAACCACTATTATGATGTTAATCTCAAGCGCCGAAGAATAGAGCGCCTCACACCGTTTGAGAATTACATCAATGCCCCAATAGACATCAACGATCAGGACAAATTAAATAAGGTTTTTAAAGATTATAAGATTGACCAAATTATCCATCTAGCCGCTCAAGCCGGTGTCCGCCACAGTCTAACTGCGCCAAGAGACTATATTGACGCTAACATTTCGGGATTTATGAATATTCTTGAAGCTTGCAGAAATTTTGGCACAAAACATTTAGTTTATGCATCGACAAGCTCGGTTTATGGTGGAAACACCAAAATACCTTTCTCCGAGCATGATGGTACAAATCACCCGAAAAGTATTTATGCAGCGACGAAAAAAGCTAACGAGTTAATGGCTCATTCCTACAGCCACCTTTTTAATTTCCCAGTTACAGGCCTGCGTTTCTTTACCGTGTACGGCCCTTGGGGACGACCCGACATGGCTCTTTTTAAATTCACCAAAGCCATCCTCAATAATAAGCCGATTGACCTTTATAATAATGGCAACATGAAACGAGACTTCACTTACATAGATGATATTGTCGAAAGCATCACACACATACTAGCAAAAGCACCTGAGATTGATAGTAATTGGAATAGTAATCTGCCCGATCCAGCAACAAGCGGTATAGCACCTTACCGGGTCTATAACATTGGTAGTAATAATCCAGTTAATTTAATGGATTTTGTTGAAATCTTAGAAAAAAAACTCGGTCGTGAAGCAATCAAAAATTATATGCCAATGCAACCAGGTGATGTCGACATCTCTTGGGCAAATGCCGACGAGTTGGCCCAGAATATTGGTTATACACCGATAACCCCATTAGACAAAGGTATCCATAACTTTGTCGACTGGTATCTAGATTATTTCGAGATCAGGAACTAACGATGTGCGGCATAGCCGGCATACTCTCTTTTTCACCTGAAATCTGGCCGGTTGAAAAAACGACGCTGGTCAGAATGCGGGATACCATGATCCACCGGGGACCAGATGGCGCCGGGGTGTGGCTGAGCAAAAACGCAATTATTGGCTTTGGTCATCGCCGCCTCGCAGTTATAGACCTATCAGAAGCAGCCCTGCAACCGATGCACTTGGAAGATAATACCGTCAGTATTGTTTTTAATGGTGAGATTTATAATCATGATGAACTACGCCACGAACTTATGAAGCTCGGACATACCAGTTGGAAAACAGACCATTCAGACACCGAAATGATCCTCCATGCTTTTCAGATTGCGTTAAACACTTTCGCGGTATGTTCGCGATTGCCCTTTGGGATAGCGCTGAAAAAGAGCTCTGGCTGGTTCGGGACCGTGTCGGCATCAAACCGCTTTATTATGCCCTGGATGAGCGCGGCATGGTTTTCGCATCCGAAATAAAAGCAATTTTGGCCGGACCCGAACGCCCGCGCGCCGTTAATGAAGAGGCGTTTTTTCACTATCTTTCTTTTTTGACAACACCGGCACCGATGACCCTTTTTGAAGGCATCGAAAAACTCGCCGCCGGCACCTGGACCCGAATTAATGCCGCGGGCGAGGTGCAAACAGAGCGTTGGTGGGATGCCTGGGACGGTGTCGCGCCTGATCCGGATAAAAGCGAAGCAGAAATTGCTACGGAAATTCTAAATGAATTAGAAGAAGCGGTGAAT
>DUBF01000100.1 GCA_012960465.1 Rhodospirillales bacterium | reverse complement strand
ATCAGCCATAAGAAATGCGACGGCACCCATTACCGGTGGCATAAGTTGACCGCCTGTTGACGCTACCGCCTCAACAGATGCAGCCAATCGGCTAGAATAGCCGGACTTTTTCATCATCGGGATGGTGATAATACCGGTCGCGACGATGTTGGATACAGCGACACCAGAAATAGAGCCGAAAAGACTGGACGCGGTAATAGCAATTTTAGCCGATCCGCCCCTAAACCGACCCATCAAGGCCAGAGACAGCTCGTTGAAAACCATCGCCCCACCAGAACGGGACAACAGTTGTCCAAAAAACACAAAGGCTATGACGATGGTTGTGGCGACCACCATAGGAAGACCCAGCAACCCCGAACTGTCCAAGGCGATATAGGAGGTATAAAAATTCCACTTAACCTCAAGTGTTTCGAGGTCCCCTTTCACAAGATGACCGACCTGGGAATAACCAATAAATATGCAAACAATTGTGAGGAGGGCGTAACCCGTCGTACGACGCAACCCCTCTAAACTCAACAGCACAAAAGTGACAGAAATAATTAGAGCATCTAGAGGATTTTCTGAAAGCCGGCCTTGAAGATCAGAAAACACAATGGAAGCGTAGATTCCGGCCAGCAAACCTATTGAGGCGGCAATCCAATCATACCATGGAACTTCAGTGCGTTCTGTTTTGCGTTTAAGTGGAAAGTTGATAAATACAAGCGCCAAAGCTGTGCCGAGCATCGGTGCCAGAAATTGTTCCAGTAGCATGACAATCCCGACTTCACGGTAAAGATCGGCTGACCATGCTATGGCGGCCAGGGTCATACCTCCAGCGAGAAAGCGGGTAACCGTCTGCACCACCGGTGAACTTGGTGGCGCAGTTCTTGTTACCTCGACATCTGCCATCTTTTAGTAACTTAAGATAACTTACTTTCCAGACCACATACCCTTGCTTTTATAAAATTTGATAGCACCCGGATGGTACTTGGCAAATTTAAACTGCTTGGCCATGGTTTTCGGAAAAAAACCACGGAATAACGGATGGCCTTTGATCAGTTCTGGCTTGTTAGCCAAGACCGTAGCGACAAATTTTGAGACGACTTCATCTTTAACTTTCGCGCCAACCATAATGGCTAGATCGACGCCCAAAACATTAGTCGGACCAGTGATGCCGGCGTTAATGGGGTTGGGCCTAACGGTGTGGATAAAATAGTCAGGTCGGACGGCTTGCATTTTAGCCAGCTTGCCTGGCGTTTTTTCGATCGAAAGCCATCTGATGCCTCCAACTGCGGAATTTACCTCCGCCATCTTTGGCGCGCCAACAGCAAAAAATCCGATATCGGTCTTTCCTGCCTTGAAATCATCGGCACCGCGAATGATGTTGGTAACCGGCACACCAACCACGTCCTTAAATGTTAATCCTTCAGTCGCCATAATGCCCAGCGAAAGTGGTATAGCGTTCGGAAACGCAGACCATTGAGATGGATATTTTTTGCCTTTAATGTCGCCAACACTCTTAATTTTAGAGTTTTTCTTTACAAACATTCCAACAGCCAAAGTACGGACTTTAAAGGCCACGCGTAAATTTTTGAGAGCACGTTTTTTATACTGATCTTCACCTTTAAGAGCGGTCGTTAGATTGGAAAGATCCGAAATACCGAAAGCGGCGGTACCATTGTTAACGGATGTCTGGACGGCTTGAGTGCCCCGCATGGGAATCACTCGCAGTTTCAGTCCTGAATTTTTCTGAACAACCTTGGCAATAACGTTGACCGTAATGTTGTTGATAGCACCGGGCGGCAAAGTAGCAAAACCGACTGTTTGTGAATATGCAGATCCACTCACGGCCGCCGCATAGATAAACGATAGCACAACTAAACTTAAAAATTTAAACCTTGAAATCATTTTATTTTCCTCCCTGAACTTTTCTGTATACTGTTGGTTAGAATTCTACTTATGATAGTTACACATTTTAAAACCATTGTCCCCTTTTATCTTAAGACTAATAAAACACGGTAACAGATACATGAAATTTGCTTATTTTACTCACGTTTGGGGCAAAAAAAATATGTCCCCACATCAACGTTATGAATTGCTTTGGCGTGAATTAGAATTGGCAGACCACCTAAAATTTGACTATGGTTTTTGTGTAGAGCACCACTTTAGTCCTCAAGAGAGCTGGATATCTGCACCTAGCCTTTTTACAGCTGCCGCTGCAATGCGGACCAAACATATGAAAGTTGGCCCAATGGGCTACGTCGTGCCGCTCTATAATTCGTTGCGCCTAGCCGAGGAGATTGCGATACTCGATCAAATGCTAGATGGCCGCTTTGAGATAGGTTTAGTTCCAGGTATCAATCAACGTTACTTTGAACCCTTTGGCCTTGATTACGATGATCGCAAGACACCAACGTTAGAATATATTGATTATCTGCGCAGTGCTTACGGCGAAACTCAGCCTTTCTCATTTGAAGGCCAACACCATTCAACTAAAAGCGCAACTTTATCAGTGCAACCCGTGCAGCGGCCACACCCTCCCATTTGGATGCAAAGCCGTGATCCAGAAACACTGGAGTTTTGCGCAAAAAATGGTCTTAATACCGGCTACTTTATAGTATACCCCCGCACAGATGCTGCACCACGTTATCGTAAATTCCTAGCAGATTGGAAGGACGCTGGTTGGACCCACAAACCCAATATTGCCTACAGCACCTTGGTGTATGTTGATAAAACTGATAAAAAAGCTATCAACAAAGCTCTAAAACATGCGGCCCGCGCATATGAGGGGTTCCTTCCCGACGCTCTTCCAAACGAAAGCTTCGAAGATCGAGTTAAACGTTATAGCAGAAAATTTAAAGAGCGCGGAGAAGATGGAGCCGCGGTCATTATGGCCAATATTTTTAATCCTGAGTATTTAATGGATAATGACCTTGTATTTATAGGATCACCCGAAACAGTCACAAAAAAACTACGCAAATATGCCGAGGAGGGTGTTTTTAATACATTTATGGGAGAATTTAATTTTTCGGAACTTGGGGAAAAAGATGTTATGAAATCCGTGAATTTATTTGGCGAGGAGGTTATACCTGCACTGAAAGATTTCGAACCATATTAATAAAAAAAACCGTATCAGAATGATTATTTTCATTGAAAATGACTAATAAAATGCTGAACTTAGTTTCATTAGTTTTGTAATAAGGATTATTATTTTTTTCCTCTCCATTAGAAACATAAATACATAATGAAAAATGTGACCATAAGCTAATATATTAAATAGGGGGTAGGGGTAACAATGCGGGCAACTTTAGATACTTCACTCAAAATTGAATTACATACAGATAACTTCGTTGGCGAAGTACAGAATATTAATTTATCTGAATCTTTATCAAATGACACCTATGACGAACTGAAAAAGGCGTTTGGCTTCTTAGGTGTACTAGTATTTAGAAATCAAAATTTAGCTCCACCTCAATTCAGTGAATTTTCAAGTAATTTTGGTCCTTTGCATACTCACCACCTTGCAGAAAAAACCTTCCCAGAGAATCCTGAAGTAAGGGTTATATCTAATGTAAAAAAAAATGGGAAATATATTGGGCAATACCGCGCAGGGCATTATTGGCATACCGATTTGATTTATCTTAAACAAGTTGGTCATGCGACTATTTTACATGGTATAAAATGCCCACCAGTCGGAGCAGATA
>DUBF01000099.1 GCA_012960465.1 Rhodospirillales bacterium | reverse complement strand
AGGTCTGCGACTGTTCTGGCCATGGGGCCGATAGTATCTCTGGTCCAAGAAAGTGGAACGACCCCCTTTTGAGAATAACGATTAATACTAGGGCGAAGCCCGCTGATACCGCACCATGCTGAGGGGTTTCTGACGCTCCCACCTGTGTCAGTTCCAAGACCAGCTGGCGCTAACCTAGCAGAAATAGCTGCAGCAGTGCCGCTTGAGGATCCTGAGGGTGAGTGCTCAAGATCATACGGGTTTTTCGCTGCTCCAAAAGCACCCCATAATATTTCTTCATCTTCGGAGGTTTTTGTTATGCCCGGCGTAAAAGCTAATTCATGCATGTTGGTCTTAGCCATAGTTATAGCGCCAGCTTTTGATAATGCATTCACAACTGGGCCCTGATTTTTTGGCGAAAAATTCTTTAAGGCATTTGTCGCCGCAGATGTAACAAACCCCGCGACGTCAATATTATCTTTTATAACTAGGGGTAACCCGTGGAGCGGTCCAACTTCCTTACCTGAAGCTAATTTTTTATCGGCATCAAGGGCGGAATGTAAGAATTGATCTTCGTTAAAATTAATAAACGAATTAACATTCGCCCATAGCTTACTTTGTTTAACTAGACACTCGGCAACCTCCAAAGAAGTTAATTCTCGTTGGGCGATTTTCGTTACAATTTCATTGGCGTTAAGTTCTGAGATATTCATAATATTTAATCTAATGATAAAATTATATTATGTAAAAATATTTTAACTTTGCACGCCCACAGTATCACCAAGAATTAAATAAATTTTATGTTGTAGTCATATATAAAAAATCTAGTAATACTGTGAGAATGTAGTTTTCTAGAATGAGGGTTAGAGTGGAGCAAGATAGTTATGACTATATTATTGTTGGGGCAGGTAGCGCTGGATGCGTCCTAGCAAACCGTTTAACGGCATCTCGCCAATATAAGGTGCTCCTTCTGGAAGCGGGAGGTGAGGATACGAACCCCTGGATACATATCCCTATCGGCTATGGCCGGAATTTCTCCAATCCAAATGTCAATTGGCTGTATTCGTCAGAGCCGGGAACTGACTGGGTTAAACGAAGAATTCAGCAACCTAGAGGTAAAGTTATTGGAGGTTCAAGTTCAATAAATGGCCTTATATACATGCGTGGTCAAAAGGAGGATTACGAGCACTGGCGTCAGCTAGGAAATACAGGTTGGGGATATGAGCAAGTACTTCATTATTTTAAAAAATCTGAAGATCAAGAGAAGGGTGCTGGGGAATTTCATGGTGTTGGTGGCCCATTAACCGTTTCGGATCCAAGAGAAACCCACCCCATGGCCGACGCATATATCCAAGCTGCAGTTGATGCTGGCCATAAGTTAAATAATGATTTTAATGGCGCTGAGCAGGAGGGTTTTGGTTATCAACAATGGACTACTAAGAATGGCCGACGTTGCAGCGCAGCTGTTGGTTTTTTGAACCCGGCGCGCAAAAGAAACAACCTCACTATAGTTTCAAAGGCTCACACTAATCGAATAGTATTTGATGGTATACGTGCCGTGGGAGTGGAGTATGAGCGACGTGGTCAAATTAAAAAAGCGTTTGCTAAGCGCGAGGTGATAATATCAACAGGGGCTTATAATTCTCCTCAACTTTTGCAATTATCAGGTGTCGGTCCGGCAGATCATTTGTCTGAGTTAGGGGTCAAAATTGTTGCAGATAGAGAGGGTGTTGGGAAAAATCTTCAAGATCATTTTAATGCGCCGTTAATGTTTGAATTGAATGAAAATTTTACCGTTAATGATGTTCTTAATCGATGGAGTTCTAAAGTTAGCCACGGTTTGCGTTATCTCTTTCAGCGGCGAGGCCTCCTTAGTATGGGTGTCGCCTATGCCGGCGGCTATTTAAAGGTACATCCAGATACTGCGTCTCCAGATATACAAAATTTACTAATGTTATTTACCTCTGAGTTGATTGGTGGGCCTGTAGATCCATTTCCAGGGTGTGCTTCAGTCGTTGCTCTTTTGAGGCCAGAAAGCAGAGGAACTGTCAATATTATGTCGGCAACTCCTAAATCACCTCCAAAAATTATATACAATTTTCTAACTGCAGAAAAGGATAGGGATACACTAATACTTGGCGTAAAAAAAGTTAGAGAAATTATGAAACAAGGGTCTATAGGTCGTTACATTGTTAGGGAGGTCCGCCCTGGTTCCGGATCTAACCGGGATGAAGATATTCTTGATTTTCTCGAGAAAAGTGGACGAACGAGCTATCACCCGGTTGGTACTTGTAGAATGGGGTCCGATGAGGAGGCGGTGGTTGACCCGCGTTTGCGGGTTAACGGCGTCCAGTCTTTGAGGGTGGTTGATGCGTCGATTATGCCGACGCTTGTCTCCGGCAACACTAATGCACCTGTTATAATGATTGGAGAAAAGGCGTCTGATATGATTTTAGAAGATGCTGTCGGTTAATTATAAATTTTTAATGTACTTTTGAATCTGAAAGCGTGTATAAAAATAAGTGACTTAAACAGGGAATTAAAGGTGTTTTTAGATACGGAACAACAATGGCCTTTAAATGCTTGGTATCAAGCAGCTTGGGCTCATGAAATCGCGGGTGAAAAGCCTCTCGCAAGAACCCTACTCAACGAAAAAATTGTTTTATTTAGGGATTCTGGCGGCAAAGCTTACGCACTCGAAGATCGCTGCTGCCATCGTGCGACGCCTTTACGATTAGGTGATATTGTCGATGATGGGCTGCAATGTGGTTATCACGGTATGATTTTTAATGGGTTGGGTGATTGTGTAAAAATCCCAGGCCAGGAAAAAATTCCGCCCTATGCTAAAGTACGTAGTTATCCAATTTTTGAACGTCAAGAGATTGTATGGATTTGGATGGGGAACCCCACCTTGGCCCGTGAAAATGAATTACTTGTTGATTTTCCGTGGAATGATGATAACGAGAATTGGCCGCATATTCACGATATGTATGAGGTTGAATGTAACTATATGTTACTCATTGATAATCTTATGGACCTTACGCATATTCCCTATATCCATCGCAATACGATTGGTGGGGGAGACCAGCAGGGACAAGTTGATGCTACAATGGAAGTGACGCCCCGCGATACTGGTGTTCATTACATGCGTTGGATGGAAAATATTGTGCCGCCTCCAACTTATGTAAAAGGTGCTGGTTTTAAAGATGGTGTCCTTGTCGATCGCTGGCAAGAATTTGAATATATTGTACCCTCAACGGTCGTCCAGTGGGTAGGTGCACTTGAAGAAGGGCGAGGGGCAAGAGAAAACAGGAATCAGCCGGGTGGTTTTAATATTCGTATTTATCACGGAGTTACGCCGAGAACGGAGAGTAGTTGTTATTATTTTTGGACGCCTCTTAATGGCTATAAACCAAAAGAGGAAGAAGCGACGCAGTTGCTGCATAAAGAAATTGCTTTTACATTCAATGAAGATATTGAATTTCTCGAATCTCAACAATCGTGTATGGCTGCCACATTGGACCAAGCATTTATTAATACTAAACACGATAGTGCGCGCATAACTGCAAGACGTGCAATTGAACGAATGATAAACAAAGAAACCGGAAAGCAGTTGGCTGCTGAATAATACGATCAGTTTTTAGGTTTGTTTTTTTGTGATTTTCTAATGACGTATTTCTGAAAATGTTCACCGTTTTTATATA
>DUBF01000098.1:4060-102230 GCA_012960465.1 Rhodospirillales bacterium | reverse complement strand
GATGTTTTGAGCCATGGAAAAGACTGATGGAGTAAACGCAACGCCGGAGATAGCTCTGATTCTAGCTGCAGGATTGGGATCGCGGCTTCGACCGCAAATGAAGACACCAAAACCCCTAACCAAGGTGCTTGGGCTAAGCCTCGCGGAACGGGTCGTTTGCACATTGCTGGGCACCGGTGTCCGACGATTTTTCGTAACTCTCGGTCATGAGGCCAAAACCGTTAGGACCCATTTTGCCGATATCGCCCAACGTCGCGGCGTCACGATTGACTTCATCGAAGCCGAAAACTGGGAGCGGGGGAACGGTGCCAGTGCCTTGGCAGCCAAGAATCACACCGGGGAGGCAGCTTTCTTCCTGATCATGATTGATCATATATTCGACCCAGGTATTGCACAAGCACTGGCCGACAATCCTCCCGCACCCGGAGAAATGTGCCTCGCTGTGGACTGTGACAAAGACGGCATCTTCGATCTCGACGACGTCACGCGGGTCAAGTTTGATGACGGACGCATTCAGAAAATCGAAAAATTACTTGGTGATTGGGATGCCGGCGATACCGGAGTTATGCTTTGTACATCCGGCCTGTTTGAGGGCCTCAAGCACGCTGCGGCAAAGAATCGGCATGGACTTTCTGATGGGCTCAGGGAGTTGGCGGATGAAGGCCAGGCGAAAACCGTCGATGTGACAGGTATGTCATGGCTCGATGTGGACACGCCCGACGCACTGCGTGAAGCCGAACGACGTTTGATGCGCGACCAGGGTCGCAAGACTCGAGACGGGCCGGTTTCACGACATCTCAACCGACCGATATCCCGGTGGTTGAGCCGCTATCTGGTGTGCACAACGGTGACGCCCAACCAAATTTCTCTAATCTCGTGGATGCTATCCTGCGTTGCCGCAGGATTTATGGCCGTGAGCGGCTACCCTGCACTGGCCATCGGCGGGGCGTTGGCCCAACTGGCCTCAATCATCGATGGTTGCGATGGCGAGATCGCCCGGCTGAAACATTCGCAAAGCGATTTTGGCGGCTGGTTCGACGCGGTCCTCGACCGATATGCCGACGCCGTTCTGCTGTTTGGTCTGATGTGGCACGAATTTGCCACGACCGACACAAACCTGTCCATCGTGCTGGGGTTTGCGGCGATTGTGGGATCGTTCCTAAACAGCTATACGGCGGACAAGTATGACGGGTTGATGGCACAAAGGTTGAAAGGTGCCACATACTTTCGACTGGGCCGCGACGTGCGAGTATTCATAATCTTCCTTGGCGCCCTCTTCAACCTGCCTCTTGCCACCCTGGGTATTGTCGCCCTGGTCATGAATGTGGAGGTGATTCGGCGTATTGTCATTTGTGCCAACGCGGACACCAAGTGAATAATCAATCACCTTTTGTAATGTCGCCAAATATTCGTCGCAGATGAGGCCAAATTTTCCATGTTTTTCGAGGGGCGACATTCCGTGTTCAACGCGGCCTAACATTTTTAGGTATGCTTTGGTTGCGACTGATTTGGCATCTTCCAGATTGGATGTTTTTGATTGGAAACGAGTTGGCTTCCCACCTGGAATCTTCATTCGAATTTGTAAATTAGGGGAGCCTTTGCGACGCTCAATAACTACGGCGCCTTCATGCAACTTAGCGAGTTGAGGGCTGTCGGTTTTTGGCATATGTCAATCCTTTCATTTGAAAGTATTGGATAATGAAAATTGGGAAATGGTGCCCCCGGTCCGAATCGAACGGACACTCCCTTGCGAGAACGGGATTTTGAATCCCGCGCGTCTACCAGTTCCGCCACGGGGGCATTATTTTTCTAATCGCGGCAAATAATACAATGAGTTCAGGCTGGGTCAACCACTACAAAACATTTCGATTAGTAATTATTATCAAATTCAAAGCCCCATAGATACAGAATACTTAACCAATTCAATACTTAGATTTTGAAATTTGTTTAAATACAAAACAGGCTGGGCGTCATATTTAAAATGAGACTAAGTTGTTTGCTAAAAGAATGAGTACGCATTAGTAAAGACACCGTTCTTAGGATAAAAAATTATGTTGCGTAAACTATATGATTGGATTTTAAATCTAGCGGGCAAAAAATACGCCCTTATGGCTTTGGCTCTGATTTCATTAATAGAAAGTTCGATTTTTCCTATACCCCCAGATATATTACTCATACCGATAGTTTTAGCTATGAGGGATCGTGCCTGGCTTGCGGCAAGTATCTGTACCGCGGCTTCAGTAATTGGAGGTATATTTGGGTATGGGATTGGTTTTTTTATGTACGAACAAATCGGTAAACCAGTATTAGAATTTTACAGTTATACGAAAAATTTTTCGGAGTTTCAGATTACATATAACCAATGGGGGGCATGGGCAGTATTTTTTGCTGGTATTACTCCATTCCCTTATAAAGTAATTACGATACTTAGTGGTGCTACTGGCCTGAACTTAACGATTTTTATAATTGGGTCAATTCTAGCTCGAGGTACGCGCTTTTTTGTTATTGCAGCATTACTCTGGAAGTATGGCGATCCTGCCCGTGCATTTATCGAACGCCGACTTGGGCTATTATTTATTTTATTTGTTGTTTTATTAATAGGTAGTTTTTTTCTAATTAAATTTCTACTTTAGGGTACAATTAGAATGACTAAAAATACTGATAAAATAATTTTACGACTAATACTGCTAGCAAGTATTTGCGTTCTTTTAATCGTATTTGTGGCCGAGCTAATGTATGGTCTTGAACCTTGTATATTGTGTAAATATCAGCGTATCCCGTATTTTGCAGCGATCTTGTTTGCCGGCTTAGCGCTTCATATTAAAACGACTAATCAGCAAGGGACGCTTAGAGTTATTGGTATTGTTTTTTTGATTAGTGCATTTTTAGCCTTTTATCATTATGGTGTTGAACAGCATTGGTGGAATGCAGCAACAGGTTGTGGTAATTTTAACAAGCTTCCAATAAGTTTTGAAAATTTTCAAAGTCAGTTGATGTCGACAATGCCAAAAAAATGTGATGAGATCGACTGGACCTTGTTTGGATTGTCAATGACCGTTTATAACATAATTGTATCAGTTATCCTAGGGACCCTGAGCTTTTCAAGTGTTTTATTAAGTAGGAAAATCAGGGTCGATCTAAATTAGGAGAATTAGAATTTGACGGCTCAACCAACCAAGAAACCCGGCCATCTGCTTGGCGACCTAGATAAAAATGAACTAATAAACCGGATCATCCGCGTTGACCATGCAGGGGAATATGGCGCCAAACGAATCTATGAAGGGCAATTGGCCATCCTCGGTGACTCAAATGATGGCGATGTATTGCGTGAGATGGCAGTTGCAGAGGAGCGGCATCTTGAAACCTTTAATAAACTGATCGTTGAGCGACGGGTGCGTCCAACAGCTTTAATGCCTTTATGGCAAGTTGCAGGCTATGCACTTGGTGTTGGGACAGCATTACTTGGCCGGGAAGCTGCAATGGCTTGTACGGTCGCGATTGAGGAAGTAATTGAAGAACATTATGCTGATCAATCTGCAGAATTAAATAAATTGCCTGATAAAGACGCTGAACCGGTATTAAAAAAAGTTATTGATGAGTTTAGAGAGGAAGAGGTCCAGCATCGAGACATAGCATTAGCCAATGAAGCTGAACAGGCACCTGGATATCCGATACTATCGTCCGCTATCAAAACTGGATCTCGGCTAGCTATTTGGTTATCCGAACGGGTTTAAATGATTCAAAATAATTCTCTGCCGGCGGCCTCTTTAATCCACGGTTTCTTTTGGATGAGCGGCGCCGTGATCTCTTTTGTTGGCATGGCCATTGCGGGTCGAGAGCTATCCGACACCTTAAGTATTTTTCAGATTTTAACCTTTCGAAGCTTCATAGCTTTGTCTATTACAGTCCTGGTAATTATGCGTGTAGGTTGGCCTGTAATTAAAACTTCACATATATCTTATCATTTTTTGCGTAATATATTTAATTTTGGTGGTCAATTTGGATGGTTTCTTGGTATTTCTCTTTTACCACTGGCTACTGTCTTTGCACTTGAGTACGCTACACCGGTTTGGACTGCTCTACTTGCTGTTATTTTTTTAGGTGAGCGTATGCATCACGCTCGGATTTTAGCTATCTGTTGTGGGATAGCTGGCGTAGTAATTATACTAAGACCGGGTTTGAATGTTATAGATCCTGCAGCGTTTATTGTGATTGGTGCTGCATTTTGTTATGCAGTTTCTTATATTTTAACAAAGTCGATGACCAAAACCGAGCATCCTTTAGCCGTGTTGTTTTATATGAACCTTATCCAATTTCCGTTTGCTTTACTGCCAGCTTCATTTGTTTGGGTTATACCGTCTATATCAGATATTCAATGGATTGTGCTCGTTGGAGTTGGTGGATTTTTCTCACATTATTGCTTAACACGAGCGTTTCAGGTTGCCGATACGTTAACAGTAATTCCAATAGACTTTATGCGACTACCTATAATTGCGATTATCGGCTATTTTTTCTATAACGAAACATTAGAAACAGCATTATTGTTTGGAGCGTTAATTATTTTTATGGGTAATTATTATAACATCCGTTATGAGGCAGTCCGTAATAAATCAATTTAAGGAATTTCTGTAGATAATATTTCCTTAGAAATTTTTTCTAGAATATTAATTTTCCTTTTGACGCTTTTTTTAGACTGTGCAGAACAGTGTTTGTTGTGAGAAGTTCTGGGAGGACGTCGCCCGATTTGCTTCCAGGTCCGTAAACGGCGTTAAAAGGTATACCAAAACGATTAAATTTCCTCAGGTAACTTAGGATTTTTTCATCTGGCTTTGTCCAATCGCCTTGCATAGCTATTATTTTATTACTAGCAATTAGGTCTTTAAATTTCTGGCTCTTAAGCACGATAGCTTTATTGACCTGACACGTGATGCACCACTCTGCTGTGATATCGATAAAGATGGTTTTACCTTTTTTTACCAAGTTCGGGATAGCTTCCGGATTAAAATCTTGCCAGTAAGTTTGTTTTTGATTTTTAATTTGAATTTGAGAGGGAGAAATATTGTATGGTACCCAAAAAGCCCCAAGAATACTTGCAATAATAATAATCGTAGTTGGAAGACGATTATCTTCTTTTTGACGATTGCGTATTATCAAACTGAGGCCCACGAGAATAAGTAGTGCAGAGATAATTAATGCTACTATTGTGCCTACTTGGATAGCTAAGATCGACAATAGCCAAATAGTTGTAGCTGCTAATGCAATCCCTAAAATTCTCTTGATTGTGACCATCCAAATCCCCGGCTTTGGCAGCTTATCAACAAAACTCGGAAAAGTTGCAATTATTAAATAAGGCAACGCCATGCCGATCCCTAAAGCTAAAAAGATAACGAATATGTCAATAATACTGCCAGCCAAGGCAAACCCGACGGCTGTGCCTAGAAATGGGGCGGAACAGGGAGTTGCTAATAATGTGGCAAATGCACCGGTTATGAAATTATTACCAAAACTAAGCTGGTTCTTGTTATGACTGCCAGAGTTGTTGGCAAAATCGGTTAACCGAGTTGGCAGACGTAGTTCAAATAGGCCCCAAAGATTGTATGCAAAGAATGTAACGATAATACTTAATCCAACAATGAACCATGGGTACTGAAACTGAATACCCCAGCCAACTGTGGAGCCAGCAAATTTCAGGCAAATAAGGCCGCCCCCTATTAACAAGAATGAAAAAATTATACCCAGAGCAGAGGCGATGAAACTTAGTCTTACTGTCCCACCGCTTGAGTGACTATGCGATACCAGACTTAGAATTTTCAAGGAAATGACAGGGAGCACGCAGGGCATTAGATTTAAGATTAATCCACCCAAAAGTGCAAAGCCAAAGATTAATGGAAATGAGAACTGTTGGTTTTTAATTGGTGGAGAAGCTTCTGATGATATGACCTGCAGGCTACGCTCAGCCGAGCGTTCGTTATCTTTTAGTGTTAACCGTATTGAGGATGCAATAATTTTAGCATTTTCTTCTTCTGTAACGGGCACAATGAACGTTGCGGTAGATTTATCTTTATTTAGCGTTAATTTTGGCGCTCCAAAAAAAGTTAATTCTGGGCCTTCTATAAAAATATCAGGGTCTTTAAAGGGGAGCCCACTCTTTGCTTTTATAGTTATAAAACCTTTACGGATATTCTTTTCAACCTCGATAAATGCACCAGTTGTTACGACACTACTGATCTTTAGTTTATGGGCTTTTCCATCACCTGGAATTTTTGCCATATATTGATTTATTAGGTGGTTGTTCTCTGACAAAAGGTTGGTGGCTGGGCCGGCAGGAATATCAAGGGAAAGCTTAGCTTTATAGGGAATACAAATTTCATCGCAGGCTAGGTAATCAAGATCCGCTCGTAATTTTAATTTTTGATTTTGGTTGCTAACTGTCGCGTTAATCGGAAATACTACTTCATTTTTATACCCAATTGTTTGAATGCCAGAAACTAAAAATCGGGTTGGCAGAGGCCAACCGAAATCTATTTTTTCTAAATTTTCAGATTGTTTTAAGTCAAGGCTTGGGGGGAACCCCGCGTCGCCTGGTGATCGCCAGTATATTTTCCAACCTGTTTTCAGTTTAAATTGGAGACCCAGTTTGATAATTTGACGATCACCAATTGAGGGCATGGCAGCAATAAGTCGGACGGAAGTTTGATCAGTTTTAATCCAAGGAGATACTCCTTGGTTAGCGATACTTGCTTGATTAATTAGAACTAGTAATCCCATATATACAAACAGGGATGTAAAAACTGATGATAAGCCCTTAGAAAGGCCAGAGAATAAAAATTTCATGTTCTCACCAATTAACATTGTAATACTAAACAACCTATGCTGTTAATTTATATAGGTAAATAAGGATTAAATAAATTTATAAATTTATAAATTTGTAGATTTTTTGAATTTCAAATTCAAACTTTGATCAAATCAACAAATATGTGATAATACTGATTAAGTATCACTTTGAGATATTTGCGTAATATATAAATAGTATTTGAAAGAGTACGATGTTAAGAAAAGATGAATCTGGGTCTGATTTTTATTTTACCGGTCAACTCTTGATTGCCATGCCAGGAATGCGAGATGAGCAATTTTATAAAACAGTCATTTATATATGTGCTCACACCGATGATGGGGCGATGGGGCTTGTGCTTAATCAAGTAATTAAGGGACTTTCTTTTCCTAGTCTTCTTGAACAATTAGGAATTGAGGAAGGGGCCAACGGCCGCGCAGTACCAATACATTTTGGTGGTCCAGTTGAGGCTGGTCGCGGTTTTGTGCTACATTCAGATGACTATCAACAAGATGCAACCTTAGAAGTTGATGGTGGTGTTTCATTAACAGCAACGGTAGATGTTTTAAAAGCGGTTGCGAGAGGTCGGGGGCCAAAACAGAGTTTGTTGGCCCTAGGGTATGCCGGTTGGGGGCCGGGTCAACTCGACGATGAAATAAAGGCCAATGGTTGGCTACAAGCCCCGGCTGATATGGAACTTATTTTTGATGGTGACCAAGCCACCAAGTGGGAGCGGTCAATTGAAAAAATTGGCATTGATCCCCGGATGCTCTCAGATGAGGTAGGTCACGCCTGATCAAGTTTTTTATTGGTGGTTGAATTTGGATTTGACGATTTTAGTTTAATCTTCTCTTTATTGAATTAAATTCTTCTACGTTATGGATTGGTCCGAGGGCCGCGAAGGTTAATTCGCTTCTCAGCAAACGTGTTGTTATCCGTTTTAGATCTGCGGCATTGACCTTATCTATTTGTTTGATGACTTCTTCCGCTGGCACAATACGATCAAAAATTTGTAATTGGCGAGCAATCTGTTCACTGCGGGAGGCTGTGCTTTCAAGGGCCATTAGGGTTGAGGCTTTTAATTGAGCACGAGCACGAGCTACTTCATTATCGACAATGTTTTCAGCTAGTTTTTGCAGTTCGAAACAAATAATTGGCAGTAGCTCGCCTACTTCCTCTTTACCAGTTCCAGCATAGACACCAAAAATCCCCCCATCTTCAAAGCTGGATGTAAAGCTGTATATGCTATAAACGAGACCGCGTTTCTCACGAATTTCTTGAAATAAACGAGAGGACATTCCGCCGCCGAGTAAAGTTGATAGGACCGAAATCGGATAATAATCTGGATCTTTGTAGGATACGCCATCTAAGCCCATCACGAGGTGCACTTGTTCAAGATCACGAATTTCCCTGTAATCACCGCCTTGATAGTTGATGGGCTCTTTAGGAGTGTCAGGGTCATTGCGAAGATTACAAAAAGCTTTTTCCGCAAGTTCAACTAAAACATCATGTTCGACGTTACCTGCTGCAGCGACAACAATTCTCGAAGCAGAGTACTGGACTTTCATATATTCCATCAGAGTTTTCCGTTTGATGTCTTTAATTAGTTTAGCTTTCCCTAAAATAGGCCGTCCAATAGCTTGATTTGGATAGGCAGTTTCTTGGAAGTGATCAAAAATTATGTCATCGGGTATATCATGGGATTGATGAATTTCTTGAATTACAACCTGGCGTTCACGCTCTAATTCATTCGGTTCGATCGTTGAATTCTGAAGAATATCGGAGATGATATCGATTGCGAGAGCGACGTCTCCTTTTAGAACCTTCGCATAAAAAGCTGTATTTTCACGTGAAGTGTAGGCATTCATTTGCCCTCCGACGGCTTCAATTTCCGCGGCGATGGAAAAAGCTGAACGTTTTTTTGTTCCCTTAAATGCTAGATGTTCTATTAAGTGAGAAATACCATTCAGTTTCTGTTCTTCATGACGAGTACCAACCGCTACCCAAGCCCCGACCGAGACGGTTTCGACAGTACCCATATAATCGCTCGCTATGCGGAGTCCATTTGAAAGTGTAGTAATTTTAACGTTCATCCTGGACTACTTTTTTTTAAGTGTATTAACGATATAGTCGCGTATCTGATCTAGATCATTTGGCAATACATCATAACTCTCTTCTCGCTCCAGGAGATCTGCTAGATGTGCAGGTAAATTTGGGGTGATGCCAGTTGCTTCTACGACTGCTGCTGGAAATTTGGCTGGATGAGCTGTAGCCAAAGCCACCATAATGTTAGCGGGATTGGTATGCCCTTTGTGGCCTCCAACAACGCCGATAATACTATGCGGATCTAAGAGTTCTCCGGTTGTTTTATAAACGTTGGCGATAGCAGAGTTTATTTCAGAATTACTGACACGGTAACATTCGAATATTTTACGCATTTTTTGCCAGCATTCATGACCAAAATTGACGGTTTTGTTGTGACGAAAATCCTCCAGGACACCGGCGACAGCCTTGCCATCCCGGCCATAATAATCGAATAATAGACGTTCAAAATTACTTGAAATTTGAATATCCATACTTGGACTAGAGGTTGGAATAACGGGGGCCATTGACATCGTACCCTTCGTGTTTTGCGAGGCAAAAAATCGTGTAAGTATGTCATTCTCATTAGATCCGATGATTAATTTTTCAACCGGTAAACCCATTTTCTTAGCTGCATAGCCGGCATAGACATTGCCAAAATTACCCGTTGGTACGGCGTATATGAATTTTTGATCCGGTGCTCCAAGGGATACTCCTGTCCAGAAGTAATAGACAATCTGAGCCATTATACGTGCCCAGTTTATAGAATTTACGGCAGATAGGTTATGGGCATCACGAAATTTTTCATCGACGAACAGTGCTTTTACCATATCCTGGCAATCATCAAATGTTCCATCCAGTGCAATGTTAAATACATTTTCTGATCTAACTGTGGTCATTTGGCGTCGTTGAACTTCGGATACACGACCTTGGGGGTGGAGGATGAATATTTTAATAGCGTCCCGATCTCGGCAGGCTTCAATTGCAGCCGAGCCGGTATCTCCCGAAGTAGCCCCTATAATTGTAACCTTTTTATCACGTTTTGTTAGAAAATAATCAAAAAGCCTGCCAACGAGTTGTAACGGATAATCTTTGAATGCGAGTGTCGGACCGTGGAATAGTTCAGCAACCCACTGGTTGTGACCAATTTGTTTGGTTGGGGCAATCGCGCGATGATTGAACTCTGCATAAGTCTCTTCGACGATTTTTTTGAATAGATCTTTGGGGATAGAATCGCCCATGAAGGGAAGCATAATTTTTGTCGCTAATTCCGCATAGGTAAGACCACGTAAATCACGAATTTCATTTTTTGAAAATTGGGGCCAAGCCTGAGGTACGTAAAGACCTCCGTCGGGGCTAAGTCCTGTTAATAATACATCTTCAAATTCTAAATCAGGCGCCCCTGAGCGAGTACTGATATATTTCAAAGAATTCTCCAAGTCGAATGAATGATTTAAATTTTGTGTAGACTATACTTCGAGGGTTAGCGTCGCAAGCTAGTCATGACGGGCGTTAAGTAAGATATCTTTGTGTAAGATGCCGTTTGAAGATAGAAGGATCTAATTGTTTACCAGTCGCAAGTTTAATCAATTCTGGTGTCTCATAAAGTGACCCTCTGCTGTGAATATTCTTCGTAAGCCAGTCATAAAGCGGCCCAAAGTTACCTAGACTAATCGATGGAAGAATATCCGAATTAGATTGAACAGCAGCATCAAAGAATTGTGCGGCCGCCATTGCACCGAGGCTATAGCTAGGAAAATAACCCCATGCGCCATCAAACCAGTGAATATCTTGCATACAACCATTGCCATGATCCGTTGGTTTTAAACCTAATAAATTAAACATTCCGTCATTCCAAACATTAGGTAAATCGTTGAGGGTCATTTTATCACTAATTAATGCGTGTTCGATATTATAACGCAAGATAATGTGTGCTGGATAGGTAACTTCATCTGCATCAACTCGGATTAGACCTGGATTTACGGTAGAATAAATTTGATAGAGGTTATCGATTTCCCATTCTGGACCTTCTCGTTTAAATATTTTTTTCATTAGAGGAGCTGCATAGGTAAGAAATTCTCTAGAGCGACAAGCCTGCATTTCAATTAGCAAAGATTGGCTTTCATGCATATCCATACCGCGCGCTTCGCCAACTGGTTGGTGTCGCCATTTTTTAGGTAAATTTTTCTCATATAATGCGTGACCAGTTTCATGTAATATTCCCATCAAGCCGGACAAGAAGTCATCTTCATTATAACGTGTAGTAATTCTCAGATCATCTGGTGTACCGCCTGAGAATGGATGCAAACTGACATCGAGCCGTCCTTGATTAAAGTCAAAACCCAGTGCTTTCATTAATAATTGACCAAGGGTACGCTGTTGATCTAAAGGAAACGGGCTTTTGGGAATGATTGGTTGTCCCATCGTAGCCTGCTTCTCTAGTACAGCCTGTAAAAAGTTTGGAAGGAATTTCTCAATATCAGAAAAAATCGGATCTACCGTCTCCTGTCTTAAGCCTGGCGTATACTCGTCCATCAGCGCTTCATAGGGAGAACAACCCAGTACTTCAGATTTAGCTACAGCCGACTCTTTGACTAGCTGAAGTACTGTGGATAATAATGGCTTGATACCCTCGTAGTCCGACCCAGTTCGAGCAGTGCGCCATTTTATTTCGCACTTCATGGAAGCCTTGGATAGTGCTTCAATTAGATCACCCGTAACTGCACTTGCATGTACCCACATGTGGCGCATTTCTCTAAGATTAGCTAATTGCCATTTGTCTAGATTATTTTGGTCCTCGGCTTCATCTAATAGGTCAGAGGTTTCAGTATTATTAAGAATTTCGTGGCAGACCCCACCAAGGGCTGCTATTTGGTCACTTCTTGTAGTCGCAGCCGCGTCGCTTTTCGGCATCATTGTGGCAGCGTCCCAATGAAGCATACCAGAGGCTTCACGTAGAGCTAGAAGTCGTCCAAAATATTTTTCTAATTTTTTATATGCAGTTATGGGTGTCATAGGAATAAAGAGAGGCCTTAGAGTAAGTGTATGATACCGCGGTCAACTAAGAAAATAACGAATATTAAAAAAAGGTGGAGTATTGAAAATCTAAACATTGCGCGTGGCGCATCAAATCCAATTGATTTTAATACTATATAGGCGTGGCGGATAAACCATAAGCCGAGGAGCCCAATAATGACACCTGCTGGTATAGAGACTAGACCCGTAAATGTGGGGGCAACTGTTAGCGGTAATAAAAGAATAGTGTATATTAGCATTTGCTTTTTGGTTTCTGTTACGCCGGAGACTGCTGGCATCATAGGTACGCCTGCTTTTTCATAATCTCCAGAACGATATAGTGCTAAAGCCCAAAAATGTGGTGGTGTCCACATGAAAATAATCGCAAAAAGTAAAATAGAGTCTAACGAAATGTCACCTGTTACAACTGCCCACCCGATCATCGGAGGAAGGGCGCCTGACCCACCTCCAATGACAATATTTTGCGGCGTTCGGCGCTTAAGCCAGACTGTGTAAATAATAACGTAGTAAATAATAGTGCCGGCAAGTAAAGCAGCTGAAATTGAATTTACCCAAATTGCCATAGCCGTGACGGATATTAACGATAATACAATACCAAACCACAGCGCATTGGCAGGTTGCATCCGGCCAGAAGGAATTGGACGGTTCATTGTACGTTCCATTTTGCTATCTATATCGCGGTCGTACCACATGTTAATTGCGCCAGAAGCTCCAGCGCCAACACCAATGCAAACTATAGCTATTAGATAGGTAAACAAAGGAATAGATCCTGGCGCCATAACCATACCAACAATTCCTGTAAATAATACCAGGGACATCACTCTTGGTTTCAATAAGATGGCGTAGTCAACAACGCGCGGATTTACTTCAACCGAGACTGTGTTCAAGTTTTTAGCTTGTTGGTCCAATTCTGATATATTTGTATAATGTTCAACCATGGTTTAAGTGAGATACTCTGTGAGTTATTATAACTGAGTTTATACTAATTTTCTTGTTCATGTTTATGTTTCTAACTTGGATTTTCTTAATAGAGCTTTTAATGCGGCATAAATAAATAAAACACCACCAATAATTGCCAATCCACCCCCAAAATCTCTGATTCTCGCGGCGCCGATTGCCATTGAACTATCCATATCTATTGCTGTACCCATCACTTTCCGGGCCGCACCCATATGGCCGGCAAGAAACATACCGATGATAAAAAGGAATTGCCCTGAGGCATAAAGAATTATCTGGCTGATTATTAGTTTGCCCGTTTGTATATTTCGACCGAGCATAGGCAGAAAAACTGTATAAAATAGACCAACAAAAGCCAGATTTATTCCACCAATAACACCGTGGTAATGGGCTGGAGTACGGGTATCTATTCCGTCAACAAATCCCCCTAGAACGCCACCGACAGCGAAAACGACTATTGACGCCCAAAAGCTTAGCATAGCCGGATCTTGCCACTTGAAATTTTTCAAATGGTGTCTAATGGTAGGTAAAAGAATAATAAAGAAAATTAGTATTGGAGGGGCTAGAGTTTTTTGGAGATGTGTAAAGGCTCTAGTTTGGGTTTCGTCCGTCACATCCCATATTATATAAAAACTTAATCCTATAAGGCTTGCTACAACCAGCCATATCGTTGCTACTTTGAACGGAGTGTTAGGTTTAATTTGATCTGTGAGGTAAGACCAGGCTATTAAAAGTAAAATGACATTTAAACATTGTAGGACATGTCCTCCACCCCACATCAGTCTTTCATTATAATCATAACTTATTGGCTGGTTGGCAAGTTGCGCCATCGCAAAAATAAAGGCGATAATTGATATGATATAAATATATCCAGGTCCTTTTAAATTTGGACCTTTAAAGTGATTTTTAAAAATCGGGACGATGCCAAAAAGTATTCCAAGAGCAAGTAGTATCAAGCCGGAGTAATAGAGAGGATCAATAATGACAGGTATGTAATTATTGAGAGTTGGTTCACCGCGGTCGAGTAAAGCAGGGATTAGTAGCAGGATCGTGCCTATTATTGCGAAGCAAAGTCCAGCTTTATCAAGTAATTTTACATCGTCGTTACTCCCAATTTGAACTAAACAAACAAAAACTGCTAGGTACCAAACTGCAAATGACAGCACAACATGTACCACCAAGCCTTTTTGGAAAAACGCTGTAGGCCACGGAACAGAGTTTTCCATGCCGGGAATACGCGATAGTACTAGTAGTATGGCAAATAAACCTGCTAAAGCTAGGGAAGCGATAGCAAGCAGTGACCAGCCTCTTAAAAGGGCCTTACGTGAATAAGAAAGTGTTTCTATGGGCATGCCAGTCAGCTTATATAAGTTGGGCTGTTTTAAGCGGGTATAACTGATAAAGCATTAGATATACAATAATCCCGGATATTGAAACATACATCCAAATTGGCCATACCAGTTTGGCTATTCTTTTATGACCTATAAAATTTTCTCTGAAAGCCCGGATAACTGTTACAGTAATCAAGGGAACAATCGCTATTGCTAAGAATACGTGACTGATCAGTAACATATAATAAAAGACCCGTATGCCACCCTCTCCCTGAAAAACAAAAATTGGGACGTAAAAACGGTGGATAACGTAACTAATCAGAAACAAACTTGATATGATTAAGGCGATTATCATACAAAGTCTATGGGCATCACGATTACCTGACTTTATAAATATAAAGCCGCCCATTAAGAAGCAAGCAGCTATGGCATTGAGAATAGCATTTAAATGCGGGAGGTGAGAAATACTCAACATTTTTATTATACTTGTGCCAAATGCATTGGAAATCTCGTATTTAATTTTCGGTGTAGTTTAGATCTTAGGTGCGTTTGTATATGTAAACTAAAATACATATTTTTTTGTTATTTTGCAATTTTTTAGCCCAAAATTATGCTGTGTTTTAGGTTAATAAATAAACCTTGTTCATCGCCTCGCTGTTTAACACCGCCTGTGACTAACAACAAGGAGCTTCCTTAAAGATACCAAGAATTTAAGTGTTAATCTTGACTGAATTTGTTCATTACGCGTTAAGGTGTAATCCGTTTACATGATCAATCTTTATGTATTAGCTTAATATTATTATTTGACGGATGGGTCCAAACTTATACATTCTATATGATTAGGCTCAGGATCATCAGTATAGAATTTTTTATGATATGTTATAGCTAGTTCCAGCAATAAGGGCCGCCGGTCTTGACCCTATTGGAGCTCTTCGGTACGAATAACTCAATTTCCATGAAACTTTGAAAAGGATGAGATTATGGACGTTAAAGCTGCCGTTGCTTTTAAAGCGGGTGATCCGCTGAATATTGAAACCGTCCAACTAGCAGGGCCGCGTGAAGGCGAGGTTTTAGTAGAAATAAAAGCTTCAGGTATCTGCCATACTGACGCATTTACCTTATCCGGTGAAGATCCAGAAGG
The DNA here is from genome assembly GCA_012960465.1 of Rhodospirillales bacterium. Lineage (GTDB taxonomy): Bacteria > Pseudomonadota > Alphaproteobacteria > Rhodospirillales > UBA2165 > TMED23. The sequence goes on along the minus strand of DUBF01000098.1, from coordinate 86,851 downwards.
AATATTCCCAGCAATTTTAGGTCATGAGGGAGCCGGGATAGTTGTTGAGTGTGGTTCAGGAGTTAATTCTTTAAAGACTGGCGACCACGTTATTCCACTTTATACACCTGAATGCCGCGAGTGCGACTACTGTACATCTGGAAAAACTAATCTCTGCCAGGCAGTTCGTGTAACCCAAGGTCAAGGACTCATGCCAGATGGTTCTAGTCGGTTCTCAATTGATGGCGAAAAGGTCTTTCATTATATGGGTACTTCGACTTTTTCTAACTATACTGTTGTGCCGGAAATAGCGCTTGCGAAAATACGTAAAGACGCTCCTTTTGAGAAGGTTTGCTATATTGGTTGTGGTGTAACTACTGGGATTGGCGCTGTAATGAATACCGCTAAAGTAGAACCTGGATCGAACGTTGCTGTTTTTGGGCTGGGTGGAATTGGTCTTAATGTGGTCCAGGGCGCTCGATTGGTTGGGGCCGATAAAATTATTGGGATTGACTTAAATCCGGAAAGAAAAATGCTTGCCGAGAAATTTGGCATGACCCATTTTATCAATGCATCCAAAACAGATACGTTGGTGGCTGATATCGTCGATCTTTCTTTTGGTGGTGTTGATTATAGCTTTGAGTGCATAGGAAATGTTAATGTCATGCGTGATGCACTCGAATGCTGTCACAAGGGTTGGGGTGAAAGTGTTATAATTGGTGTTGCTGGAGCAGGACAGGAGATTTCTACCCGCCCATTCCAATTAGTGACCGGTAGGGTTTGGCGTGGAACAGCTTTTGGTGGTGCTAAAGGAAGGACGGATGTACCAAAAATTGTTGACTGGTATATGGACGGCAAAATTAATATTGATGATCTCATCACACATACGATGGCTCTTGAAAAGATCAATGAGGGATTTGATCTTATGCATGAAGGCAAATCCATTCGCTCAGTAGTAACATTTTAGGCAATTTCATACGTCTTATGAATTAATTTAAATATAATCGGGAAAACCGATATCTACCTATGGGTTAGCTAGTTGCGCCCAGTAATAAACTTTCAAGTAATCTAGGAAGTATCGATTATGGAATTAGCGCAATTTGATTGGACGCTCTATTGGTTTATGTTCCCCGTCGCTATGTGTGTGGCTACAACTGCAATGCTTAGTGGTATTGGCGGCGCTGCCATGTTCGCTCCAATCTTCATGATTATATTCCCAATTCTAGGCCCAGAATATCCGTTTGAAAATATTGCCGCAGCAATTGGTGTTGCACTCCTGACAGAGGTTTTTGGCTTTTCCTCGGGATTTATTGGTTATTATAGAAAGCGATTGATAGATTATAAAAGTGCCATCCCATTCATTTTAGTTGGTGTTCCAATAGGTATAGGCGGTGCTCTTTTACTAACTACATTCAAAGAATTTGAAGAAGCACTACGTGGTGTTTATGGCTTGCTGATGCTTATTTTATCGTTGGTGTTGATCAGTTATAATGAGCCTGCAAAAGTATTGGGTGTGGAAGATGGTAATGACGGCCCAGAAGATATATTGGGGAGCCCAATAAAATCTATTACAGGGCGCGATGGTACTACTTATACTTATAAAAAGCCGCAACAAGGTGTTGGGGCTATAGCAACAGGTGTTGGCGGATTTCTAACGGGTCTTTTGGGTGTTGGAATTGGTGAGGTTGTTATGCCACAACTTGCAAAGCGGAATGGGGTCCCTATCCCTGTTGCTGCAGCAACTTCCGTCTTTGTCGTTATAGTGGTTGTAGCAGCGGCATCATTTACACAGATATCTTCTCTGGTGGCTCAAGGGGGTCTGAAAGCGGTGCCGTGGAATGTTGTTATTTATACTGTTCCCGCTGTTATTATTGGAGGGCAGATTGGGCCACGGTTGCAGGGTAAAGTCTCGCAGCACACCATGGAACGTTCGATAGGCTACCTCTTTCTCCTAATTGGTATTGCAATGTCTTATATTTCTATTCGCAACACATTTTTCTTTTAGATTATAGAAAATGTTGCACAAGAAATTGAACAATGGCCGTAAGCATTATTGAATTCAAGCTCAAAAATTTCTAGGATATCGTCGTAAAGCGTTCCTATAATTGGATTTGTTGAAAAAGATGTTTCCATGATAATACGTGCGAGCTCTGGCCCTAATCCATTATTACGAGGAGTATCTTCTGCACGGTTACTCGTTGGAGTATTAAATATTCCATTCTCGGTGAAATCTTTATTCCGCATAATGATTCTCGGAATAGTGGTTCGAGCTTCCATTAGAAAAGGCGTTGCATTGCGTTCTGCTGCGGTGATTTCCATTTCAGTATAAAACATATTTCTAATTTCTTCTAACTTGGGTTGGCTCTTCATACTAAAGAACATTAGTTCGGCTAATGTGATATACCAAGTAAGTTTAAAATGATTGATATCTTTTTGTGGGAGCTTATTAACGTTGTAATTGGGAACGGACTCAAAGATTTTTTTATGAATTCTAGAGAGTGCAAAGTCAGAAAGATCGTCAAATAATTCTATCAAACCTTCGATAAATTTCTCACAATTAGTTTCTACTTTGCCTCCATAATCGTGGCGGGTAATATTTTGGTCGTTCAAAACAATGCTCCGTAAATATCTTTGATAATTAGGAGACCTAATTAGTCTCCATATGCCAGTGGTGCAAGTGTCATTTATTATTCGATTGCGAGTTTCTTAAACACAATAAGGTAAGTGAGCATAACTAATGGTTAGCTAATCTCCGAGATTACTTTTTATCCTTTGGTTAGCTATCGTTGATGGTTGTTCTCAATTTAATAGGATGGAAAAGTGCAGGTGCACGTGTCGTAAGAATACCCCTATTTGTTATTTTCATTGGGTCTGGTTTATTATACTACTAATTGGCTTAATATTATTGTTAGATTTTCTGAGTTTTAACTATTTCCCGATGGTAAACGATTAGTAATATGTATTGTCAAAGTTTATTTAGCTGTTTCGAAAGGTGTGTTCGTACGCTGTCAAATGTGCTAAATATTAACTAAAAAGTAATTTGGTATTAATCTGGTGGATGGTTATGTATTCCGAGGTCACTAATTCTATTAAAATATCTGTTGATCCAATTTTTATGGAGGAGCAGTCCGAACCAGAAGATTTTCACTTTGTTTGGGCCTATCGTATTTGTATTGAAAATCAAGGTGAGGATACCGTGCAATTAATGCGGCGCCATTGGCATATTACTGATTCTCATGGACGTATTCATGAAGTACAAGGCGAAGGGGTTGTTGGTGAACAGCCTATTTTGCAACCAGGCGAAAGTTTTGAGTATACTAGTGGCACACCCTTGGCGACACCGTCTGGTTTCATGGTAGGTAGCTACCAGATGATTAATAATACAGGCACGAGTTTCAGTGTGTCTGTTCCTGCTTTTTCATTGGATTCTCCTCACGATTTAACGTTGGTGAACTAATAATACCAAGAATTAATTTATAGACGCTAAAACGAATTATTGCTTCTTGCTGGTGAAAGCCGCAGAAATCGTTAATTTAGGTAAATTAATAGATATGATATCATTGCTGACTATGAAAATTTAACGTGGGAATTAAAATGAATCATTTTAAGGAGACTGTTTATTGATTGAGAGGAAGAAACGTGACAACTAAAAAACCTAGCCGGGAAGAAGCTGAGGCAGCTGTTTGTACATTATTGAAATGGGCTGGCGATGATCCAACCAGAGATGGTTTGATTGATACGCCTGCGCGTGTGGTTAGGGCTTATGAGGAGTATTTTAGTGGTTATAATGATGATCCTGAGAAAATTCTTGGTAAAAGTTTTGATGAGACCGAGGGTTACGATGAAATTGTAGTTCTCAAAGACATTTATTTTGCGTCTCATTGTGAACACCATATTGCACCTATCTTAGGTAAGGTTCATGTTGCCTATTTGCCAAGGTCTCGTGTCGTTGGTATTAGTAAATTGGCGCGGTTAGTTGAAACTTTTGGTCGCCGGCTTCAAATCCAGGAAAAAATGACAGCACAGATTGCTAATGCTTTGAATGATGTTTTGGATCCAAAGGGAGTGGCAGTCGTAATTGAGGCTGCTCATGAATGTATGACGACACGTGGAATTGATAAGCCTGGGGTCAGTATGGTTACGAGTACAATGCTAGGTGCTTTTAGGGAAGATCCATCAACTCGGCGTGAATTTTTGTCAATTATAGGTAATCCAAGTAATGGAACTTAGATCTAATTTATAACTAATTATTAGAGAATATTATTTGCGAAAATAATTGACCGCTCTTATTTGTTTGGATCATGATTTTAAAAATGATGAGAGCATAGGACTATTTGAAGTGATAGACTTTCGCCCCATATTTCTGATACTCGGTTTATTGCTGTCTACGTTGGCGGTGATGATGGTCATTCCTGCGATTGCAGATATCGTTGTAGGTAATCCCGATTGGCAGGTTTTTGCTGTTGCTTCAGGCGTGACCTTGTTTATCGGTGTTTCACTATCATTGACGAGCCAGGCCGGTGGAGCTTCACTTTCCGTTCGCCAAGCTTTTATTCTCACTACAATGAGTTGGATTGTTTTAACCGCTTTTGCAGCACTTCCATTTGCATTTTCACAGCTTAATCTTAGCTTTACCGACGCCTTCTTTGAAGCAATGTCTGGTATAACCACTACGGGTTCAACAATCATAGTCGATTTAGATACAGCCCCGCCCGGACTGCTGTTGTGGCGGTCTTTACTTCAATGGCTTGGTGGTATTGGCATCATCGTGATGGCATTAGCCGTAATGCCTCTTTTGCGTGTTGGAGGCATGCAATTGTTTAGAATGGAATCTTCTGATCTTTCTGAAAAAGCTTTGCCTCGTGCGGCACAAGTAGCGGCAGCAATCACTGCCATTTATGTAGTTTTGACAATGATTTGGGCCGCGTTGTTGTGGCTAGTAGGAATGAGTGGCTTTGATGCTGTTGTTCATGCAATGACGACGATTGCGACCGGTGGCTTCTCAAATTATAATGCATCAGTTGGGCACTTTGATAGCGCGGCAATTGATGTCATCGTGACGGTAGGTATGGTTATCGGCAGTCTACCTTTTTTATTATATTTAATGGTACTGCAGGGCAAACCTGGTAATCTATTTTGCGATTCTCAAGTTCAACTATTTTTGACGATTCTTGTAGCCATCATTGTAGTAATTGCCGGTTGGCTATGGTTAGAAAATGGTGAAGAACCTTTGTATGCATTGCGTTTGGCGGCTTTTAATGTTGTTTCAATTATGACTGGGACGGGGTATGCGACGGCTGAATTTGATAAATGGGGTAGCTTCGCAATCCCAATATTTTTCTTCATTATGTTTATTGGTGGCTGTGCAGGTTCAACCACCTGTGGTATTAAAATCTTTCGATTTCAGATCCTTTATGCGGCCGCCCGTATGCAGTTATATAATTTAGCACAACCACATGGTATATATATCCCCTATTACAATCATCGTCCCATCCCTGAAGAGGTTATTGGCTCGGTGATGAGTTTCTTTTTTGTTTTTTTTGCAACTTATATAGGACTGGCAATAATGCTGGGTTTATTGGGACTCGATTTTATTACTAGTGTTTCTGCTGCAGCATCAGCGATCTCGAATGTGGGCCCTGGTTTGGGTTCTATTGTTGGGCCGGAAGGTAATTACGCAACTCTTCCGACGACAGCGAAGTGGATATTGTCAATGGGCATGCTGCTTGGCCGTTTGGAATTATTCACTGTAATGGTCTTATTTACTCGCTCGTTTTGGAGAGCATAAATGGCCGCCACTATCACAACACAAGAAATATTAGGCTCTTTGATTAGTTTTAATACCGTGTCAGCTTTTTCTAACAAGGCATTGATTAACTTTATACAGGAGTATCTCAAAGAGTTTGGCATCATTTGTGATATTGCTTTGAACGCAGAAGGTACTAAGGCTGACCTTATAGCCACAATAGGACCGATGGTTGAAGGTGGTATTGTGCTCTCGGGTCATACGGATGTCGTGCCGGTAGAAGGCCAGGATTGGCACACTAATCCTTTTGAAATGGTCGAGAAAAATAGCAAGCTATTTGGCCGAGGAGCTTGTGATATGAAGGGTTTCATTGCTGTTACTTTGTCACTGATACCCCGTTTTCAGGCACTTGATTTAAAAGTACCAATTCATTTGGCTTTTAGTTATGATGAAGAAATTGGGTGCCTTGGCGCACCATCCTTGATAGCACGTATTTGTAAAAATATCCCAATGCCACGAGCTGCAATTATAGGCGAGCCAACGAGTATGAAGCTGGTTAACGCCCATAAAGGAACCGCTTTTTACGAAACTACTGCAAAAGGACTTCCAGGTCATTCTTCACAAGTACATATGGGAGTGAATGCCATTTCCTTTGCGGCAGCATGCATTCGTCGTTTGGATGAAATTGGGGAGGAATTCAAGACAGACGGGACTATCGATGATCGCTTTCAGCCAGATCATTCAACAATTTCTGTAAACATCATCGAAGGTGGTACAGCGACGAATATTATAGCCGAAGAATGTAAGTTCTCTTGGGATTGTAGAAGCATTCTTGGTGATGATGGTGTGTTGGCGCTAAGAAAACTAGAATCTTATTATGCAGAAATCCTTAAACCAGAAATGCTAAAGTTAGCTCCTGAAGCTAGTATAACAACGTTAACAAAATTCTCTATTCCTCCGTTGGTTGCTAGTAGTGACAACCCTGCAGAGATTTTAGTTCGCCATCTTACGGGTCAGAATCGAGCCAGTGTTGTAGCTTTTACGGCTGAGGCAGGCCTCTTTCAGGAAGCGGGTATACCATCTGTGATATGCGGGCCTGGCAGTATAGATCAAGCTCATCGACCTGATGAATATGTTGACATATCTCAACTTGAAGAATGTTCGGACTTCTTGGTTAAGTTAGCGGGTTGGGCGGCTACGTAGCGAATATGATTTTGAGATAGTAGTTTCATATTTTGATTGTATTAAGATTCGTAAACTTCTTTAAGATGGAAGATATACGGCTTTTAAAGTTTTTTCTTACTCATTTTAGATAAAGATTTATAAAAATTTATTCCAGAATGATCGCGTTCTTAAAATAAATAATTTTGTAACTTTTGATCGATGTTTTTTTGCATTATTAAATTAAATTTAGCCATTAGTTTCTCCACAAGATTGTACCAAATTTTTCGACGGTCTGAAAGTGATGTGGCTTCGGAAACTGTAATGGATTGTTGCGTTTTGCCTGTTACAAAAGCCCGACGGATATTTTTTTCATCCAAGATTTCAAGTCGAACCTCAATAAAAGTTTCAAAGCGATGAGATTGTTGATTTTTAAGAATCCCTAAAAGGCTTTTATCTAAATCAAGGTTAATTTCCTGGGCATCCGCTCGAATAATTATCATCTGCGCAGTATTTTTATTGCCAGAAATTGAGAGGCGGTCTTTAGCCCACCGGATAATGGCCTTTTCAGGTGAAACTGGTAGCTTGTAGGCTACATGAGGTGCATCAAAACTGAGTTTAACATTTGAGATGAGTTTGATATCACTGACCATCAACTTTATCGCCGGTAAATATTTAAAGGTCATTGTGGGGAAGTTTTGTTGATATGCAGTTGTCTGGCAGGCAGTTAGCGCACAAAAGGTACATATAAATAGCATGTGGTGAGTATATTTTCTTATCATTCTATCATGGTGCCATGATGAGAGGGGGTGATACAAGGATGTATATTATTGAGCTTCATTATTTCTTATGGAATTAAGTATTTCATCATTAAACTTATAATCAGTGCCGCAAAATTCACAATTGGACGTGATCAAGCCTTCATCAGTTTTCATATACTCAATCTCTTTTGGTGGAACAGATGCTAGGATTTTTGCTAATTTTTCTCTCGAGCACTGGCATTGAAATGTAAGTGGTTTTTTATTGTGAAGCCGGACCCCGAATTCATGGTAGAGCCGAAAGAGTAACTCATTAGCTTTTAGATTTGTATCAAGCAATTCTTCGGTCCTTGTCGAACTCATTAAAATTTCTGCATCACGCCAACTCTCATCATCCTCTTCGGGTGAAAGTGCATCAGGTTGATGGGAATTGGTGTTAGAAATTGGCATTTTCTGAATCATTAAAGCTGCAGCTCTTTTTTTCACGGGGTCGGCAGTCAGCATGATAGCAGTTTCAATTTGCTCAGATTGCCGGAAATAATTTTGTGCGCACTCGGCAAGATTTGAGCCTTCTAATGCGGTGATCCCTTGATACCGTTCCGTATCTGCACCTTGGTCAACGGTGAAAGCAATGTGGCCATTACCCAATAAATAAGGTACCGAGTTTTGCTTGATAGTATTATTGAATTTTTCAGCATCATATCGCGCATAACTACGTATTGTGCCACTGCTGGTAACATTGGCAACCATCATATTTATCGGCCCATCGCTCTGGGTTTGCAGGATAAACTGCCCGTCGTATTTAAGTGAATCTGCAAGCGAGATACTCATTGCTGTTAGTTCGCCGATTAGGCTTGCAACTTGAGCTGGATAGTTATGGTTAGTTAATATTTTCTCATAAGCTTTACTCAAACGGACTAAACGGCCACGCACGTTTGTGTGTTCGACGCTAAATGATTGAACTTCGTCTGGGAATTCGAGGTGTGATGCTGAATTAGCCATAATTAAGCTACATCAGATAATGTTTAGACAATAAGATAGTATGCCTTTTTGTGCATGAAGACGGTTTTCAGCCTCATCCCAGACAACACTTTGTTTGCCATCGATAACGCTGCTGGTTACCTCTTCGCCCCTGTGTGCCGGCAGGCAATGCATGAAGAGTGCATCAGAATTAGCTAAAGCCATCAAGTCCTCATTGACTTGAAAAGGCTCTAATAGTTTAATTTTTTTGCTTCGATCATTGTCAGCACCCATGGACACCCAAGTGTCTGCGACAACGCAATCTGCACCTTTTACTGCTTCTTTTGCAATGCTGGTGATTGTTACATTACAACCTTCTGAAATTGCGCATTCAATTTGACTTTCCGGCAATTTCAATTCGGCGGGAGTTGCAATCTTGAAGTTAAAGTTGAATTTTACGGCTGCATGTAGCCAACTTGTTGCAACGTTATTGCCATCACCAACCCAAGCAATTGTTTTTCCTTCAATTGAACCACGATGTTCCTCAAAAGTCATGATATCAGCCATAATTTGACAGGGGTGGCTATCATCGGTTAGCCCATTAATGACAGGGACCGAAGAGTTTTCCGCAAGCAATTCAAGTTTTTTATGAGAATCAGTTCGGATCATTATAACATCAGAAAATCGAGAGAGTACGCGCGCAGTATCACCAATGCTTTCACCGCGACCCATTTGTGAGTCTCTAGGGCCTAATACCACGACATCCCCCCCTAACTGTCGCATGCCAACTTCAAATGAGACGCGGGTCCTGGTTGAAGATTTCTCAAAAATTAGTACCAACGTATGATCTAGCAGTGGCTTGTTAAAGTTTCTTCCAGCTTTTTTATATTCAATCGCTTTGTTTAAGATTGAACGTAAAGTTGAGTTACTGAATTGGTTAATATCAAGAAAATGTCTAGGCGCTTGCTGTACCGACATAATTTTCTCCTAGCAATTAAAGCTATTACATGCCTGATCAAAAAGGGATAAGCCTTCGTCGATCTCAGTCTCAGTGATAATTAATGGAGGAATAAACCTGATAACGTTGTTGCCTGCAGGTACTGTTAGAAGGCCCCTAGCCTCGGCCTCCTTGACTATATCTAAATTAACGACGCTATCATCACAAACTACGCCGACCAATAGGCCTTGTCCTCGGATTTCGCCAAGGAATTTGTGCTTGGCAACAATAAACGCAAGTTGGTTTTTCAAGTATATACCTTTGCGTTGAACATCATCTAAGAAACCATCATCTAAGACAATATCTAGAACGGCGTTTGCAGCTGCTGATGCCAATGGATTGCCACCGAAAGTTGACCCGTGAGTTCCAGGGGCCATGGTCTTTGTCGTTTTTTCATTAGCTAAGCAAGCACCCACAGGAAATCCACCACCGAGACCTTTAGCAATAGCCATAATATCAGGCTGGATTTTAGCCCATTCATGGGCAAATAATTTTCCCGTTCTACCAATACCGGTCTGGACCTCATCCATAAACAACAGAATACCAGCTTCACCTGCCATACTTCTTAACTTTTTAAAATAATTAGTATCTGCATTGTTTATCCCCCCTTCCCCCTGAATGGGCTCGACTAATATTGCTGCGGTCTTATTGGTGATGGCATTCTGCATTTGATCCAAATTATCAAACGATACTTGATCAAAACCATCAAGCATGGGAAAAAATCCAGCTGTATGCTTTTCATTTTTGGCGGCCGAGAGCGCCGCAAGTGTTCTACCATGAAAACCCCCAGAGCAGGTTATAATTCGGGTTTTCTCCGGGTTGCCATTTTGAACATGATGGCGTCTAACTATTTTTATTCCGCACTCCACCGCTTCAGCGCCAGAGTTGCAGAAGAAAACTGAGCTTGCAAAGCTATTATCCACAAGTCTTTTCGCGAGGAGTTCTTGACCTAGAATTTTATAGAGATTGGAATAGTGGATAACCTTACCAGCCTGGTTCTGGATTGCTTGAACCAAATGAGGGTGGGAATGGCCGAGTGAATTCACTGCAATACCTGAACTAAAGTCTACATATTTTTTACCTTCTGGCGAAAATAAATAAATACCTTCTCCGTATTCGAAAGCAATATCTGCCGGTGCATATGTGGGCATGATTGCTGATGTCATTATGGCCTCCTAATAAAATAACTAAACAGCATATAAATACGGAGCTATCTAGCAAAACGACGGAGTATCTGAATCTCCCATCTATTTGTCAATAAAAATGGATCAACATGTATTAATGACGCTATATTATAATTAAAGACATTAAACTATTAGAAATGAGAATTTTATATCTAATTTTGGCTAAGGTCCTGGTAATTTTATGATTTGAGCTTATAGCCACTGGCAAAAAGCTGTACACAGGTGAACCAAAAAAATACTATTAGAGTTGTTAATAATACGATGCCTGTGACTAAACTACCATCATGGACCCCCAAGAAGCCATAGCGAAAACCATCAATTACATAGAAAAATGGGTTAAAATGCGCGATCTTTTGGAACGTTTCTGGTAAATGTTGAGTTGAATAAAATGTGCCAGATAAGAAAGTTAGAGGAAGGATTATAAAGTTATTGATTGAGGCAACGTGATCTATTTTTTCAGCCCAGATCGCAGTAACTAGACCAAGAACGGACATTAACATCGACGCCGCGATTGCATAAAACAAAACGAAGGTACAAGAATGAATTTTGACCGTGGTAAAAATTAGCATGCCAATTAAAACAGCAATTCCTACTAAAAGGCCGCGCGTGGTACTTGCTAAAACGTAGCCTGCTGTGAGCTCGCCCGGTGACATGGGTGGCATTAGTGTGTCGACAATGGTCTCGACCATTTTTTCAAACATTAAGGAAAAAGACGCATTAGCGAAGGAAGCCGTCATCGCTGCCATTAAGGTCAATCCTGGGACAAGAAATTGAATGAACGGTATACCATCCACAGAACGCCCTTGGCCGGAAAAAGCGAGATTAAAAATAGCTAAAAATAAAAGTGCCGTTATTACTGGAGCAAAGAAAGTTTGGGCTGCTATTTTAAAAAATCGTAACACTTCTCTGCGGTAAAGAGCCCAAGTGCCTATCATATTCCAACGACCGTTTCGAGGCCGGGTTTCAAAAATTAACATTAAGTCAATCCTTAATCTTGTAGCCTGTGCGTAACATCCAATAACAAGTTAACCAAAGTAGGATGTTAAAAATAATAATAAAAAAAACTCCGGTCTCAATTGAACCAGTTGATTGGTTCGTAAATCCGAAGCGTAAGCCATCTATTAAATAAAAAAACGGATTATAATGGCTTGCTGTTTGCAAGGTTTCGGGAAAACGGCTTATTGGAAAAAACGTACCACTCAAAAATGAAAGGGGTAAGATAATAAAGTTGGTGACAGTCGAGACATGATCAAACTTTTCTGCCCAAATACCAGTCATCATTCCCATTGAGCCCATCATAAGGGCCGCACCAAAAGCAAAAAAAATAATCGCACTTGGATTGTGAAATGAAATTGGTATGACCAGTGCGAGGCTTAGTCCAACCCCGATAGCAACCATGAGACCTCGGGTTGCTCCTCCTAAGATAAAGCCGATTGTCAGTTCTAGGGGACTTAGCGGCGGCATTAAAGTATCAACTATACTCTCGTTAATTTTTTGGCTGATAAGCGATGTCGACGTATTGGCAAATGCATTTTGCAAAATTGTCATCATCAATAGTCCTGGCGCTAAAAATTCAATATAAGTCAGTTTGCCCACTGTTCGTCCATCACCAAAGACTACTCCAAAGACTGTTAAGAATAAGAGCGTTGTGATAATGGGAGCAAGCAAGGTTTGACCGAATATTTTTAAATATCGATGTACTTCTTTAGCATAAAGCGTCCTAATACCTTGCCAATTGGTGCCCGTCACAACGGGTCTAATTTCAAGTCTGTTTATTTTGGATGACAATAACTTTATTCCTTCAATTTGTACCCACTCGCAATTAATCGATGACAAAAGATCCAAAGCGTTATATTTACGCCACCCATAACGAGAATTCCTTGGAAAATAGGGCCATCAGAATGGCCAATGAACCCTGCCCGCAAACCGTCGATAGCATAGAAAAATGGATTGAACATAGTCAGGGTCTGGAGAAACTCTGGCAGACGTTCTATTGAATAGAAAGTGCCAGAAAGAAATGAAAGCGGTGTGACTATGAAGCCTGTGATTACAGCCACTTGCTCATTCTTATCAGCCCAAATACCACTGATTACACCAAGTACAGCCATCATGTAGGAGGCTGCGATTGAATGAAATAATATGAGAAATATGTTGGCTGGCATCAGCGAGGTGAAAGGGGTCATAGCGACTGTAACAGCAATACCAACTGTTAGACCTCGTGTTGCTCCCCCGCTCGCATAAGCGAACACTAGTTCAAGGGAGGTTAGAGGAGGCATTAAGGTATCAACAATATTTCCTTGCATTTTTGCTCCCATCAGGGAAGACGTGGCATTTGCAAATGCATTTTGCAGTATTGCCATCATAATTAGGCCAGGAGCTAAAAATTGAATAAAGGGTATGCCGTTGATATTGCCCCGTAGGCGACCAATTGCGAGCGTAAAAATTGCTAAAAAAATTAATGTTGAAACCACTGGTGCGATCACAGTTTGAATATAGACTTTTAAGAAGCGTTTTGTTTCCCTCAAATAGAGTGTTTTTAAGCCAATCCAGTTACGTTTGCCAATTGCTGGATCCGTTTGGGGTCGGTTTTCTAGCATGGTATTTATATTCGCTTTAGTTTTACGCCTTGGATTTTGCATGTTAAATTTTTCGTTCTTGGGTATCAGGATGAGGAGAAAATTGGTATATACAGTAGGAGAGACAAACCCAACCACATTTATATGATGAATTCAGTGATTGAGCATTTTAAACTAGAATCTCAAAAGAGAAAAGTCCCGCGAAAAGTGACATCAAAGTCCCTAGAGAATGCGGCATTGTATTATTTACAACGCTTTTCTTCTTCGAGTGAGAACTTTCGTCGAGTAATGATACGGCGTGTAAAACGTTCGGCGCAATATCATAACACTAACTTTGAAGAGGGAGCTGAGATTGTTGATCAGTTAATATCGCGATTTGTTAGAATTGGGCTATTAGATGACCTGCAGTTTGCACAGGTTCGAGCTGCTAGTTTAAGACGTCGCGGTTTATCTGAGCGAACAATTCGAGCAAAACTTATGGAAAGAGGGTTTGCGGCTGAGGTAATTAATGAGAGTTTAGAACTTCTAAAGTGTGATAATGAGGATCCTGAGCTAACAGCATCAATAATATTTTCTCGTAAACGACGTCTAGGGCCTTTCCGAGAGATCCTAGATAAACGAAACGAGTTTCGAGAAAAAGACATGGCTAAATTGGCGCGGGCCGGATTTAGCTATCACATAGCCCAAAAAGTCATTAGTGCGGAGACATTGGAAGAGCTTGAAGAAATGGTTGAAAATAATATTTATGGTCAATACAAATGATATAATTAAACTAAACGAGCGTTAATGCGGTATGGAATTTATAATGGATGAATTTAAAACAGTTTGGACTAGTGATTTTTTCGGGATTACAGTTGGCGAAATGGCTACTGCTGCTGTTGTTCTATTTAGCTTTATTCTTATGCGGAAGTTTTTTGCTCGTACCGTAATTGCACGACTTAAGCGCTGGGCTAACCTTACTGAGACCGATATTGATGATAAAATCATAAAGGCATTGCAACAACCTCTTATGTTTTTATTTTTTATCATTGGTCTCTCTTTTACTGTTAATTGGATTTCGTTTGGAAGTCATACGGAAGTAATTTTGATCCGTATAATAAAGTCTCTCATTGCGTTTACTATTTTTTGGACTGGGTTCCAGCTGGTGGACCCAATATCTATGTTTTTTGACCGTTTATTAGCTAGACTTGCCGGGCCTGTTGCCAACGAAGTAAAAAATTATCTTCTTAAATTTCTGAAAGTATTTTTATTTGGATCTGGGGTTGTTGCCGTTCTTGCTCAATGGGGAATTAATCCGTGGCCATATTTTGCTGGTATTGGTGTTTTATCTTTACCTTTTGCTTTTGCTGCCAAAGATGCTGTTTCTAATTTGTTTGGAGGTATAAAACTTATATTAATTGATAGGGCTTTTAGTGTGGGTGATTGGATAGAGGCCCCTAGCATTGGGCACGGCACGGTTGAACAGATAACCCTATCAACAGTTAAAATACGAAAATTTTCTAAAACGCTTCAAAGTATTCCTAATGGCATCATAGCTAATGCAGCAATTACCAATTGGTCGAGGATGTCAAATCGTCGTGTTAAAATGGATATAGGGCTCGTCTACTCGACAACCTCGGATCAATTTGAAACTATCTTAAGTAATATTAGGACCTTTATTTCTGAAGATGATCGGGTGGATCATAGTGTAACTGAAATGGTTCATCTCGTTGCCTTTAATGCCTCAAGTGTTGATATTAACCTTTATTATTTTACTAAGACCACAGATTGGTTGTTGTGGCGTAAAATTGTAGAGGAGCATATGTTAGCCTTTATGAAAATCGTCGACAGTGCGGGTTCAAGCTTTGCCTTCCCCTCTCAGTCAGTTTATGTTGAAGGTTTAAATCAATCTGATAGGAATAATCTAACTACAATCAGTCAAATGGATGAAAGTAAAACTTAAATGCCTATAAAATCTGTTTTGATTGAAATTGCCCCCGGTGAGTTGATTGATAAGATTACTATTCTTTTGATTAAATCTGAGCGTATAAAGAATGGCAAACAGCTTGCTAACGTACAACATGAATTGGGTATTTTGACTTCGAAACTCGACGAAGAGATTACAAGTTCGCCAAAGTTTGATGTGTTGAAGTTGGAACTTAAGGCAGTTAATGAAGAGCTTTGGGGTATTGAGGACGATATACGAGCCTGCGAAAGAGTTAATGACTATTCCCAAAAGTTTATCAATTTAGCCCGAGCGGTTTATATCACTAATGATAAAAGGGCTAACTTAAAGCGTGAGATTAACGTGTTGCTTGGTTCTGAAATTATGGAAGAAAAATCTTATAAGTCTTATTAGGATGATAACCATAATCGGGGAAGTAAGTCTTTTTTGAAGTGTTATCCAGAGATAACTATAGTCTATATATTATTATTTACGCTTTTTTGATATTATTATGAGGTATTTCGTTTGGCTTCGACCCTTATCTACCATTCGAACTATGATTTAGCCTATTATACGTATAGTTCATTAAAAAATACGCTTCTTACCACAATTAAAGTCTTTTGATCAGTACAACTCGGTCAAATTTACCTATTACATCTCTAAATAATCCTCAAATCATAATAAAATGAATTTAGATCGGAGGATTAGTTGGATTTTTCTTTATTATCAATGAGTTGTGGACTTCAATTTTTTTACTTGGAATAGCATAACTGGCAGCATAATTGCATTGTAGTGAATAGAAACTGTGCTTGGAAATTGAAAATGAAAAATACTGAAAAGAAATTTGCTGATGGTGATATAATTTTTCGAGAGGGTGATGTAAGTTCGTCTGCCTTTATGATTTCTTCCGGTCAGGTGGAGCTCTTGAAAAATGCGCCAGTCGGTTCAGACGGTGGTTTTTTACGGTTAGAATTATTGTCTGTGGGCGCTATTATTGGTGAGATGGGTATTTTAGATCGCTCAGCAAGAACTACAACGGCCCGGGCGGTAGGTTCAGTGGCTTTAGATGTAATAGAACATGAGGGATTTCTGACATCTATCAAAGAGCAGCCTGACGTAGCTTTATCCGTTATAAGTAATTTAGCTGAAAGACTGCGTAATTCCAATGAAATGGCTGTTCATTCGAGTGTATTAAGCTCGCCGGCTAAAACATCAAAAATTGCCACCCTATCTGTTGGCTCCAGAAAACTATCTGGCGGTCAGGCAACACTATGGGATGCAATTAGAAGTTTATTCAGTAAATCGCCGGATAAACGACGTTTACTTGAATTTAGAGTGGCTCGCTTAGCTGGTGATAAAGATGGCACTCAGACAAATTTGCTAATGCGCGCCTTATCAAATCGGCCCGAATTGCGCGTTAAGGCATATAACGAGCCTCTCCCTATTGAAAATACTGGATATCGGTCAGCCGTGTTTCTGCAATCAGCGTTAACGATTGGGCGTCAGTGTTTAGCTAGAGATAAAGCAGATTTATTGATTTGGGGAGATGTTAATGAGGTTGGGACTGTCATTCATTTGCGTTTTGTTACGCAGGCTGGGGACGCAGATCATCCGGGAGGATTTTTAATATCGGACCGTCTCGCTATGCCCACTAATTTTGGATCAGAATTTAGCAAACTTCTTTATGCCGTTGCTGTTGCTGCTATTATGCCTAGGACTGAGACGCAACGGCTTTTAATCAAACCTCTTTTATTGCCGGCTTTAGAATCCGCTCAACAAACTAGACAAGAGCCACCTCATGAGCTTTTGTTGCAGGACCAAAATACCATTCAGGTGTGTTATGGTAATGTGACCGCATTAATAGGCTATCATATGAGTGACCCGAATTGGCTTACAAAAGCAGCTAATGCATATCAGGAAGTTATGGATACAATATCTAAGGATATTGATCCAATCGCATGGGCAAATGTGCAATTGCATCTTTGCCGTATTAGGCAAGGTTTAGGTGAGCGGTCTAATGATCCGGAGATCCTAGAAAATACTATTAATACTCTTAAAGAAATTCTTGAAGTGTATACGTTAGTTGATTTTCCTAGGGAATGGGGAAGTATTCAAAGCCGAATTGGCAGTATGCTCTATCGTTTAGACTCGGTAAAAGGAGAATCAGATCTATTAAAAGAATCAGTTGTGGCATATCAGTCAGCTCTGCGTGTATTTTCAAAATTTGAAAACCCGTTAAAATGGAGCGAGTTAAAACACAATCTTGGTCAAGCACTTCAAGTATGGGGTGATTTATCCCGTAATCCTAAAATATTGGATAGGGCTGTTTTAACGTGTCAGGAGGCACTTCAGGTGCGCAGTCGGCTTGAAACCCCGCTATTGTGGGCAGCCACACAAAATAATTTAGGATCTGCTTTATTTTTACTTGGACGTTTGAGCAAAGACTTCGAGCATTTAGAGGGTGCGGCCGAGTCTTTTGGGAGAGCACTTGAAATTTATCAGTCATTTGGCGCTGCTAGACTTAGCAGAGTTGCTGATAGAAATATGGCCAAAGCAGAAAATTTACTGCGGACTCGGGTGGCTCGCCGAGCCGCAAAAATTTACTGGAAGGAAGAAGAAAATCCTTTCGAGAAGAAATTGACCAAGAGTGAACGCGATGAAATATACCGCGATGAGATCAGAAATCATTCCGCAGCATAATTATAATATTAACAGATATAACCATTAACTATAAGTACTTGTAATGTTATTGTTTAATTATCCCGCTGATTTTGACGATTAAATGTGTTTGAGGCCAGGTTCATTAGATGTCAGATCAAGCTGCTGTTTTATTCGCAAACGATGCATTTTATGTTGCATTCATGAATCATGATATAGAAGCTATGGACGATCTTTGGGCACGAATCCCGACTATTAGCTGTATTCATCCAGGTTGGAATCACCTTTTGGGCCGGGATCTTGTAATTGAAAGCTGGAATAGTATTCTAGCTAATCACGACGGCCCCAGTTTTACTATAGAAGGAGCTATGGCTAACATCTATAACGATATGGCTGTTGTTATTTGTTATGAAGAATTTAAAATGGCAACCCTGGTTGCTACGAATATTTTTGTGCGTGAAGAGGGTTTTTGGCGCATAATGCACCATCAGGCGAGCGCTTCTCCGCCACCACCTGTTTCAGGTGAGAATAATCAAGTAAAGACAATTCAATAGTTTATAGCGACCTTTAATAAGTATAAAAATAAGTGTACAAGGAATTGGTCTTGATTCAACGTGAGTGATAGAGGACCATAGTATTTTGAAGTTTACGTTATTTGGAATAACGGTATGGCAATTAATCAAATTTAGGATGAAATGATATGCGTAAATACTTAAACATTGACCTCAGTGATCAGTCAATTGAGACTGAAGAATTGGATGGCTTAGGTGCTGTTAGGGTTGGGAGACATTTTATCGCTAAAACTTTGCTGGAAAAGGGTGCCGCGACGGCTAATCCACTGGGTCCTGATAATCCTTTGATTTTTTCTGCGGGACCATTCGCGGGTTCTAACTTTTCCAATGCGAACCGTCTTAGTGTGGGTTGCAAAAGTCCTCTAACTGGGGGGATTAAAGAGGCAAATTCTGGGGGTACATTTGCTTTTGCGCTTGGTCAACTGGGTATGGCTGGTTTCACGCTTAATGGAATATCTGATGATTGGGTAATTATTCATATACCTAAGGAAGGGAATATAACCTTTGACGAAGCAGCACCTTATCTTGGTAAAGGTAATTTTGAAGTAGCTCAGATGCTTTTTGAAAAATATGGGGATAAAGTAAGTCTTGGCATCTGTAGCCCAGTTGGCGAATATGGTGGTTTGATGGCAGGTATTTCCTTTACCGATCCAGAAAAACGACCGACTAGAATTGCAGCACGTGGCGGGGTTGGCGCTGTTATGGGCTCCAAAAAAGTCAAAGCAATTGTTGTGGAACGTAATAAAATGCCAGAGTTTAGTGACCGTAAGAAATATATGGGCTCTGTAAAAGAGTACACTAAAATGCTTGATGTTGATCCAGCTATTGATAACTTTCGAAAGTTGGGAACAGCTATGGTTGGTGATTTTACGAATAAAATTGGCGGTTTGCCGACGCGTAACTTTAGCGCTGGAACGATTGTTGATACGGATGAGGGTCCCTTTAAGTTGGGAGGTCAATTCATAAGAAAACAAAATTTGGAACGAGGGGGCGAGACAACGCACGCCTGTATGCCCGGCTGTATGATTAAGTGCAGTAATATTTACGCAGATACAGATGGAGAGGAAATTTGCTCTCCACTAGAATATGAAACTCTCGGGCTAGTCGGTAGTAACTGTGGATTGACAGATCCAGACCATGTAGCTCGCTTAAACGATGTCGCAAATGATCTTGGAATTGATACAATTGAGATGGGCGCTACGATTGGTGTTTTGATGGAGGCGGGAGAAGGTGATTTTGGTGATTTTGAATTTATGGCCCAGGTGTTGGAGGATATTCGAGACGGCACTGACAAAGGGCGGCTGTATGCCCAGGGAACAGCTCGGGTAGGGGAACACTATAATGTTGCACGTATTCCTGCGATTAAGAAGCAGGCTATAAGTGCTTATGATCCTCGGGAGATTGAAGTGACGGGTATTTCAATGATGGTGACAGCTCAAGGCGCGGATCACACCGCAGGTAATATTCCAACATTTCAGTGTAAAGATAAAACCACCGAAGAATTGGCTGCAGCTAGTCTGGATATACAAGAAGATTGTGCGGCAGCAGACTCTCTTGGCCTTTGTTTATTTGGTCGTTCAGTGACTAACGTCCAACAAGAATTTATTGCAGATGCATTGAATAATGCTCATGGTACTGAGCTCTCAGAAGGTTTCATGAAAGAGCTTGGACGAGAAGCTCTTGCTATGGAATGGCAATTTAACAAAGATGCCGGATTTACGGAAGATGATGATGAATTACCGCAGTTTTTCTATGATGAAATACTTTCTGGTAAAGAGGTCGCTGCACGGCATCATACAACAGAAGTTAATGCAGCATTTCGTGACATAAGAAAAAAATAAGTAAAAATAAAAACTAAGTTTTAACCAATTGATTTATTTATAAAAATTAAATCAGCTATTATTGTTAACTGGGATTATAATTACGGCGCAAGATGTAAATAAATATTAGTGCTGTAAGAAACATTGTTAGGCTATAAGTCGCAGCTGGAATTACAGTCGGTCCACCATTGAATAAAAGCGTTGCAACGGCGATAGCTACGGTACCGTTTTGCAAACCACATTCTATTGAAATGGCAATTTTTTGTTGTGTTCCTGAACCAAATACTGAAGCTATACCCCAGGCAAGTGCAATCATTACTATATTCAGAGTAAACGTGATCAGGCCTGTATCTGCGTAATATTCGGCGATATTATTACGTTCCTGAAATATAGCACCTAGCAGAACAAGTGTAAAAAGAACGGCGGATATTTTCTTGCTTACTTCAGCAAAACGGCTAGCAAAGTTTTCAGCAAAATGTCGAACACATAAACCAATAAGGACGGGTACTGTGACGATGGCAAATACACTAATAGCAATCCGTGTAATTGATATGTCACCTTTTACGGTTTGCCCAAAGAAATGTGCATAAGATAACCCAACGATTAATGGTATTGTAATGACACTTAATAGGCTAATGACAGCGGTAAGAGAGATAGATAACGCAACGTCACCACGACCAAAAGAGGTTAGAATATTTGAAGTAACGCCGCCGGGTGCCGCGGCAATGATCATTACACCAAGTGCAATTTCAGGTGATACTGTGAAGCTTGATACTAGAACAAAACCGACTATCGGCAGTAAAATTACCTGAGATAGGAGACCCGCGAAAAAATCCTTTGGTTGAAGGACAACGCGGGCAAAGTCTTTTGAGGTTAATCCAAGCCCAAGAGAGAACATGATGAAAGCTAGCGCTAATGGTAAAATAATATTTGTTACAAAATTCATTGCGGTGATCCCCCTCGTTTTATCAGTTTTAAATTTGCATGATGTTATTAGTTCATTAAATATTACGTTATTTTAATAAATTATAACCGATATCTTCATTAGTTTAAAATTTAAATTAATTACCAAATAACATGGGTCTGTAAAAAATAATTTTGCAATAAGCAGCCTCGAGATATTTTACAAATAAATATCTTCTAATGTTATACTCGCTTTCAATTCTATTTTAATGGATTTTGAAGTATAGCCTTCAGCTGAAATTTCAATTTCATAAGAGCCACTTTTTTCATCTAGCTTATCAAATTTAAAATCGCCAAAAACATCGGTCGTACCTTCGGCAATTATGATTGAGTTTTGGCTGAGCTTAACATTAGCACCCTTTACACAATCGGTAGTACCGCCTTTTTCCGCTGCTACACTACCACCTATAAAACATTTATTATATCGATGAAGGTTTTTATAATAAACTCGAGGCTTTGTACTGAATTCGGGATGAAGAATTTCTAGGCTCTCAGATTCGACTATTTTTTGCATCTCGGTATCACTGACTTTTTTTGCGATAATAGCCTCTGTCGCACAAACTGAAGCAGCTCGTGGTTGTTTCCAACCCTCATCAAGTAAATGGGCGTCGAAAATCCAAATTTGAGGAAGTTGCAATTTTTCATTCCACCAAATTGCATTATATGGACAGCTTTCAACTATGTGTTTTTGGCCTTTAGCTTTTATAGGATCGATTATTACGATGCCATCGGCACGTTTTGTAATAGCAGAGTTGTCCGCGGCTTTGATACATGGGGCATCATCGCAATGCTGACACATTACTGGCATGTAAGCGACATCTATCATTGGAGCTTGACCGCGTTCTTTTCTCATTATCTCAATCCAACGAGCACCGTGCTTTGGCATTTCCTCGGCATAGCCAGGGAAAGAATTGTCGACATGTTCATCTTGGCAAGCGAGTACACACATATTGCAATTCGTGCAGTTCTCAATATCTATGATAAGGTTCCATTTAGACATAGTCTTATTTCTCTCTTTGTTATTCTCTTATAACTATTCTGCGGCTACGGCGGTTGCAACTTTGTGTTCAGCCTTGCCATCCCACAACTCAATTTCAACCAAAGCCGTCGAGCTTCCCATAGAGTGCCCCTTCTTTATCTGGGATTTCTTCGGTGTTAAAAGATTCAAAATTCCGCCACGGTCAACAGAGTTACCTGGCTCACCAAGTGGATCATAGGTTGCGCAAGATTCGTAGCCGTGCGCCGAGCCTTGGGGTAATCGCTCAGTGACTAGAGCAGCACAAACAACACCACCTTGATCGTTGTGGACTTTAACCAAGTCATGCATTTTTATGTTACGTTCTTTGGCATCCTTGGCGTTAATCCGAATGATCCAGTAGTAATAACCATCAACTTCAATCCGATGATCTTTAATATTATTAATATAGCTATCTTTCCCGTCACCTTGCGTGTGAAAAGAGAAACGGGGATGTGGTGTTAGCATCCGAAGTGGATATTTTGCCTCACGTTCTGGGTCAAAAGGCCGAGTATATTTAACCACTGGCGGTCTTTCTGGATCTTCAGAATCAAACCGTTTTAGGCTTTGCGCTTCGAACTCGATTTTACCAGATTGGGTTTGGATACCTTCCAAATACCCATCTTTGTAATCAGAGGGTAGAGGCATCGGTTCCGGTACATCTTTTTTACGTCCCTCGTAGTACCAATTCCATGAAAGTGGATCACGGAGTTCTTCTTTCTCGGGTGGGATGACTACATAGCCTTTTTTTATGAATTTTTTCCATGAGATTATTTGCGGCAAATCGGAAGCATCAAAGATACGCTTTGCCCAATCGAGCTCCGATATACCTTCAGTGAAATATGCGCTAAGCCCCAGGCGCTCACAGATTTCTGAGAAAATTGTATAGTCAGATTTTGACTCACCCATTGGTTTTATGGCTTGATGCTGGAATACTGCAACTCGGTTGTTAAGTTGTGTCTGTCCGTGGTGTGCATAACCTCCAAGTGCCGCCCATTCACTAATATCTGGGCGTTCAAAATTCGTGCAGGCGGGCAAAATAATATCGGCGAATTTAGTTTCACCTTCATTATACATTGCCTGACTAACGCAGAACTCCAGATTGGGTGAACTATACATTTTTACGTGACGATTAGTATCTGCCATTGTGCCAAAAATGGAGCCACCAATTTTGTAGAGCATTTTAACTGGTGAATAACCCGGTTTTGGGTAAGAAATTTTGTTAAATTGGGCTTCAATGCTTTTACCATCCCAAGCATAGCCTTCAGCTTTGCCTTCAAGAATTGCTTCCGGTAGCCATAGTCTAGGTATTACTTGTTCTACGGTATTAAGGCTCGGTAGTTGAGGCATCCTTTGATAAAGCTCAACTGACATTGCCGTATGGTGCAGGTCACCTGACATGCCCCCCTCAGCATAGCCCGGGAAATAAAAAGTGGTATCAACCGGGGTTCCCCATTGTAGATTACCCATATTAACGCCGGGTTTACCAATTCCTTGCATAGCCATTAAACAAACAAGTGAACGTGCCCATTGAATACCAGTAGCATTTCGGCAGGCACCGCCGTGACCGTTACCCCAGCCCCCCGCTGCCAAATAAACTTTGCGGTTACCCCATTTGCGTGCAAGTGCTCGAATATCTTTCGCTTTGAGGTTGGTTTCTGCCGCGGCCCATTCGGGTGTTTTCGGAACCCCGTCATCTTCACCCATCAAATAGACTTTCCATTTGTCAAAACCTGTCGTACGTTTTGCAACGAAGTCTTTATCATAGAGGCCTTCTTCAATCCAAACGTTCGCGATCGCCATGGACAGAGCTGGCGAGGAGGTTGGTTTTGGGGCCAACCATTTACCACCAAGAAATTGTGCTGTGTCATTATAATAAGGATCTATGTGCACAATATCGATATCGAGTTCTTTCAACCATTTACGGCGTACAGTACCCTCTAAAGATCCATAGGCCCCGCTAGTTCCTTCAGGGTTACTGGACCAAAAAACAACCATTTCCGCTTCTTTAAGTAAATCTTCAACGGTGCCGTAAGTCTCAGACTGGCCAACTCGTAGTGAGCCGCCCCAATGGTGGGCGGCGCCCCAGTACCAGCCCTCCCAACTGTCCGGGTTATGCAGTACGCGCGTCATACCAACGGCATTAATGAATTTAAAGTCGGCACTTAAATAGTATCCTACGTTACCCCAGGTGTGGTGCGAGCCATGTGAGTTCGCGATAGCACCTGGGCCGTGCTCTTTTTTTATTCGCTTGATCTCACCTGCTACAATATCCAGTGCTTTATCCCAGCTTATACGTTCATAACCAGATGATCCGCGGTTCTGTTGGTTGCGTTCCCCATTAGGGTCAAAATCGACACGCTTCATTGGGTAAAGCAAGCGATCAGGTGAATTGAGCATGCTCTTCCAATTCATACCATGTGGCGCGAGAGTTGTTTTGCGTGGGGGTTTAAATGTTTTACCGCGTGCTTTAATTGTATAGGTGTCTGGATCGCTATCATCAAAATCAATCGGTGTTATGCGGATGAGTTTATTGTCTTTGACATATAGAAAAACTGGGCCACCATTGGTCATATTGGTAAAACGAGTGATGCCACCACCCATATCTATACCATATTTCCAGCCGATAGTTTGAGTTTGCATTACAGTTTGCGTGAACCATAAGGCAAGATTATCCGGACCTTCCAGGCTTAAGAGGAAGTCCTTCATCGCATTTATCTGCTCCAATTGATTAATTGGTGGCATTAGAAGTCGTGCAGCAACCTCAGATGTTTTGAAAGTTAATATGATGTCTGCATCGATTTTAATTCCGCGACCAGAAGAAACGCTTCCATCTTTAAAGGTAAACCAACGTCCAATTGAATTGTCTTTGGTCTTCATTTGAGCTGTGAAGTTTTTCTCTTTTAAACGATCCCTAAAAGCTTGATAACGAAGAGCTTGTAGCCATAAAAGGATGCGCAAGCCATATAAAATAAGTGAGAACTTCAAAGACCCCATATCTGTTTTCTCCGATGAATTACATAATGAAAAATGTTGCACTTACAGCAGTTTTCCACACCTAATTTTTTCAGGTTTATTTTATTTTATCAGTAAAAATTTTTAAATTAAATCCTGTAATTTGAGATTTATACTAATAGTTTATTAATTACAAACGTGCGGTTCAAACGCAAGGTGCGTATTGACATAATTTCATTAAACAATGACCTTCGTCGTAATGCCTTCAGGAAAAATCTCTTCTCGCTTAAACTCTCGGTATGCTTTGCCTTGTTAGACTAGCTTTCGACAACTTTGAACGCTAACATAAAATTTTAATGTGAAGTGTTAAAGCATTGTCTGCGCTTTATTTTGTGTCGTTGACGGTGAAAAAAAACATCGATAGTGTTATCGGATCAATTTATCATAATCTTGGGAAATGAAATGAAAGTTAACCGATTGAGCGACGTCATGCCATATGAAGCTGGCGGACATTTTGATATGAAAGGTTTTCGCCTTCAAGGTCACGATGCCAGTGACGCTGAAAATTTCTGGGTTGGTCTTTCATATTTTTTGCCCGGTGGAGGCACAACGCATACAGCAACCCCATTAGAGAAATGCTATGTTTGCGTGGGTGGAAATATTACTATCAAAACAGATGGCGATGAGGTTACGTTGAGCAACCTAGATTCAATTTATTTGGAACCCGACGAGGGGCGTTCTATAATTAATAACACAAACGAAATTGCTACAATTCTCGTCATTATGCCATACCCATCAAAATAGCCCTATTACCTGCGCATTGATCGTAGGGTCTAACGCCGAAACTTTAGACATTTTCACGATTAGCTAGGCCGGTAAATACTCCCCCGCCGTACATTAAAGGTGGGCCGCCTTCGTTTTCAGTCCTGCTGCCAATTATATGGCCTATGAAAATTGAATGTGTGCCTGCGGATACATGCTGGATAACTTCGCAATCAAAATTGACTAAAGCTCCATCAAGACATGGGGCTCCCGTGATAATTTCAGACCATTTACCCAATCCAAAACGATCAGTTCGGTCGGCACCATCCATACCTGCAAAGCGAGCCGCAATATGTTCCTGATCTCGTCTCAAAACATTAAGAGCAAATTTTTTTGTTATTTTTATAAGATCATGGCCACCCGCTTCAGTATTTACGCAAACAAGTAATTGTGGAGGCTCTGCAGAAACAGAACAAGCGGCGGTTGCCGTTAATCCTTCTTTTTCCCCATTATGAGTTGTTGTTATAATGTTTACTGCAGCGGCGAGTTGTCGCATACCGATCTTAAAATCATATTCTGATATACCCACCGAATTATTCATGAGTCCCCCCATTTAACTTTTGTATTTTCCGTCCTTAAAGGCATTTATCTTATTTTGTATGGGGTGAAAAGCAATAGCTCGTTATTATTTATATGCATTTTACACAAAAAGAAGAGTCAATTAAGACATGTTTTTTTCCTGCTGAATTACAAATTTTCGTTTCACAAAAGCTTTAAGGTGGGATCAATTGGATCCTAGGTACAAATTAAAAAATTGACCCGGTTTCGTTAAAAATATTTAGCTAATGGTGCTACTAAGTGGCGTAATAAACGCGCTAATGAGAGGTAGACGCTAATGAGAAGTAGATTAGACATTTAAATTCTTTCGACACAGAAGATAAAATTAGTACTTCGCGGATAAAAGAGATTAGCTCTCTAAAAAGCGGTGTTGAAGTTTTGTATGTATTGTGTTGATCTGGCACGAGCGCTCTTGCTGGATTCAATCGTGCAAAGTGAATGGTTATATATCTTAACAGAAGTATTCATACCGTTATTCGAACGAGAGTTTGGCATATATCAATTAAGTCTTTTATAAGAGTTAGAAATTGTGTAACTAATATTACGCAAATGTTGACGTACGAGGCCAGAGGATTAGTCTTTGGCCCAAATAGTAAAATCCCTTTGGGAGGAAATAATATGAATTTATTAAAGAAATCTCTACTAGGTCTAGCAGCAATAGGTTTTGTAGCTGGATCATTAGCAACTGCGCCTGGCGCTGATGCTAAAACCATCAATGTTAGAATAGGATCTGGACATCCGCCGACAGTCGTCTATGCAGGATTGATGAAAAACTTTTTTCAAACAGAATTGAAAAAAGCTGTGGAAGCTAAAACCAGCCATAAAATTAACTTTATTGAAGGTTATAGTGGATCAATCGTCAAAGTGTTTGAAGTTTTTGAGGGTGTGCAAAACGGTGTTATTGACGTTGGAGGCTTCTGTTATTGCTTCGAAGCATCTAAGTTGAAAATGCATGCATTCCAAATCATGTTGCCTTTTGGCACTATGGACCCAGTTCAGTCTGTTGCCATAGCAACGTCTGTTTATAAGCAGTTTCCTAGTCTTGCTAAACGATTCCAAAAATTTAACCAGACGCTGCTAGCGATCATTGGAGATGGCGGCTATAATCTCGGAACAAACTTTGATTGGAACTCCGTTGGTGATCTTAAAGGTCATAAGATTTTGGGCGCAGGCTTGAACCTTAACTGGATGAAACAAGCTGGTATCGGTATCATTCCAGTAACGGATGGTCTTCCTGGCTGGTATCAGAAAATTAAAACTGGTGTTGCTGAAGGAGGCATAATGTTCCCAAGTGCTTGGGGTCCAGTCTTTAAGCTTCATGAAGTTGGAAAATATTACACGACTATCGGCTTTGGCTCGATCACCTGGCACGCGTTGACGGTTAACAACCGTTTCTGGAAAGGTTTGCCAGCAGAAGTTAAGCCAATCTTCATGGAAGTTGCTGATCGTTATCGCGTTCTTACCGGTACATTCAACAAAAAGGGCTATGAAAAAGATATGGCTTGGTTGCGTAAGAACATTACCGTTAAAGAGCTTGGACCAGGACCGCGTTTAGCTTGGGCAAAAAAACTGGCTAAATGGCCACAAATGCATGCCAATACTTTGGAAAAAGAAGGTATGCCTGCAAAAGCTATCTTGAATGCAACTTTGGATGCGGCTGAGAAAGTTGGTTATAAATGGCCAGTGCGCTACGTCGTTAAATAACGGCTTAGTTGTTATCTGAGTTTATTACCGGCTGAAAACATAAGCTGTTTTCAGCCGGTAATTATTTCTTACACTCAATTATTAAAAAAAATATTCTAGAGGGAATGCTGATGTCGATAATTACATTCAGCGATAAATTATCAAAATTTCTTATGGTGGTAGCAGCAGCTTGGGCGTTTGGCCTCGCATTTTTGGTTTTGGCCGCCATTATTGGGCGGGGTGTTTTTGATACACCCATTCACGGTACGGCTGAGATTGTAGCTGCTTCCATTGTCATTATTGTCTTTTTACAAGCTGGTTATGCTATTCGTAGTCGCTCGATGCTCAAAGCAGATTTTCTCGTCTCACGCTTTTCGGGTGGGGTGCAGCGTTGCTTATTGGGTATTGGTTATCTTTTAGGCGCTGCTTTTTTTCTGATGATCATCACTGGAGGTTGGGAAGAAAGTATTTTGTCATACGTGGAGAACGAATTTGAGGGCGAAGGCGCACTGAGGGTGCCTTCGTGGCCAGCACGTTGGACCGTATTGATCGGTAGCGCCCTTGCAATGATCAATTATATTGTAATGGCCTATGTCGACGTTTTTCGGCCTGATATAGTGGATTTAGAGACTGATCTCGATATTAATCAACATTAATATCATCAGCAAATAGATAGGGATTAAAACAGTGTTTGAAGTAAATATTGCCGTTTTGCTGGTTGTCTGCCTAATTGGTCTTGTTGCTATTGGCGTTCATATTGCGATTGCGCTTGGAATGACAAGTGCACTTGGTATTTTTTTGGTAACCGGTGCGGATATGAATGCATTCCATACCGTGCAATCGATGCTGGCTGCGACCGCATATGAAGCAATCCGTGATTATGTTTTTGCGGTTATTCCATTATTTATGCTTATGGGTGAGTTCATTGGTAAGTCAGGAACAGTTACCGATGTTTACCGTGGAATTAACCGGCTTTTGAGAAAAATTCCGGGCCGCCTCGCAATTGCAACGGTCTTGGGTAATGCGCTATTTTCTTTTGTGACTGGCGTTAGTATTGCTTCGGCTGCAGCTTTTTCTCGCATCGCCTATCCAGAAATGCGACGGTTTAATTATCATAAAGGTTTTGCGCTCGGCGCGATAGCCGGATCAAGTTGCCTGGGCATGCTTATTCCTCCGAGCGTTTTAATGATTGTATGGGGCATCTTGACTGAGCAATCGATTGGCCAAATTTTTGCTGCCGGCGTAATTCCAGGCCTCATGTTGGCGTCGTTATTCATTATTTATGTTTTTATTAGGGCTATTATGAACCCGAGCCTGGTCGGTGGCGGCGTAAAAGCTAACCTTGCAATCGAAGAAGTTGCCGAAGTATCAACCGGTCAATTCCTGATAAGCTTGTTTGGTATTATTCTTGTCATTGTTGCTGTGCTCGGCGGTATTTGGTTTGGCTTTTTTACACCAACGGAAGGCGCGGGCGCGGGTGCATTTATTGGTCTGATGTTGGGTCTTATAAAAGGCATGCGTTATAAGGATATTGTTGAATCCATCCTTTCTGTGGGAAAGACATCGGCGCCAATCCTACTTCTTCTTGTTACGGCAGCACTTTATTCTCGTACATTAGCGATGACTGGTATGGCCAATGCGATTGAAGGCGTATTCCTTGGTTCTGGGATGGAACCTTGGATGGTAATTACGGTTATGGTGGCGATCTGGTTTGCCCTTGGTATGATTATTGATTCTATATCGATCATGCTTTTGACCGCGGCCATCTTTGCGCCAATTGCGGTAAAATTAGGTTTTGATCCGATTGCTTTTGCTATCATAGGTATCATCGCTATCGAAGCGGGTCTCTATACCCCGCCATTTGGACTATTGGTTTATACTGTAAAGTCGGCGATCCAGCAGTTTGATCCAGACATTAATGTAATGACAATCTTTAAAAGTTCGACCCCTTATTGGATGATTATGTTGCTTGGTATGATTTTGATCATTAATTTTCCTGAAATTGCCACTTGGTTGCCAGAGAAGTTATTTGCGCCCAGTTAGGAAAAATTTTAACGCAACAAAAAGCTCCGTGGCATAGTCAGTCAGGAATTTTTCATGGATAGCATCTAGGTGGGATAGCCCTTACAAGCTAAAATCTATAGAGAGAATTTGACGACAAAAATTGTACTTGACCAAGCTGAAGCTATCAACGATGGCGTCTTAGCTACGGCTGCTTCGGAAGGTTTGAAGCCCGTGGCTACAGTTGTGCTGGATGATACTTCGATCAGTGTTAAGTTAGCCAAGGCTATCGTCTGGAAACTGAAGTTAATTCCTGTTCTCATTGATGGTTCTAGGTTAGATAAGAAATGATAGTCTTAATAACCGATCCACTATTCTATTTAGTTGCAATACCCGCGGTAATAACTATTGGGATCTCTAAAGCGGGGATTGGAGGAACTGGGAGTCTCGCTACTCCTTTAATGGCATTAGTTGTTTCTGTACCTCAAGCCGCTGCCTTGTTATTACCGAGTATATGTATTGCAGATATCTTTGCGATTTGGGCATTCCGTAGAACCTGGGACCGAAAAAACCTGTCGATAATGATCCCTGGCGCGACTATCGGTGTAATTGTTGGAACTCTTA
Source organism: Rhodospirillales bacterium (assembly GCA_012960465.1). Classification (GTDB taxonomy): domain Bacteria; phylum Pseudomonadota; class Alphaproteobacteria; order Rhodospirillales; family UBA2165; genus TMED23. Next base: position 55,895 of record DUBF01000098.1, on the reverse strand, counting down.
GCTTTAAATATCTAGACCCTGCATTTATTAAGCTAATTATTGGCAGTATTGCGGTTATTTTTTCTTCATTAAAGTTTATTGACTATTTACGTAAGAAAATTCCGCCTCCACCCGTTGGGCCCAATATCATTAAGGGTGGTTTTTGGTGCGCAGTTTGTGGCTTTACGAGTTTTGTTGCTCATTCGGGTGGGCCGCCCCTAAATGTATACATGATCCCGCAGCGCCTTGATAAATCGATCTACATGGGAACGCTAGCAATATTTTATACATACGTTAATTACGCAAAAATTGGTCCCTATTGGTGGTTAGGTCAGTTTAATATTACTAATCTTTCGACGTCACTTATACTACTTCCGATTGTCCCGATCGGGATTTTTATTGGTCTTTGGATTCAGCGTAGAATTGATGATGTCCTTTTCTATCGTGCCATTATGACACTCTTATTTGCGACCGGTATAAAGCTGTTGTATGACGGTTTTATTGGTTTAAATTAATCTTCGTGAGTGTTAATTGGAGTTGCTCTTTGCATATTACAGATATGAATTTCAAGGAAGCTTTAGATTTATAAAAGATTTGTTGGCTAACTGCCGTTATATTGCAAGTGCATACGTTTATTACTAGGGTAAATTTGGGTTAGGTGTCTCTGGCTAGGTTTAGTTATTGAGGAGTAGGATATGAGTGAACCATTAGAATATTCGAGGAAGAGCAAAAATGATCATCCGCCCGCTCGATATGAAGGTTATAAGAGTACTGTTCATAGGTCTCCTCAGAGAAAACCTATTAAAATTGAGCATACTTTAACTGAGGTTACAGGTCCTCTTTTTAAGAATGAAAAAATAGATGCTGGTGAGAGTGATTTATCAATTGTTGATGGGCAAGAGGCTCAGGGTCAGAGAATTTATGTTAGTGGGAAGGTGTTGGATGAGGATGGGAAGCCTGTACCGAATACCTTAATTGAGATTTGGCAATGTAATGCTGCTGGTAGATATAAACATGCGGTTGACCAGCATCCGGCTCCACTTGATCCAAACTTTACTGGAAAGGGACGTATAGTCTCTAACGAAAAAGGGGAGTACAAGTTTACCACTATTAAACCTGGAGCGTACCCTTGGGGAAACCACTATAATGCATGGAGACCTGCTCATATTCATTTTTCCTTATTTGGGCCTGCGTTTGCTACTCGTTTAATCACTCAAATGTACTTTCCCGATGACCCGCTTTTCGCATTTGATCCTATCTTTAATTCAATTTCTGACGAGGCTGTCAGGAAGCGGATGATATCAAAGTTTGATCTGGATACCACCGAACCTGATTTTGCGTTAAGTTTTAAATTTGATTTTGTTTTGCGTGGTCGTGAAGCCACACCATTTGAAGGTCAGGATTAGCCATGAGCAAATTAGGTATAACAGCTTCGCAAACTGTGGGTCCATTTCTTACCATTGCACTTAAAGCGGATGGTCAGGAATATATTGTCCCTGAAACGGTGGAAGGTGCTCTGAAGCTGTCTGGCCGTGTTTATGATGGAGAAGGTCAGGTGGTTCCGGATGCAGTAATCGAAATTTGGCAGGCAAATATATTTGGGAAATATGATCATCCAGAAGACACATCAGATTTCGAAATAATAAATGATTTTTCTGGTTTTGGCAGGTCTTGTACAGATAAAGATGGTCATTTCTTTTTTATAACATTAAAACCAGGTCGGGTTCCTGGTCGCGGTAATACGCTTCAGGCTCCCCATGTATCTGTGAATGTGTTTGCCCGTGGTATGCTAAAACAACAGGTGACACGTATTTATTTCTCAGACGAGGTAAAAGCTAATACTGAGGATTCCGTACTTAATTCAATCGATGATGATTCTGCCCGGAACACACTCATCGCGCAGCGCAAAGAAGGTAATGATGGAATCCTTGAATATACTTTCGATATTCACTTGCAAGGTAAGATGGAGACAGTTTTCTTTGATGTTTAAATGAAGAGCTACAGATCTTTTCTTTCCATAAAAAACTGAACGAAATGACAAACCAAATCTTTAGAAGAATGACTACTACGCCTCAGATGATGTCTATATTTGATGACATAGGAATGTTGCAAGCTATGCTTGATTTTGAGAAAGCTTTAGCTGCGGCTGGGTCCAAGTGTAATATATTTGAACCAGCTATAGCTGACGCCATAGCAAAGTATTGTCAAGTTTCTAAGTTCTCTATTCCTGACTTATCAGAGTTAGCTAGCCAGCATGGAACCATCGTTGTACCGCTTGTTCAACACCTTACCAACTTAGTTGCAGTTAAAGATAAGCCTGCTTCTGGTTGGGTCCATTATGGAGCAACGAGCCAAGACGTAATTGATACCGCAATAATAATTCAGTTGAAAAAAGCATTAGTTATACTCGAAAGGGATGTCCAACGCCTAGTTTCTGCATTGGAAAATCTTATAAATAAGTATGGTAATCAAATTATGATTGGACGCACTCTACTCCAGCCGTCGGTTCCCATAACATTTGGGCAGAAGGTTCTGGGATGGAAGTCAGCGTTACTACGGAACTGGAAAAGGATTGAGATTAATGCGACTGAGGCTTCTGTGCTGCAGTTTGGTGGAGCGGCAGGAAACTTATCTTCACTAGGACCTGATGGCCAAAGGGTCAGAGAGTCTCTATCCGAGATATTAGAGCTGGGTTTACCTGATGACGTATGGCATACCCATCGCGATCGGATTGTGGCCTTATGCTCTTCCGTTTCAATATTAGTTGGCGGACTCGGAAAGATAGCTCTGGATATTTCGCTTTTACTGCAGGCCGAGGTTGGTGAGGTTTCAGAGAAATCAGATTCAAGCAGGGGTAGATCTTCTGCAATGCCTCATAAGCGAAACCCCGTGAATTGTCTTGTAGCTCTAGCAGGAGCCAAACGAACGCCTCATTTACTAGCGACCCTTCTCGATGCTATGCCGCACGAGCATGAGAGAGCCCTTGGCGGGTGGCAAGTAGAATGGGTTACAATTCCTGCTATATTTGAGGCAGCTGCTGGCTCAATATCAGCCGTAGCCGATATGTGTGAGGGTTTAGAGGTAAATCCAGAAAAGATGGAATATAACCTTGATGCGTTAAATGGTCTATTCATGTCGGAAAGAGTGATGCTTGAATTATCAAAGAAAGTTGGTAAGGCAAAGGCTAGTGAGATTATTGACGAAGCATGCAACAAAGCTTCTTTTCAAAACACACACCTATCAGAAATACTTAAGTCAGATAAACGCATTATGAATGAAATTTCAGTAGATGAGTTGGATCAAATGCTGGTCTTAGATGGATATTTGGGAACATCTGCCATTAAATAATCGAGGGGAAAACGAAATGCCTTTAGCTCATATTAATGGTGCTGATATCAACTATCGCTGGGATGGTAATAAGAATTTGCCAATACTAATACTTTCAAATTCCTTGACTACCAATCTACAATTATGGGAAGAGCAGGTTTTAAGTTTTACTGATCATTTCAGGGTCCTGAGATATGATAATCGTGGGCATGGGGGCTCATCTTCACCCGAGGGGGAGTATTCGATAGATGATATTGGGAATGATATTCTTTCACTTATGGATCATGTAGAGATTAGTAGAGCAAGTCTCTGTGGTATTTCTCTGGGAGGAATGGTTGCTATGTGGCTAGGGATCCATGCTGGGGATCGAGTTGATAAATTGGTGGTTTGTAATACTTCTTCTGATTTGAGTCCATCAGATCCGTGGCAAGAACGGATTGATACGGTTAAGACCAAAGGGATGGCTTCCATTGTGGATGCTGGACTTGCAAGATTTTTGTCGGAAGAATTTAGAGAAAAAAATTCTCCAAAAATTGGATTGTTAAAATCGATGATGACTACCTGCGAGATTTCGGGATATACAGGATGTTGTGCAGCCGTCCGTGATATGAACCTTACCCGTCAATTGGCGAAAATAAATAACCCAACTTTGATAATTGCTGGTGAACTTGATCCGTCAACGCCAGTTTTGCATAGTGAATTAATTAATCAGGAAATAACCGGGTCAAGGTTGACTATTATAAAAGGGGTTGCCCATTTATCGAATATCGAAAAGCCGCTCGAGTTTAATAACGCTGTTATGGATTTTCTTCTAGAGTAAGGATTATTAATATGGCAAAAGAAATTTTTAATAACGGAATGAAAGTTCGACGGGAAGTTTTAGGTGAAAAGCACGTAGATCGAGCTGAAAGTAAAAAAGATGAATTTACGGAAGAATTTCAGGATTTAATTACACGATATGCCTGGGGTGAAATTTGGACTAGGCCAGGTCTGGAGAGAAAAACAAGAAGCTGCATTACCCTAGCTATGATGATTGCACTTCATCGCGAAGATGAATTCAAACTGCACGTTAAAGCTGCGCTGAACAATGAACTTTCAAAGAATGAAATTAAGGAAGTTATATTGCAAAGCGCTATTTACGCTGGCGTACCTGCTGCTAACTCGGCATTTCACTGGGCTCAGGATGTTTTCAATAGCCTATAGACTGAGCTTTGCAATCTGGACAAATATGACCCAAGATTAAGATCCTAGCTATACGCTATATAAATAAGTTAAATAGTGATTATAAATTTTAGCAGTATTCATTGTTTTAATTTGTTTGAAATCTTTCAAATCTGCTGAATAATCATATAAATGGAAAACAATCAATTTTGCTAATTTCAAGTAAAAATAATTACTTTGGTAGATACTCAAATAGTTTTATTGGTATAGCATTAGTAATTATTTCGGGCCTAATGCTTAGTGTGAATGGGGCTATTGGTAAACAACTTGGCCAAGAACTCCATCCATTCTTCATAACCTTTATCCGGGCATTTTTTATGGTTTTACTTCTTTTGCCATGGATTTTGCGCAAAGGTATTACAGGCATAAAAACAAATCGGCCTGGCTTGCATTTTATTAACGGGTTTTTTTTTACCTTGGCACTATTTGGGTGGTTTTGGGCTTTACCCCGAATACCGTTAGATTTAAATACCGCTGTAGGATTTACGGCTCCGATATTTGCTGTTTTGGGAGCGATTATTTTTTTAGGGGAGAAGTCGGAACCCTGGAGGTGGGGTGCTCTCATTGTTGGTATTGTTGGGGCTCTGGTAATTATTAGACCGACCGTCGAAGGTATTCCACCTGGAGTTTTGGCAGCTATTTTTTCTGCTCTTTGTTTTGCCGTCACTAAATTATTAGTTAAAGTTATTACAAGGACAGACCCACCTGGATCGATCGTATTTTCTCAAGCTTTCTGGGTTACTGTTGTTGCTTTCCCGGTCGCATTTTATTTTTGGCAGGCACCTAATTGGGAACAATTTTTATGGATTATAGGATTGTCTGTCATCACAATCATGAATCATTTTGCAGTTACTTGGGCTATTAAACTTTCTGATATTGGTGTTATCGAACCAATCACTTTTACGCGTCTGATTTGGGCAGCTATTGTCGGTTATTTTATATTTGGTGATGAGCCAAATATCTATACACTTATAGGTGGTTCCATCGTTCTATCCTCCGTTGTTTATATCGCCCGGCGTGAGCGTAAAGAACGAAAAATAGTGGGCTCTAAAACATGAAAAATTATAAGCTTCTTTATATACTTTTTTAGGTTATTTGTTGGAGATTATGTAATGGGTATGCTCATTGATGGAAAATGGTCAAATGATGATCAATTTCGAAATAAAGATGGAAAGTTTGTCCGCCCTGAAAGTAGTTTTCGAAACTGGGTGACATACGATGGCGCAGCTGGGCCATCGGGAAAATCAGGATATAAGGCGGAAATTGGTCGTTATCATCTCTATATAACTCACAATTGTCCCTGGGCCTATCGGTCAATTATTTTCCGCGAATTGAAAAAACTAAAGGATATCATCAGTATTTCTATTGGTGGTTCCAGTTATAAGGATGAGGGATGGACCTTTAATGATGAACCGGGGGCTGTTCCCGATACTATAAATAACATTTATCACTTACATGAGTTATACACTAAAGCTGATCCCTCTTATACGGGTAGGGTAACCGTTCCAACACTTTGGGATATCAAAACACAAACAATTGTGAATAATGAATCCGCCGAGATTATTAGGATGTTCAACTCCGCCTTTGATGGATTGACCAAAAATAAAGTAGATTTTTACCCCGATGATTTGAGAGCAGAAATTGATGAAATCAATGATATAGTTTATTTCAATATAAATAATGGGGTTTATCGAACTGGCTTTGCTGCAACCCAGGAGGCCTATGAAGAAGCATATGACAAATTATTTTCAACCTTAGATCTGTTAGAAGAAAGATTAAATTCCAACCGCTATTTGATTGGGAATCGATTGACGGAAGCGGATTGGCGCTTATTCTCTACGTTGCTGCGTTTTGATATTGTTTATTTTGGTCATTTTAAATGTAATAAAAAACATATATATGAATATCCAAATCTTTGGAATTTTACCTTGGAGCTGTATCAATATCCTGGGATCTCAGGAGTGACTAATTTTGAGCAAATTAAGCGAGGTTACTACCATCTTATGCCAAATGTAAATCCCAGCGGTATTGTCGCTAAAGGTCCGGAACTTAATTTTAATCAACCGCATAATCGTGACCGATTTGCATAAAAATAGATATAAAATTCATAAAAGAAAGATTGCTAAATAATGACCGATGTTATTAATTTTGAAGAAAAAGGCGGTATAGGCGTTATTACTATAAATAATCCACCGGCAAATGCCATAAGTTTTGCGACTAGGAAGGGGCTCTCGCAATATTTGAAAGCATGTATGAATGACGAAGATTGTAAAGCTGTCGTTATTACTGGCGAGGGCCGTATATTTGTAGCGGGTGCAGATATAAGTGAATTTGGCAAGGAGACACCTGAAGGTGTCCCGGAACTTGAAGATCTTATCCAAGATATCGAACAATCACCAAAGCCTGTTGTCGTTGCAATGAATGGCCTAGCTCTGGGAGGTGGGATGGAACTCGCTATGAGCTGTCACTATCGATTGGCAGCGCCAACTATAGAGGTTGGTCAGCCAGAAGTTAATCTTGGTTTTATTCCTGGCGGTGGCGGTACTCAGCGACTACCTCGTTTGGTTGGAGTAGAATTGGCTCTTGAAATGATAGTTATCGGAAAACCGATAGATGCAAAGAGGGCCTTTGAAGCGGGCGCGATTGATGAAATCGTAGAAGGCGATTTGTTGGCTAGAGCGATTGAATTTGCTGAGGAAAAAGCGGATAGCGGTCAGGAGCCACGTCGTACGTCCGAATTAAATGAAAAAGTAACGAATATTGACCCACAAATATTTGAAGATTGGCGTAAAAAAATTGCTAAGAAATCTCGTAATATGGAATCACCTTTTGAATGCATCAATACAGTTGAAACATCGACGACAATGGATTTTAAAGCCGGTTTAGAAAATGAGCGGGCAGTCTTTGTACGTTTGCGGGATAGTAATGAAGCAAAATCTATGCGCTATATGTTTTTTGCGGAGCGTACGGTTGCAAAAATTCCAGATATTCCAAAAGATATCCCAATTCAAAAGATTAATAAATCTGCGATTATTGGGAGTGGAACAATGGGCGGCGGGATTGCAATGAATTTTGCTAATGCTGGTATTCCTGTTGTTGTTGTTGATGTTGATCAAGTTTCACTTGCGGCTGGCCTTGAGAAGGTTCGAAATAATTATGCTGGTTCGGTTTCAAGCGGCCGAATTATGCAAGATAATATGGATAAATGCCTTAACTTAATTTCGGGTACAACAGATTATAAAGATATAGCGGACGTTGATATTGTAATCGAGGCCGTCTTTGAAGATATGGATTTAAAAAAGAAAATTTTTACTGAGCTAGACAAGGTCTGCAAGCCAGAAACTATTCTTGCAAGCAATACCTCTACTCTAAATATAAATGAAATAGCAAGCGTGACTAAGCGTCCTGATAAGGTTTGTGGAACTCACTTTTTCAGCCCTGCTAATATAATGAAATTACTTGAGAACGTTCGGACCGAAAAAAGTTCAAAAGCGACCATTGCTACCATTATGGGACTTGCTAAAATAATTCGAAAAACTGGCGTTCTAGTCGGGGTTGGTGATGGTTTTGTTGGTAATCGTATGTTGCATATTTCAGCTCGCATTGCTGAGTTTATGGTTGAAGAAGGAGCTCTTCCTTGGCAGGTCGATAAAGTCATATATGATTTTGGATTTCCAATGGGACCTTTCGCAATGAATGATTTAGCCGGTGTTGATGTACGTTTTCTTATTCGTCAAGAACAGAAGAAATTATACGGTAGTCGCCGTCAGTCAGTCATTATTGATAGGGTCTATGAAACTGGACGTTATGGTCAGAAAACAAGTGCTGGTTGGTATAAGTATGCTGATGGTATCCGCAAAGGCGAACCTGATCAAATTATCGAAGATTTAATCATTAGAACCTCGGCTGAACTCGGCTATGAGCGACGTAAATTCTCTAACAAAGAGATTCTGGAAACGTATTTATACTCGATGATTAATACTGGAGCCAAAGTGCTTGAAGAAGGTTTGGCAATACGTTCAAGTGATATCGATGTCATTTGGCATTATGGTTATGGTTTCCCAAGGTACTGGGGTGGCCCAATGTTTTATGCTGATCTCATTGGGTTGCCCGAGGTATATAAAAAGGTTTGTGATTTGAATAAAAAATATGGGGATTGGGTGGAGCCCTCAAATCTACTTAAAAGACTAGCGGAAGAAGGAAAAGGTTTTAAAGATTTTCAATTTGTTTGACCTAAATAAACATCTTTATGAAGACTTAGTTGGTAATGAACCAGTTTAGGTTGATTTAAAGGCGCTCGAATAAATTACCGCGAATGGGATGTTGAAAGACAAAATAGCCATGGTCTTTGGTGCTAAAATTTTCGAATCTTTCTCGGATTTCTATGTTGTGCTTCTCAAAAATGCGTTCTCGTGCTGGGTTTATAGAGGTTGAATTAAACCTGAAGCGCTCAAAGTTTTTATGTCGAGTTTCAGTTATATACATTACTTCTAATATTGCCCGAAAGCCTTTATTAGGCAAAGAAAGTATGCTTTCGTAGGCTAGTGCTCGGATCTCTGTTTCATCATTAATTAATCGACTTAGCTCGAATTGGGGTCCTTCTGCAATCGGTTCCGTAAAAAATAATTTACCTCCGGGCCGCAGAACTCGTTGTGATTCTTTTATAGCTCTAGTAAACTCCTTTCTGGGAACATGATGGAAACTATTGAAGAATAGGATAATATCCATCGCCTCATCTTCAAAGGGAAGGTCTTCTGCCGTACCTTCAATATAAATTTCATTGCCTACAGTTTCTGCCGCTCTTGCACGTTCAAGTTGACGTTTGCCGGGGTCAATACCTATTACTTCGGCTCCCATCTCTGTCAGGGTACGTGTAATTTGGCCTGCGCCACAGCCAACATCAATAATCTTTGCATTTGCGGGTTCGAGTAACTCTTCTATTACTTCTGTATGTGAACGTTTTGGGCTATCTTGCCAATTAGGCTTCATAGGGATCATCTTTTTTAGTCTCGGATTAAATTCCAATTTTCGGTGATTTTAGTTCCACCAGCTCGCAGAGCTACAGCGATAGGGCAGAATTTATGAAGATAATCTGTAACTTCGTTCCATTGGGCATCTGTAGCATTAGTTTTTACATCAATATTAAGTTTTATGGCTGGGAATGGTACCGGAACGGCTTCTGTTAGCATCATACCGCGGCGGTCAAGTTCAACTTCCATCTCAATTTGCATTGAGTTAATTTCAACGCCTAATTCACGTGCACATTTGTTCGTAATCACGTTTGTGCAGCCAATTAACGAAGCCATAAACGTTTGTACTGGCGCAGCCCCTAAATTCGAGCCTCCTCGTGCCTCTGGTTCATCCGTAATAATCTCGTGATCGCCTACACGAATATCTGCTCTAGCATGGCTGGGGCAGGTTGCGGAAAGTTTCATTTTAACAGTTTCAGCGCCAATATTTGAGTTAGACAAGTTAAACAACTCCACTTTTGATTAGAAAACTTAGTATGAGAAACAATAGGTTTTAGGATGGGCTTTGCAATCCATTAATTGCGCAGTCATCCTAATAACTAGCCCGATATTAACGCAATTATGAGTTTTCATCTAGCGCTGGTATTCATTGTTAAAGGTAATTTTATGCTGGATGTAAATGAAAGTTAAAATCAACTCTACCAATTACTAACTAATTAGTCTCTAAAGGCTGAACCGTTCCGATTTTTTCGCCATAGTGAAAGCTGAGACTGTCGTCTTTGCAAAAAACTTTTTTTCCCTTTTTTAAGGAAATCTTTATCGGTGCGCGCTCGCTCAGCTTTTTGAAGTGCCATTGTCGTTTGATATAAATTTTTGTCAAACCGACCACGACGCCAGGCATCAAGGTCGTGTTTTTTCTTATCAGGTTTTTTTGCGTTATGCTCAGCACTTAGGCGTGCCCGAAACCTTGATTTTAGGAGAGCCGTCTGGGCTGAGCGGCCTATTGGATCAGAATAAGCTGAATCTGGTGACCGGCGAAATCCAGAATATTGGATACTTTTGTTACTAACCTTTTGCCATAAACCCAGTACTTTATTGAGATAAATCTGGTTCTTTGATATCGTTGTTGAATGGTAATTAGCAGCAGCTTGTGCCCATGAAAGTGTAGATTGATTAAGTGCTGCAAGAAAATTTGCTGCATAACCGACATTCCTCTCAGGATCAAAAGCTGCATTTAGGGTTTCAAAAGCTTTCGGGTGATAAAACAGGTTTACTTGCATACAGCCAACATCAATATTTTGAAGACCTTGGGCCTGTAGTGAACGGACTTTCGAGATAGCACTTTGTTTGGAAGGCATGTAGTAGCTTTTTCCTTTAGCCATTATCGTCCATGGCCAGGCAAATAATACCTTGTTTTTTTGGTTCCATTGACCAGTTTCCGCCAGAGAAATAGCGGTGAGTAAATTTGAAGGAATACCAAGAGCTGTTTCAAAACCACGGGTTTGTTTTTCACATAAAAGATGGTCGGTAGAGCTTAACTCGTTGTTTTGTTTATTTTCTTTTGGATTTTCTATTGTTTCCGCCGCGATTGATATTCCGCCGGAGATTAACATTGCCGCAATAATTGAAGAAATGGGTAGTGTAATTCGCGCCATTTTTAACACCTATTATCATACAGTTTTATAGCCATTCACTGGCTTTTATTTTATAAACGCAAAAAATGTGCCAATTTAATAGTCAAATAGATTTAAAAATTAAATGTAGCTTCTGCAAGGGCCTGTACTAGATTTGATAATTTATTTTTCATGATTATAAATCCATGTTTACGCGTTATTGTTTCTTCGTCCATGTAACTAGCTCGATTAACTTCTATTTGCAGTGTATGGACGTCATTATCTGGATTTCCGTAATGTTTCGTCGTGTATCCGCCTGCATAAGGGTGATTTCGGCGGACACTTAAATCAAGATTTTTTAAATGACTTTCGACAAATTGCATTAGTTCGTGCGCACATGTTTTACCATGTTTGTTGCCCAATACTATATCGACGTTTTTATTATAATTATCGTTATTAATTGACGCGCTGACGGAGGGCATCGAGTGGCAATCTATCAAAATGCATTTTCCGAATTTAAGTTTAGTTTCTTTAATCAGGTCTTTTAGAGCGGCATGGTATGGAAGGTAGCAAGAATTAATGCGATGCTTAGCTTCTTCAAATGGAAGTTTACTTTGGTATATTTCAGCTCCACTTGTAATTACACGTGGGACTGTGCCGAGACCGGCAAATACGCGTGGGCTATTTGTGTTAACGAACTCGGGCAAACGTTCTAGAAACATTTTTTGATCAAGCTCATAAGCTTCGCGATTAGGGTCTAGATATGCGCGCGGGAACAACGCCTTCAAGAAAGGGGCACCGTAATTTGGTACCTCTGCAAATAAATCATCAACAAAGCTATCTTCTGAACCGCGGAGTGTTAGGGGATCTAATTTTGAGTTCGTAACGAAGGATTCTAAGTAGTTTGTACCACTGTGGGGTGAGGAAAAAACGAACGGTATCGTTTGAGTATTTGGACGATCTAATTCAAAGATGCTATTTACTGGTTTGTCCATCAATTTTCCGGGGGGAAGGTGTGGGGTTGAGGGTTCAAATTTTCTCCCAATAAAGAATATTATTTGTTAATTGTTCAATTAATCATTTTGATCTGGTGCTTGCACAATATAAAAAAATCAATATAAATCGCCTTCGTTTACAAAGATGGGCGTGTAGCTCAGCGGGAGAGCACCTCGGTGACATCGAGGGGGTCGTAGGTTCAATCCCTACCACGCCCACCAGCTTTTTGTCCGACGCGACCTTTGGTCGCGTGCCCATCGCTACAAATAATAAGTAATTGGCAAGTTCGATGGGAAATAATTATTATTTTTGCTATCACTTAAATTTAATTCCAAGTCTGATTTGTCATATCCACAATAATTAAACGTTAGTCATTTAAAACTAATTAATTAATGATTATGGGGAAATAAAGCAAAAAAAACTAAAAAGTTGTGGTAGGCGTTGACAGAAGGTACTTTGATGCTTATTTTCCGGCCTCTGGCAATCTGTAAATCTTGACAGAATAAAAAGGACGACAAAATGAAAGTGCGTAGTTCACTTAAATCAGCCAAAGCGAGAGATAAAAACTGTCGTATTGTTCGTCGTCGCGGGCGCCTGTATGTGATAAATAAGCAGAACCCGAGGTTCAAGGCTCGCCAGGGCTAAAATTTAGAACTTATAAATACTGATAACGCTATTATTTCTCTGGTCTTTTGCTAAAACTTCCAGTTTTGCTTTTTATGGACATTACTATCCTGTATTCTATCTACTAATAATCACTTTTAGAGATAGTTTAAATGCGTATGCCAACCCCAGATGCAAAGATAATTTCTAAACGTTCCATTATTGTTGAGCGTCTGCAACAAATTGTTCCTCGAGGGGCTTTTGGTGAGAATGTAATTATTGATTCTGCAGGTTTAAGCGCATATGAATGTGATGGTTTGTCAGCCTACCGACAACTACCCTTAGTTGTTGTTTTACCTGAGACCACTGAACAGGTCTCAAAAATACTAAAATATTGCAATGAAACTGGCGTGAAAGTTGTTGCTCGAGGAGCAGGAACATCACTTTCTGGTGGCGCGCTTCCACTCGCAGATGCAGTTATGTTAGGGCTTGGTAAATTTAATCAGATTTTGAACATTGATTATGCCAATCGGGCGGTTGTGACGCAGTCTGGTGTAACCAATTTGTCGATTAGCGAAGCTGTATCCGCCGCCGATTTTTATTATGCGCCTGATCCATCCAGTCAAATTGTTTGTTCTATTGGTGGCAATGTCGCCGAAAATTCTGGCGGTGTACACTGCCTAAAATATGGCCTTACCACGAATAATTTACTTGGACTAGAAATAGTATTAATGAATGGTGACATCATAAAGCTAGGTGGCAAACACTTGGACTCTGAAGGTTATGATCTTTTGGGAATTATGACAGGGTCAGAAGGTTTGCTTGGTGTAATTACTGAAGTTACGTTACGAATTCTAAAAAAACCTGAAACTGCGCGTGCTATGCTGATCGGTTTTGATGATGCCGCTTTGGCTGGTGATTGTGTGGCGGCTATTATTGGTTCAGGTATCATACCAAGTGGTATGGAGATGATGGATAAGCTTGCAATCAAAGCAACGGAAGAATTTGTTCATGCAGGCTATCCATCTAATATTGAAACATTATTAATTGTCGAATTAGATGGCCCCTTAGATGAGGTAACTGACCTTATTGCGCGGGTGCAAAATATTGTGAATGGATTAGGGTCTGGTTATATTCGTGTGAGTGAATCTGAGACCGAGCGAGAAAAATTTTGGGCAGGCCGCAAGGCTGCTTTTCCGGCTATAGGCCGAATTACGCCTGATTATTATTGTGTAGATGGTACGATCCCGAGGGCGCGTCTTCCGGAAGTACTGATGCGGATTAGCAAAATGTCTCAAAAATATAAACTCCGGGTAGCTAATGTTTTTCATGCAGGAGATGGAAATCTCCATCCCTTGATCATGTATGATGCTAATAAGTTGGGGGAGCTTGAGCGGGCAGAAGAATTTGGTACTGAGATTCTAATACTTTGCGTTGAAGTGGGGGGTGTCTTAACTGGTGAACATGGAGTAGGTGTTGAAAAACGCGATCTTATGGAAAAGGTATTTACAGAGGAGGACCTGAAACAACAACAACGCCTTAAATGTGCTTTTGATCCAAATGGCTTATTGAATCCCGGTAAAGTATTTCCGACCCTCCATCGTTGTGCAGAGCTTGGCCGCGTGCATATTCATCATGGGCAAACCCCTTTTCCTGATATCCCGCGATTTTAGAGGTTTTCGGTGAATAAAAGCCTTATTCCCCATACTAAAAAAGAAGTCTTGGATATTATCCGTGCGACAATAAATGATAAAGCATCTATCGAGATTATTGGAGCTGGATCCAAACGCGGTTGGGGACGCCCATATCAAACGTCTGAGTTGCTAGATTTATCAAAATTATCCACTGTCACCTTGTATGAACCACAAGAATTAGTGATGACAGCAGATGCTGGAACTCGGATGGAGGATGTTCGGCAGATACTTGCCGAGAATCACCAGCATTTAGCATTTGAACCACCAGATTTATCACTACTCTATGGAGGTTCCAAAAATACCGGAACACTGGGTGGTACGGTTGCCGCAAATTTATCTGGTCCTAGGCGCATACAATCCGGCGCCGCACGAGATTACTGTCTTGGATTTGTGGCTATAAGCGGTAGAGGAGAAGAATTTAAATCGGGTGGTCGTGTGGTAAAAAATGTTACAGGCTTTGATTTGTCGAAACTTCTTTCAGGATCCTTTGGGACTTTGGCAGCAATGGTTTCTGTGACTATTAAAGTCTTACCAAGCCCCGAAAAGACGCGAACAGCACTGGTCTTTGGATTGGACGATAAAATGGGAATTCAGGCATTATCAGAGACCTTACAAGGCCCTTTTGAGGTCAATGCTGCAGCGCATTTACCCGCTGGGATTGCTAAGAATTCATCAATAGCTCGGATTAATACTCAAGGACAATCTGTGACAGCTGTCAGACTTCAAGGCCCAGCTATATCTGTTGAAAAGCGCTGCCAAGGCGTGAAAGCTTTATGGCAATGTTATGAGGGGTTTGAAGAACTTCACAGTCACAACTCGGACGGCCTATGGAGTGAAATCAGGGATATTGGTTCTTTGTTAAATAATCAGTCGAATCAAATTTGGCGAATTTCTGTGCCCCCTTCCGAGGGGGCGGATCTGGTTGCAAAGATAAGAAGTGATATCCAGTGCAAAACTTTTTTTGATTGGGGTGGTGGTTTAATTTGGTTGGCTACGGACGGAAAATTAGAGGGAGTAGGTACGATTATTCGGTCAGCTCTACGACTTGCGGGAGGGCATGCGACTTTACTGCGGGGTAGTTCAGAACTGCGTTTGACCTCTGATGTTTTTCAGCCCCAAGAGCCAGCGCTTTATCGTCTGACAAAGTCCGTCAAAGATAATTTTGATCCAGGCCGCGTACTTAACCCTGGCCGGATGTACGAGGGTATATGAAAACTAATTTTACTGCAGATCAACGATCTAATCCTTTAATGGCGATGATGGAGGAAAATCTTCGAAAATGTGTTCATTGTGGTTTTTGTTTGCCTTCTTGTCCAACCTATTCAGTTTCAGGTGATGAGCGTGAAAGCCCCAGAGGTCGTATATATTTGATTAAAGATATGTTGGAGAGAGAGGGCGCGCCAAATAAAGAAATTGTTACTCATATTGATAGTTGCTTATCATGTCTAGCTTGTATGTCGGCATGTCCATCGGGTGTTAATTATCAACACTATATTGATTATGCGCGCCATTATGTTGAAAATCATCACCAGCGTCGTGGTTTTGAGCGGTTTATGCGTATGCTGCTTGTTTACACAATCACCCATGCAAAAGTTTTTAAGATTGCACTCAAGGTTGCTAAGCTTGCCAAGCCATTTTCTAGGTTTTTTGGTCTAAAAATTTCAAACATGATTAGTATGGCTCCAACTAAACTTAAAACAGCAGAAATAACCAATGAGGCGAGAATTTATCCAGCAGAAGGGATCCGGATAAAGCGTGTCGGTTTGTTGATGGGTTGCGCACAGAATGTTCTACGTCCTTCGGTCAATGAAGCAACTATTCGTCTGCTGACGCGCATGGGTATGGAGGTTGTTGTTTCTGATGGGGTTGGCTGTTGTGGAGCCCTTAGTCATCATATAGGAAAAAATGATATAGCACGAGATTCGGCCAAAACTAATATTGATGCCTGGTTAAAAGAGTTTGATCAGCGCGGGCTTGATAATATCATTATCAATGCAGCCGGTTGCGGTACAGAGGTCAAAGACTACGCCTATATGTTTAAGGATGATCCAGCCTACAAAGGAAAAGCGCAAAAAATATCCGATTTAACCAGAGATATATCCGAACTAATATCAGAACATCAATTACCCACCGTTAAACTGTCAAATCAGCCAAATATAATATATCACGATGCATGCTCCTTAATACATGGTCAAGGTATCAGGTTAGAACCCCGCGAACATTTAAAATCTGCTGGTTTTGAGGTTGTCGAAATTCCAGGTAGACACTTTTGCTGCGGGTCGGCTGGAAGTTATAATTTATTACAGCCGACGATGGCTAACGAGTTAAAAGATCGAAGATTGGCTCTGATTGGTGAAGTTTCTGATTCTAATAAAGTAAGCATCTTAGCTACTGGTAATATAGGCTGTTTAATGCAGTTCGCGAGTGGGACTGACCTGCAAGTTGTTCACACTGTTGAATTATTAGATTGGGCTACAGGCGGTTTAAAACCCCCATACTGACTTATTATTAGTCTTTGTTAATTTGAAAAAAGCCCTAGTAACCCATTAATCCAAATATACCCATCGCGGGGCCGGGTCCCTGAGCGGCTTGCAACATATTCTGGATTAAAGCCTGATTGTTCTGGGATATAAGGTTCATGTTGTTCATCGTTATGGCCAATTTTAAACCTTCAGCTCTATTTTTTGCTCCATTTTCTTTTATTTCGAGAGTTACTATATCGGCGACTTCTTTTTCTAGCTGTGAGACTTGTTCTTTAATCAGATCATTGTTGCTTTGGAGAAGCGTGGTATTACCTCTGATCCGGGCGGCTTTAGTATCAAAGTAGACGATAGCTTTATCTATATCATTAATTGCATTTTGAATGGAATTATCATCAATGAAGTTATTATAGTATTGAGACTGCAGAATCCCTAAACCACCTCGGTTGAGCGTCCCACTGATAGTCTCATCACCATTACTTAAAGTGAGAGCATTGGTGCTATTCGAAGCATCAAAGCTACTGATCGCAATGTTCTCTGACGAAATTTTTTTACCTGTTTCTGCACCTGTGCTATTATACTGTTTGTAAACCTCTTTATTCTCAGCTATCCGCCACGAGTAACCGTCAGCATCTATTAGTTCAAAGTTGGAGCCCACGTAAGCTCCCTCAATCGTTGTAAAACCACCTTTTTGGCTGGTTCGCGTGTAAATGTCTTCGGTTTTCCAGTCAGGACCTGCAGTGTTGCCTATTAAGTTTGTATCGCGATAGTTTACGGTGTGATTAGCGCCGTCGGCCCTAGCATTGATATTAACCCAAAGCTTATTGAATTCGGTTGCCGTACTTTCTCTGTCTTCTTGGGAGGCTGATCCTAAAATAGATTGCAGTTCGGTTCGCATACTATCCATATGTTGTTCAATAAATCCCAAAGCGATTTGGGCTTTGGAGGCGGCTGTTACACTATCAGAAATTTGATTTTTAAAATTTAGGAGTCGTCCGATTTGACGTTTACCGCGGCGATAGCTGCTATTATTCTCAAAATCAACGGCTTTAGAGGCTTTGTTCTCGTTCATACGTTCGACAAGTTTCTCAGTAATTGATACCAGAGAACTCATACCCATCACTTCATTTCTTGAAAGTTGTGCGGTTACAATACCATCAATATTACTCATCGTGACCTCAAATTATGCAGGAATATATATAATCCTGACGAGTTTTAACTGCATCCATTCTACCAAACTAAATATTACTATGGAGTAAACAACAATTTAATAAAAATAGTAACCCCATTATAATAGGATTTGGTATAAGTTGGTGTGATGGGTGTCACATGTACCTAAAAAGTATATTAAGGCGGTTTATTATTTTTCGTTAAATTGACTTAAATTGAAAAAAAAGAAGGGTGTTATGGCTAAGAAAAAAATTGGGCTTATTGTTGGAGCAGGGTTGGGTTTAAGTGCCTCTTTGGCAAGAAAATTCTCTGGAGAGGGTATGAAAATTGCTTTGGCTGCAAGGAACACTAAAAAATTGTCTAATTTAGTCGATGAACTCGATGCTGCAGTATACCGTTGTGATACATCAGATCCAAAGAGTGTTAAGGACTTATTTTCATCAATCGAGACAGATCTAGGTGATCCGGAAGTTGTTGTTTTTAATGCAAGTAAACGGGTTAGGGGTGAGATTACCGAAATTGATGTGGACGAAGTTAGAAATGCTATACTGACAACATGTTATGGGGGGTTTTTGGTTGGACAAGAAGCCTCTAAAATAATGTTAAAGGCTGGTAGGGGAACAATAATGTTTACCGGGGCTTCGGCTGGGGTCAAAGGTTTTGCTAAATCAGCGACGTTTGCAATGGGAAAATTTGGTTTGCGTGGATTGGCTCAGAGCATGGCGCGGGAGCTTCATCCTCAAAATATACATGTTGTTCATGTAGTTGTAGATGGCGGTATCCGTTCAGAGGAAAAAGGCGATCTTTCTGGCCGGGCTAAAGATAGCTGGTTATTGCCTGATGCGATTGCAGATACTTATTACCACTTACATACGCAGCATCGATCAGCCTGGACGTGGGAAATAGAAGTCCGACCTTGGGTAGAGAGTTTTTAATACGTTCAATTTAAGACATATCAAGAGCACGTTTGTATAAATCAAGGATTGCTTCTTGTTCTTGACGATCTGAGCTATCTAATTTTCGCAAGCGAATGACTTGGCGTAAGATTTTTACGTCAAAACCAGCAGCTTTCGCTTCGGAGAATATTTCTCGGATGTCTTCGGCAAGAGCTGCTTTTTCTTCCTCAAGTCGTTCTATTCGTTCAATTATTGTTCTGAGCCGTTCGCTTGCTATACCGCCGACATCTGCCATTTCTTTTCCTAAACTTTAAGTCTTATTAACTGCTAAATAGAATATTGTTGTAGCGAGCCTTTAGACTGGCTGCAAGTTCACATTATAAATTTGGGAAATAAAATTTAATAATATTTAAGTTCATGAAGTTTCTGGGAGCGTAGAATATCTCCTAATGATTTGGAGATAATGTCTGCCCAATAAATCGCATCCGCGGTTGTAGTAACCAGGTCTTGCCGAACTTCAATAGCGCAATGGGGTAATCCGGCATTACCTGCATGAAAATCTAAAGAATAATAGAATTCTTTTCCTGAATAAGGCTCATTGTCGCCGATTATTAAATTATCAGAATGATCTCGAAGTAATTGAATTAAGGGTCCTGAAACTCGTGGATCGCGGTTCCATAATACACCGGCATGCCAGGGTCTTTTGGTTTCTTTTTGTGATGATATTATTGGCGTGAAAGTATGTATTGAGAAAATTATAGGGATATTTTTGGGGTATTTAGACCGTTCTCTGTAATTCCCGATCACGCCTGAGATTGCATTATGATAAGGCCAAAAATACTTTTCGGTTCTCTCAATACGATCGATTTTACTTATATTTTGATTAACGGGGATGACAATATTGTCGCTGACCCCTGGTATACAATCATTGTCATCAGGAGATCGATTGGCGTCGATGATTAATCTTGATGTACCACACAGAATTGAAGTGGCATTAATTTCTTTTGTTAGTTCTCGGGTTAACTCTGCAGCACCTATGTCCCAGCCAATATGTTGATTAAGTTGCTTCGTTTTTAGGCCTAAATTATTATATTCAGGAGGTATATAATTACTAGCATGATCACAAATCAAGATTATGGGTTCAGTACCCTCTATGTTCAGAATTTCAAATGGCTTGTTTCTCATCGATTGAGATTATTAAATTTTTCAAATCGTTTCGAGCTTTAATATTTAAAACTTATAATAAGATAATTTCAGTATGGCTGTCGGGGTAGGTTGTCTGTATAAACCGGTCTTATGCAAATTTTTAACAAAAGTAAAATTACTGCAAGATCAATAGTAGCAGATGGACTTAGTCAAAGAGCAGTTGTTTTTTTACTTTTAGGTGCGGCAGCTATTTCTTTAGCCCCTATTTTTGTTCGCCTAAGTGAAGTAGGGCCAAGCGCGACAGCCTTTTATCGAGTTTTATTTGCCGTACCGGTTTTTATACTGTGGATGATTTATGATAAGAAGCATGACAACATTCATCGACAGCCAAATTCACTAAAAGATTATGCTCGTTTAGGGCTTGCAGGAATTTTCTTTGCTGGGGACCTCTCATTTTGGCATTGGTCGATAAAATTAACTTCAATTGCGAATGCAACTCTACTGGCAAATTTTGCACCAATATTTATTACTTTAGGTAGCTTCTTTTTATTTGGTGAGCGATTTAACCGTATTTTTTTAGGTGGAATGATTTTGTCGATGCTGGGAGTAGCACTTTTACTTGGTGATAGTTTTGTTTTTCACTTTGGTCACCTAGTTGGTGATGTATTTGGTTTGATCGCAGCGGTATTTTACGCGGCATACTTACTGGCGGTCAGTCGTTTGCGTAAAGATTTCTCGACCGTGACCGTTATTACATGGTCCGGGTTCGCAACTTGTATATGTATGGTTCCAATAACCTACCTTTCAGGAGAAAGTTTTATCGCTCCCACATTATACGGTTGGGCAGTGTTATTCGGACTAGCATTAATTTCACACGCGGCTGGACAGAGTTTGATTGCCTTTTCACTTGCGCATTTACCAGCTGCCTTTGGATCGGTTGGATTACTTTTACAGCCTGCATTGGCTACAATTATTGCTTGGATTATTTTTGATGAGAATCTTGGTGCGATGCAGGTAATGGGTGGGTTGGTTGTAATTTTAGGGATTTATTTTGCTCGGCGGGGGTCCCATTAAATCTATAAGCATTATTTGATCTTTAGGAACCTCGCTTGACATCAAGGTGTAAGCAAGGAATTTATATAGAATAATTTTTTAGGTTTGGAGTATTATTTTTATGAATGAAGAAGGCATTGCAGACCTTGACTATTTTGTTGATCTTCAACCTAAAAAAGAGGACTTTCATGAGGCAGTTTTGCGGGGTTTGTCGTTGCCGCAAAAATCTATATCACCAAAATTCTTTTATGATGAAAAAGGCTCGAAGATTTTCGATAAGATTTGTGAAGCTCCAGAGTATTATGTAACCCGAACCGAGATCGCCATACTTAATGATATTAAAAAAGAAATCTATTCTGTTGTTGAGCCAGGCTCAGTTGTCGTGGAATATGGATGTGGATCGAGTATAAAGATCAAAGCACTTTTGTCGGCCTTACCTGACCCATCCCATTATATTGCAATAGATATTTCAAAATCACATTTAATTGCGACGGCAAAAGAAATAGCTTCAGATTATTTAAATATTTCTGTTGGAGCAATTTGCGCAGATTTTCTGGAGCCTATTGATTGGCCAGAAAAGGCTTCTTTAAAATCTTCCAAGCGGCTTGCTTTTTTCCCTGGTTCGACTATCGGTAATCAAATTCCCAGCGAGGCTGGTCAATTCATGAAATATGTTCGGCATATGGTTGGTGATGAGGGCTTTTTTTTAGTTGGCGTTGATTTGAAAAAAGATATTAAGATCCTTGATCGAGCTTATAATGACGCAGCGGGTTTTACAGCTGATTTTAATTGTAATCTCTTACATAGGATGAAGAATGAATTGGATGCTGAGTTAAATATCTCAAATTTTTCTCATAATGCTTTTTATAATGAAGTTCTTGGACGAGTTGAAATGCATCTTGTTAGTGATATTCAGCAAATGATTCGAATTGATGATGTAGATTTTTCTTTTGAAAAAGGAGAAAGTATACACACTGAGAATTCTTATAAATATTCAACAAAAGAATTTGCTGAATTAGCTAAAAAATCAGGATTTGGCTTGCTAAAGAGCTGGAGCGATGTAGAAAATTTTTTCTGTATTTATTTAATGAAAGCAATTTAAAAAATTTATTCATATAGGTATAGGCTAGGTTCTAACTTTTCCGATAGTACTTAATATTTTGAACTTTCCGTCGCTTAAATAAGGCGAGATCCATAATGGTTAATATCGAGAGCCCAAACTCTCTAAGAAAAAAAGAATTAACCGGCGGAGTTTTGGTGTGGACTATAGCCCTGCTATTGGTTTCACAAGCTTTATTTGGTAGCAATCAAATAATGGGACGTTTAATTGAAGGAGCAGTTCCGCCCATTGGTTTATCATTCTGGCGTTGGATCATAGCAACACTCGTTGTTCTACCATTTACAATTAAATATATAAGAAAATTTGGACCGATAATTATCCAGGAATGGCGGATTTATTTAGGCATATCCTTCTGTCTAATTGTTCTTGGCAATACTACTATTTATATTGCTCTAAATTATACAACAGCGATAAACGCTGCTATAGTATCCTCAGTTCAGCCCGCTGTTACTTTCGCATTATCTTGGATTCTTTATCGTGAATTTGTGACAAAAGGACAAATTGCCGGCGCGGGAATAGCTGTTGTTGGAATCCTCTATATTATCTCAAGGGGTGACTTTGCAGCGTTAATTACCCTAAGACCAAATCCCGGAGATATTTGGATGGTTGTATCTGTTATTGGGTTTTCTTTGTATGCTGTACTGTTAAAAAAATTACCTTCATCTGTCCCAGCTATTCTAACATTAAATGTGATACAGTTTTTAGGCATAATTTTACTGTTGCCGTTCTATGTATGGGAATTTTTATACTCCCAACCAATGGATTTAAATAACGTAACTGTTATCTCTGTTTTATGGGCGGGGATTATGGTTGCTGTGGCTGCTGTTGGTCTTTGGAATTATGCTAATCTCAAATTAGGAGCGAATAAAGCCAGCGGCACTATTCATCTTCGACTTATCATGATTACCATTATGGCGATTATTTTTTTAGGAGAGCGTTTAGAGTTATTTCACTTTATTGCATTTGGAATTATCATGTTGGGTGTTTTTGCAATTACGCGAGCTACCCCTGAAAGAGGTAGTAGAACAAAATAAATTTTATTGCAATGAAATATTTTTAATTTGTAGCATTAACCTTACGCAGATGGCATTAATCTCCCCAAGGAATTATTTCAAAAAATTACCGCTATCTACGACCATTCGAGCCCCTGTCGAGTGTTTTAGGTGGGTAATATAGGCCATGATAGCTAGGGCCACGTCTTCGGGTTCAACAACTTTTTGCAAGGGGGAATTTTCTGAGAGTTTTTTTAGTTTCGCACGATCTCTTCCCTCAACAAAGTCGGTTGCCACGGCACCTGGCGATACGCAATTTACCCGAATTTCTGGGCCTAACACACGCGCTAGCGCAAGGCTCATAGTATCAATTGCAGCTTTGCACGCGACATAGGCTATGCTGCTACCGGTACCTTTAAAACCAGATACTGATGAAAGATTAACTATGACGCTATCACCGGCAACTTTAAGGAGGGGCCGCAGTTCTCTAATCACTGCGAACGGTCCGCGTACATTAGCGATAAGCATTTTATCCATTAAGTCATCGTCAAGAGCATCTAAATCATTATGGGGGATTGGTTTTGTGAAACCGGCTGAATTTATTAGAATATCGAGCTTTGAATGGTTTAATTTTATTTTATTTGCAGCTTTTTTCACGGAACTGCTATTTTCTAAAGTTAACTGTTGAACTGAGTGTCCCTCACCGGGTAATTCTTTTAACAGCAAATTAGCACGTTCAACGCCCCTATTATAGCCAATGATAACTTGGGCGCCAGCGACGGCTAACATGCGAGCGGTTGCCGCACCAATTCCATTACTACCTCCCGTAATAAACGCAGTGCGTCCAATGAGTTCTTTTTCCATTTTCATTTAATTTCCATTTTAGCTACAGTGCAGCCAACCGCATAATTTGGGATTGGCTCGTAACACCACAAATTTCCTTTAGCCCCTTCACAGGCTCCTGCAATCGCTATAAATGTGCGAATTTCGAATGCTCCTTGACCCCCATTCTCGTATGTATACTTATCTGTGAAGGATAACATGCGCTCTTTATCGTTTTTTATAAAACAATCTAGGAATTCGCGATCAAAATCCTCATTTATTTTCCCAGAATCAGGCGTGCATGGCCAATGGGAAATACCGCCAGTACCAACTATCGCAATTTTTTCAGGCACTGAATCGCATGCTTTACGAAGGGCCTGACCAAATTTATAAGCTCGGCCAAGTGGCGTAAGGGGGGGACCCTGACAGTTTATATTTACAGGCACGATTTCAATTCCATAGTCAGGTGTTAAAAAATTAAGCGGAACACTGATGCCATGGTCAAATTTCCACTCTTGAGAATAGGCAACGTCTATGTCATTCATAATAACTTTAATTAAACGTTCTGATAATTCTGAATTGCCAGGCACCCGAACACGCCTAATTGCAAGCCACTCTTCGTCTTCTATCGGACCTTCGTAATAGTCCGCCATGCCGACACAATATGCAGGCATGTTATTCATAAAAAAATTTGCAAAATGCTCAGCAGCAACAACAACTAAAGCTTCTGTACCCGCTCCTTCTATTTCTTGTCTCATGCGGTCAAAATTCTTAAGCAGGTTTTCGCGTTGTATAGGATCGCCGCGTTCAGCGCGGCCAGTAATTCCGGGTGCATGAGAGCAGGCTCCTGCAAATACTAATGTCATTAAATAATCACCCCTTTTTGTGCATAGAGACCGCTTCTTAGTGGTTTGTGCTCTTTTATTCCATCTTGCATAGCTTGTATATAATTGTCCTATGGCATTTTCCATAAGCCGGCATAATCATTAGTATTTGCCCATTAACACCTAAACCATACAGCGGTTTGATATCTGTGGTTGGCAGGCGGCAGTCAATTCTTCCTCCGTCAAATCATAATTTGTAATTAACTCTTCGAGATTTTCTTTGAAGCGTTTACTGGTATTTGGATCGCGATTTTATTCATAGATTAGTTTTAAACATAATAGAGACTCATCTTAAATTTCTTATACTCCCAACGATGGAACTTTGTGATTATCTAAGGCTACACAGATATTCTTAGTTTCCATGTAGAATTCAAAACTATAATCTCCACCATCGCGGCCCATACCGCTTGATTTCATTCCACCAAAAGGAGCTGGGAGGTGTCGATTGTTCTCTGAGTTTATCCAGATCATTCCGGCATCTAAATAGCGCCCAAGCCTGTGGGCTCTGCCAACATCGCCGGTCCAAACATAACCAGCTAGGCCGTATTTAACGTCATTTGCAATCTCTATCGCATTTTCTTCCGTGTTGAAGGGTATGGCAGTGAGAACAGGTCCAAAGATTTCTTCTTGTGCAATACGCATAGTATTTTTTGCATTGGTGAATAACGTTGGTTCAACAAACAAGCCACCACTTATGGCTTTTGTTATATGTCCTCCTACTTTTATTTCCGCACCATCTTTTTTAGCAACATCCCAATAGCTGCACACTTTGTCAAAATGTTGTTGGTGTATGAGAGGACCAACTTCGGTTGTCGGATCAAGTGGATGACCAACCTTTAGTTTTAATATACGCTCTGACAGCTTATCAACAAATTCGTCGTGTATAGATTCTTGGATAAGCAACCTGCTTGAAGACGTGCAGCGTTCACCATTCAGGCTATAAATCATAAAAATAACCGCATCTAAAGCTCGCTCAAGATTGGCGTCATCAAAAACAATTACGGGATTTTTACCCCCAAGTTCAAAATGTACTCTTTTTAATGTTTCGGATCCTTGGCGCATTATCATACTTCCCGTTTTTGATTCGCCGACGAAAGCGATCGCTTTAATATCAGGATGCTCGGTTAATGCCTTGCCCGTCGTCTCACCATTCCCATTTATGAGATTTATAACACCTTCCGGGATACCCGCATCGTGCATTATTTCGGTCAGCAGCATAGCTGTTAAAGGGCTCCACTCAGCTGGTTTATGAACTACGGTACAGCCCGCCGCTAGCGCTGGGGCAATTTTCCAGGTTGAAAGCATAAAGGGAGTGTTCCACGGCGTAATGATACCAACGGGTCCTATCGGTTGACGAATTGAATAGTTTATATGATCCAGGGCGGGCATTGAATGGCCGCTTGTAGCCTCTGCAGCCTTATCGGCAAAAAAACGATAATTTTCTGCACCTCTAAGCGCTGCCTTACTCATAAAACGTAGTGGTTGTCCGGTATCCATACATTCGACAAAGGCAATTTCCTCGGCTCGCTCAACTATTTTGTTAGCAACGTCATGGAGAATTTTACGACGTTTGTTTCCACTCATATCCCTCCATGCTGGAAATGCGATCAATGCGGCTTTAGTCGCCTCGTTGATATCGTTTGTACTACCGCTGTAAACTTCATTTAAAACGCTACTATCTACGGGAGAAGTATTTTTAAAAATTTGATCTGACTGACCGTTGGCTCTCTTGCCATTAATAAAGTGCCCCATCGTACCAGTCTTGAACTGCTGTAAATAATCTTTAGCAGCATTAATATTTTTTTCTAAATCTTTTGAGATATTAAGGTCGTCAAGCATTTGTCCGCTCCTCAACATACTTATGCATATTATTCTGGTTAATACGGAGTTCTGAATCAAATTCATTGAGCTCCGCTGACATTGCGAGTGGGCCATTCTCATGGACTGGTTTTAGATATGCTTCGACTGAAGCGAAAATCTGTTTTAGTGCTGATATTTTAGTTTTCTTGTCTCGACCTGGTCCAATTTTAAGCTCAATATGTATGAAACCATTATCTGGATGGCCATCGGCGATTTTATAGTGTTCACGTTTTGCAGCGCGGACGCGGAGCCCGCCAAGCGGAAAGACCCCCGTATCAATAGCCGTTGCATGGACTTTCTCTATTAGGGTTTCTAGTTTTATTTTTTTTTCAATATTATCAGAATATTCAATGATGATGTGCGGCATTTTATAGCTCCATTTATAAATATTCTGCAGTTCATAATTAATTTGGCCCTTATAATTGAATTGACAGCAGATATTTATTGATTAACATGTTAACTAAATTAGATATGGTGTCAATAGCAGGAATACTTCAAGGAGGAAATCATGACCTATGACCTTTCAAAAATAAAAGGATCTATTCCTCCTATCATCACCCCTTTTAAAAATGACCAACTAGATTATGAGGCTTATGCTGGTCTAGTTGAATTTCAGATTAGTAAAGGCTCTCACGGTATTTTAGTCAATGGAACGACGGCTGAACCATCGACACTTACGGCCGATGAACGCAACAAAACAATAGATACGGCAATTGCGACGAATAATGGGCGTCTACCTATTATAGCAGCAACTGGATCGCAGTCTTTGGCAGAGTCTAGAATGCTAACGCGCTATGCAGCAGAGGTGGGTGTGGATGCTTTATTAATCGTGACGCCGTATTACATTAGTCCCCCTCAGCGTGGTTTAGTTCAGTATTATCTTGATGTAATGGACGGTATTGATACACCTTGGATGATATACCATATCCCAGGTCGCGCTGCGGTCTCCATAACGCTTGAAACCGTTAAAGAGCTAAAAGATCGATCTTCAAATTTTATAGGTATGAAGCACGCCGTCAATGATCTTGCATTTGTTTCGGAATGTATTGATGCTTTTCCAGATTATTTGGTCTTTGTTGGCCTCGAGGAGCTTAGCTTTCCAGAAATGGCAATTGGAGCCGTGGGTTTAATGAATGCAGTTGGTAATCTTAGGCCTGATTTGCTTGCTGAAATGTGCCAAGCGGTTTGGGATAATGATCTTTCTCGGGGTAAAGAGATTCACCAACGTTTACTCGAGATTAATCAGAGTGTTTTTTATGACACTAATCCCATTCCCATTAAGTATATGATGAAAAGACTGGGTATAATTCCAGAAAACCACCATCGACTGCCCATGATGCCTGCTGAACCAGAGCTTGAAAAAAGACTGGATGGCGTCCTTGAGCGTGCGGGCCTGTTATAAATAAAATTTGCGAGAAAGGGAAAAAATATGAAAATTGCCAGTTTTGAGAAAGATGGGCTAGCTAGTTATGGCGTAGTGATTAATTCCGGTATTATCGATTTGGGAACCCGCTTAGGGTCAGAATTTCCAGCGTTGATTGATGTTTTACGGGCAAATGCAATTGATATAATACACTCGGAAATTAAGGGTCAAGAGCCCGATTTTTTGATGGATGATGTTGTTCTCCAAATTCCAGTTCCTTCACCCGAAAAAATAATCTGCATTGGCGTAAATTACAGCAATCGTAATGATGAATATAAAGATGGTTCGGATGCTCCAGAGTTTCCAAGCGTATTTTTACGTACCCCAGGATCTTTTGTCGGGCATAATCAAGATATTTTACGCCCACCTGAATCAGATCAACTTGATTATGAAGGCGAAATTGTTCTGGTAGTTGGTAAAGGCGGTAGACGCATAAAAAAAGAGAATTATTTGCAGCACATAGCTGGTCTTTCAATAATGAATGAGGGAACTATCCGAGATTGGGTGCGGCACGCTAAATTTAATGTTACCCAAGGGAAGAATTTTGTCTCTAGTGGATCAGTCGGTCCATGGATGGTAACTACTGAAGAGGTTGGAGATTTGGATGAGTTATCTATTCAAACGCGTGTTAATAATGAGGTTAGACAAGCCGATTCAATTTCTAATATGATTTTTAAATTTCCATATTTGTTAAGTTATCTATCTACATTTTTCGAATTAAAGCCCGGAGATTTGATAGCAACGGGCACACCGGTAGGAGCAGGGGCGAGATTTGATCCTCCAGTCTGGCTAAAGCCTGGTGATAGCCTTGAAATTGAAGTACCCAAGGTTGGAAAGCTCCAAAATACGTTTGTTGATGAAAGTGTAATTTAGTGAAGGGTTCACAAATCCGAGAGCTAAATGAGAGAGAAAATCTGCGCAATTTTTCACGCTCGTTGCCAATGGCTCTCTTGCGTGCAAGAGAGACTGTTATGGAGCGATTTCGTCCTAATTTAAGGGCACATAATCTAACCGACCAGCAATGGCGCGTATTGCGCGCCTTGTTTGATCATGGCAAGAAGGATTTGGGTGAGCTTTCTGACATGTGCTGTTTATTGAAGCCGAGTATTACACGTATTATTCGCTCTATGGAGAAAAGGTCGCTTCTAAGAAAAAGTCTCGATACGCAGGACCATCGGCGAACTATCGTCTC
Organism: Rhodospirillales bacterium; assembly: GCA_012960465.1. Lineage (GTDB taxonomy): Bacteria > Pseudomonadota > Alphaproteobacteria > Rhodospirillales > UBA2165 > TMED23. Next base: position 26,454 of record DUBF01000098.1, on the reverse strand, counting down.
AATTACCACCATTGGGCGTGATTTAATTTCCAAAGTTGGGCCCAATTCTGAAGCAATATATCAAGAGATTTCTGCAGCGCTAGGCTCCAACGAGCTTGAAGAACTGCATAGAAAGCTAGATACCTTGATGGTAAAACTGGATAAAAATTAAATCTATTTTCTAAAAAGTATCCAGAACTTTCTTAAGATTATCTAGAAATGCGTCGGTGTCTTCTGGTGTTCCCATTGAAAGACGAATGTGATTTACAAATTCATTTCCGCCGACGGTTGAAATTCTGACGCTGCGCGCGCGCATGGCTTTGACGATGTCTGTTGCAGGATGCTTAATATCGCATGAGACAAAATTAGTCACGGACTCCATTGGATTATAGCCCATATCTTGAAGGCCATTTACAACGCGAGACCGTTCTTTAGCATTTTGGTCTAAAATAAATTGGGTATACTCGGGTTCATTCCAGGCGGCGACCGCTGCCGCTTCAGCAATACCATTAAGACTGAAGGTGCTGGCGACCATGCGGATGGCGTTTACAATTTCTACTGAGCTACAGATCGCATAACCGAGACGAACGCCTGCTAAGGCGTACGCTTTGGAAAATGTTCGTGTTACAGCCCATGGTCCTTTTCGATCTTTTAAAATTTCTAATGCGTCTGGACCGCCTGCGTGAATAGCAAATTCGTGGTAAGCTTCGTCCATAAAGAGTAGCACATTTTCAGGAGTATTTTCACTTATATGACGAATTTCTTGTTCCGTTAGCATCATGCCCGTCGGATTATTGGGAGTAACGCAGATTAGTAAACGAGTATCATTACCAATTGCATCCGTCATCGCTTCTATGTCAATGGCGCCATTGGATTTATTCGGCACAGATGTTACATTAGCATCAACAATTTTATAAATACCCTCGAAACGTTTCCAGACTAATTGCGGAGTTACAAGGTTTTGACCAGGTGCGACAGATATTTCTGCAATACTGGTCAGCAACTGTGTGCTACCGCCACCCCAGGTGATTGTTTCTTCGGGCACGTCTAAGCGTTCTGCAACTAGGGGTGTAAGCTCTGGACAGGTTCCATCGGGATAGCGGTTAAGCGTATGAGCAACATTTTGGATAGCTTTGATTACGTTTGGCGATGGTGGGTAGGGGCATTCATTTAGATCCATACGATGAATATTTTTATTAACTTCATGATCGTAGATTTTTGTCGGGTTCCAAAAAGGAAGGTTTTGAAAATTAGTGCGAATGGGTTGTGTCTCTGGTTTGTCATTCATTTTTATTTTCCAAAATTCTTTTTCAACTGGGATTAATTGAGTTTAAAAAGTTATATGTTTCTATACCTAGATTGCTTCAAATTTAGTAAAGAAGGTGTTTACACTGATTATTTGGCCTCCGTCTAGAAAATTAAATGACTGGTTACTATCATATGGAAAATATAATGTATTTCCGATTATCAATATTGAGGTAGATCACACTCTATATGTCAATCTGACTTTCCGACTATATTCACGTATATTCCAATGGTAAGCTTTAGATAAAGGTTCTTTGCCATTGGAATGATTTAAGTTTTGCTAAAATTATTTTTTACGGCGTTTAAGCAGAGTAACTTGACAACACAGATTTTTGATCTGGAAATTTCTCAAGCCTTGTTTGATAAGCAATTAATTGCGTATAGAATATTATTCGTATTAATGGATAGGGGATATGTTTATGAGAGAGCTCCATATCGGAGGAACGAACACGTGACTGACCTTCCTCGACTAAATGGTATGATCGGAGCGTTGGAGCGTGGTGACGTGGCATTTTCGGCTTTCGCATCAATGGATATCTCTATGGCAAAGATTATGGCCGCCTCCCAGTTCGATGGTGTTATTTATGAGGGTGAGCACAGTCCCTGGGATATCGTTGAACTTGGCAACTGTTTACAATATATGTTAGATCGCCGTAAAATTGCGACGTCGGGGTCAATTGCACCACCAGTCACCCCCCTGGTCCGTGTACCCGTAAATGGTGTTGAGCAGGGTCAGTGGCATGCAAAACAGGCTTTAGATACCGGTGTTTATGGGGTGGTTTGGCCCCATATCAGTACGGTTGAAGAGGCTTACAATGCTGTTTCTGCCTGTAGGTATCCCCGTCTGGAGAGCGTGCCGTTATATGAACCACGAGGTATTCGTGGCGATGGCCCGGGACGGGCGTGTCATTATTGGGGTCTCAGCCAACAGGAGTATTATTCCAAGGCAGATGTCTGGCCACTCAATCCGAATGGAGAAATCCTGGTGGTAATTCAGATAGAGGACACTGTGGGGATTGCAAACTTACCCGATATATTAAAGGATGTGCCAGGTATTGGTGTGGTTCTGATCGGCGAGGGAGACCTAGGTCAGGAATTGGGTTTTCCTCGTCAATATGACCATCCGATTTTACTTGAAGCCATGTCGGAAATCGTCGCAACTTGCAACAGATACGATGTAGTTGTTGGGCATCCTCATGCTAATGCCAGTAATATGCAACGTCTTCTGGATGAAGGATTTAGGTTTATCATGTCTGGACCGGGTCAGTCCTATACGGGCCTTGAAAAAGGTCTAGAACTTACAAATAGAAGTTAATAAAGGAAACAGCATTATGATTATTGATTGTCATGGCCATTATACCACTGAACCTGAGAAGATGCGTCAATGGCGTCAGGACCAACTCGAACTCGTAGCAAATGGAGATTTTAAACCGACCCGTGCTCTGTTGGACATTGAAGATACTGACATCCGCGAAGGTATTGAAAATAACCAATTAAAGTTTCAACGGGAGAGGGGTACCGATAAAACTATTTTTTCACCTCGGGCTGTGGGAATGGGTCACCACTTGGGTACGGCAGAAACTAGCATGGAATGGACGCAGTTATCAAATGACATGATCAATCGTGTAGTAAACATGTATCCGCAGAATTTTATTGGCGTCTGTGCTTTACCCCAATACCCCGGTGTCGAGCCAAAACATTGTATTCCAGAGCTTGAGCGAGCAATTAATGAACTGGGTTTTATTGGTTGCAACCTAAACCCGGATCCATCGGGAGCTATGTGGTCAGATCCGCCGCTAACCGATAAGTGGTGGTATCCACTTTACGAGAAAATGTGTGAACTCAATGTGCCGGCTATGATCCATGTAAGCGGTTCCTGTAATCCTAACTTCCATCACACGGGTGCACACTATATTGCAGCAGACACGACTGCTTTTATGCAACTCATTGAGGGTGATCTGTTCAAAGATTTCCCGACCTTAAAATTTATTATTCCCCATGGCGGAGGTGCGGTTCCATTTCATTGGGGTCGTTATAGAGGCCTAGCGCAGGATATGGGCAAGCCTTTATTGGGTGAGCATTTGTTGGATAATGTATTCTTTGATACATGCGTCTACCATCAGGCGGGTATCGATTGTATGACCAAAGTAATTCCGATCAAGAATATCCTATTTGCATCGGAGATGGTAGGTGCTGTTAGGGGAGTGGATCCGGAGACTGGCCACAATTATGACGATACGAAACGTTATATTGATAATACACCTAATCTTAGCGATGAACAGCGTAACGAAGTATTCATGAAGAATGTCACAAATGTTTACCCGCGTTTGGCAGCTAAGCTTTGATAGTTCAAACAACCTAGGAAACATCTAAAGATTATCAAACATAGCTTGGTGTTTCATAACAGGTTCGTTATTTTACTTCGTATTTGGGGTGTTATACATATCTGGAAAATTCGTTAATATCTAGAATTTCATTTGCATCAATATTAGTTGGTACGGATTTATGAATACAAATCATATTAATACTTGCGGTATTATTAAAAACATTTTTGGGTTTTTTAAATAGTTATCGGCGTTAAATAGTGGTGGTGTGAGTTGTAACGTCAATATTTACAAATCATTCAACGTCGGCATAATTTCTTCCGCAAAGGTCTCCATTGAATTGATTGCATGTTGGTGACTAATATTTCCAAAATAGAATGCCGTCACCATATAGTTCAGTCCACCCGCTAGTATATCTTCGGCAAGCTTATCCCGCACTTTGGCGGCCGATCCGACAATGACGGAACCACGTTGGATAGCCTCCTCTAAAGTAGGCGGTATAAATTCGGCGATGCTTGGTCCCGGTACGTTGTTCACTCGCCACAGCTTCGTCAGACTTGCCTCCCAAGCTTGATAGGCTGGTTGGGCAATTTTTGTTGCCTCATCATCGGTTGCAGCTATAACAAGATGGCGCATAATTCCGATCGCCGCGCCACCAAAAAAATCATCATTTGCGCCCTCGCCGGGTTGCCCACGTTTGGCTAAAGCTTCCTTGAAGGCCTCTATTGACGGTTTAGCATACTCAATGCCTCCCAAGGTGACAAAATGGTAGCCATTTTTACCTCCAAACGTTGCGCCTTCAACGCTTGTGGTGGGATACCATATTGGCGGATGCGGATTTTGTAGGGGGCGTAATTCCATTGGAACTTCAGTATAGGTGTAATTTTTTCCTGAATGGTTGAGTTTTTCGTTTTTTAAGCCCTTGAGAACTACTTCCAGGCATTCGTGAAATATGCCGTGTGACGTTTTGGGATCGACGTCATGAAATTTTAGCTCAAACGGCGACACGCCACGGCCTACACCAACGTCCAATCGACCATGGCTCAAGTTATCGAGAATGCAAATTTCCTCAATCAGGCGTAGCGGCGAATAGAGAGGTAGCAAATACCCGAGTGGTCCCATTCGAATGTGTGATGTGGCCTGTGCTATGGCCCCGAGATAGACACCAGGCACCGGCACCATGTTTAGCGGTGTCGCATGATGCTCAGAGATATGATAGCTGTAAAAACCTGCTTCTTCGCCAGCCTTGACGAATTTGACTCGCTCGTTCAGAAGTTGCGCAAATGGTCTATCATTGATATCAACATGGTCCCATAATCCAAATTTCATAATTTGATAATCTCCTCGTCTAGTATTCGAAAGATTACAAGAAAATTTTGTTAGCTGTAAAGACCTCAGGGCATAAGCCCTCGAGATCGCTCCCGGTTAAAAGCGGACATTACAAAATAACGCTATTATTTAAGAAGAGTGTATCAATAGATCACGATAGAAGAACCTCCCTAAATGGGATTCTCTATAACCCTATGAAAAAAAAGAAGAAATGGTGCCGCTAGATAGAATCGAACTATCGGCCTCATCATTACCAATGATGCGCTCTACCCCTGAGCTATAGCGGCTTAGTTTGTCGGAAGGAAATTATTTATACCCCAAAATCAAATCGAGCAAGCTTGTTTTTGTTGTTATACTGCTCATACCTTGACTAGAGGGGGTATAATCGGCGACAAACTTTCTATGAAGGACAATCAAAAGCAATCAAACAAAATTACAAATATTACTGAGGCTCAAGGTAAAATAATTGCCGAACGTGAAAAACGGCTTGGCGCTGCGCTGCGTGAGAACCTAAAGCGCAGAAAAATGTCTGGGAAAGTAGATCCAGAAACCCCTAAGTAATTAAAATCTAGTCATTATAGTTTGCTCACCCTACTCGGTTGATTTATTAACGGAACTTATGGATAGAATTCGTATATCCGGCGGTAAGTCGCTTAATGGTATTATTCAGATTGGCGGGGCAAAGAATGCAGCTCTACCTCTGATGGCGGCGTCTTTATTAAGTTCAGAAACTTTGAGTCTCTCGAATCTTCCTCATCTCGCAGATATCACGACAATGGTTCATTTATTGTCTGAGCTTGGCGTTGAGGTTGTTATGAACGGTAATGCGCCAGATGGTGGACACGTAGGTCGCGTTTTTGGATTAAACGGGTACGAGCCAAGAATTAAAACGGCACCTTATGACTTAGTACGTCGAATGCGCGCTTCTATTTTGGTCCTAGGACCATTACTCGCGCGGTGGGGTGAGGCAAAAGTATCGTTGCCAGGTGGATGTGCAATCGGTACACGGCCTGTTGATCTTCATCTCAAAGGTTTGCAGGCACTTGGAGCAAAGATAGAACTCAAAGAGGGCTATATTAGTGCTTTTGCACCGGATGGTCTTAAAGGGGCAAATGTTTTATTTCCGTCTGTTTCTGTAGGAGCAACCGAAAATATTTTGATGGCAGCTACGCTGGCTGATGGCAAAACAACTATCTCGAATGCGGCGAGGGAACCAGAAATTTCTGATCTAGCTTATTGTTTGCAAAAAATGGGTGCTGAGATAGGGGGCGTTGGGAGCGATACACTTACTGTTATAGGTAAACCACGTTTATATGCCGCAGATTATCAAGTGATCCCTGACAGAATTGAAACGGCTACCTATGCTGTTGCAGCAGCTATTACTGGCGGTGATGTTATGTTGAAAGGTACTCGCCTTGACTTGATCAAGTCAGTAGCGGACTCTCTAACCAGTGCTGGAGTAGACGTGAGTGAAGTTGAAGAAGGCATCCGAATTACCAACACTTCTGGTCGTGTAAAGGGGATTGATGTAATGACTGAACCATATCCAGGATTTCCAACCGATATGCAGGCGCAGATGATGGCTCTATTAGCTGTTTCTGAAGGCGCTTCAATGATAACCGAGACAATCTTTGAGAATCGGTTTATGCATGTACCCGAGCTCTGTCGCATGGGAGCCGATATTAACGTCCATGGTTCATCGGCGATAGTCAGAGGTGTTGAAAAACTTTCTGGTGCTGAACTCATGGCGACTGATTTACGGGCATCGATCTCTCTCGTTCTAGCGGCTCTTGCAGCAGAAGGTGAGACTATAATTAACCGTGTCTATCATTTAGATCGCGGGTACGAGCGCGTTGAAGAAAAACTCGCAGCTTGCGGGGCTGTGATTGAGCGAGTTGAAGAATAATTATTTAAACCCTTTTTTAAAGAGGTATCGAATACAGAGCGGCTTGATCGGAACAAAATAGTAGCATTCCTGCAGAAAAACATTTATTAATGCGGCGCTTTGTGGAGTTAAATTAGTGTTATCTAATGATAATCTCGTTCTTGCGTTACCAAAAGGTCGTATTCTTGAAGAGATAATGCCTCTGATTAAACGCGCAGGCATTGAGCCTGAAGCTGCGTTTGATGAAATTTCATCTCGTAAATTGCGCTTTTCTACAAACCACCCAAACCTTGATATTGTTCGGGTTCGAAGTTTTGATGTAGCTACCTTCATAATTTTTGGCGCGGCGCATTTTGGTGTTGCTGGTCAAGACGTGTTAATGGAATTTGATAATTCCCAGATTTATGCTCCAGTCGATCTTAACGTAGGACATTGCCGTATGATAGTCGCGGAGCCTAGTGATATGGCGCCTGATGATAATCCAAAGCGCTGGAGCAACATACGTATTGCAACAAAATATCCGGAGATTACAAAGCGTCACTTTGCTTCACGCGGTGTTCAAGCTGAGTGCATAAAACTTAACGGTGCTATGGAAATTGCCCCATCGATGGGTCTTTGTTCTAGGATTGTTGATTTGGTATCTACAGGTTCAACTTTGAAGGCTAATGGGTTGATCGAGGTTGAAGAAATTTCGCAAATTACATCGCGTTTGGCCGTTAACCGTGCGGCGCTTAAAACACGTCCCAATGAAATTAATTACTGGATTAAAACTTTCCGTGAGGCCGTCGATGCCGTTAAGGCTTAGATCATCGGGAGCAAATTTTGCGGAAGAGTTTAGTGATTTTTTGAACATTAAACGCGAAGTGCAAATCAATGTCGAAATGGTTGTTGCTAACATTCTTAATGATGTGCGTATTGGTGGTGATGAAGCTGTGTTTAAATACACTTCTCGCTTTGATCGATTTCAGTTGACAGCTGACAAAATCTGTATATCTACGCAAGAAGCTGAAATGGCGCTTAGAGAATGTAACAAAAAACAATTAAAAGCCCTAAGACTAGCTGCAAAACGTATCCGTGCGTTTCACCTAAAACAGGTTCCCGAAGACTTAGCTTATGAAGATAATGATGGTGTACAGCTGGGATTAAAATGGAATCCAATTGAGGCAGTTGGAATTTATGTTCCCGGTGGATTAGCTTCATACCCATCTACGGTATTAATGAATTCTATACCCGCTAAAGTTGCTGGTGTTAAGCGTCTGGTAATGGTTGTGCCAACCCCTGATGGTATAATTAATCCGCTGGTTCTCGCTGCAGCAAGTGTTGCCGGCGTCGATGAAATTTATAGGGTTGGCGGTGCGCAGGCCATCGGTGCATTAGCTTACGGTTGTGACAGTATTCGACCGGTTGATAAAATTGTTGGACCTGGCAACTCATACGTTGCGACGGCTAAGCGACAAGTGTTTGGCATAGTGGGCATTGATATGATTGCAGGACCTTCAGAAATTCTAATTGTTGCCGATAATAAAAATGATCCAACCTGGATTGCTGCTGATTTATTAGCCCAAGCTGAGCACGATGTAACAGCACAGGCTATTCTCATTACCGATGATGATAAGTTTGCTGACCAAGTTTGCCAGGCGATCGAAACCCAATTACAGGGTTTATCGCGTAAAGAAATTGCCAGTGAAAGTTGGAAAGAATTTGGTGCAGTTATTACTCTTGAGACTATGGAACAGGCTGCTGCATTAATTAATCGAATTGCACCAGAACATTTGGAAATAGCAATTGAAGAACCCAACGTTTTAGCAGTTAATATTTTCAATGCAGGCGCCATATTTTTAGGCCGCCACACACCTGAGGCTCTTGGTGATTATATTGGTGGACCAAACCACGTTTTACCAACTGGTCGTTCTGCACGTTTTGCTTCCGGCCTCGGGGTCCTTGACTTTATGAAAAGAACCACCCTTTTAGAGGTTTCGACGCAATCAATTAAGTCGATTGGTCCCGCTGCGGTTACATTAGCTGAAGCTGAAGGGTTAGAAGCACACGCACTTTCAGTAAAGCTGCGTTTATCAGAGATGGATAGCGATTAAATGTTATGGACGAACGCTTTCGGATTGTAAATATTTTTTTAGATGAGAAAACCTTAGGTCGTCGTAGTCCAGAAATCGAGCACGATCGTGTTGTTGCTATTTTTGACCTTCTTGAAGAGAATTACTTTGCCCCAATTAATGGTGAACTTGGGCCCTTTATTCTTCACCTTGGCATCAAAGACGGTCGTTTGAGTGTGTCTGTCTGTGATGAGGCCGATAATGAAATATTTAATTTCGATCTAGCTTTGTCTTATTTTCGCTCAGTTATCAAAGACTATTTTTTGATATGCGAGAGTTATTACAGCGCTATTAAAATTGCTAGTCCTTCAAAGATCCAAGCTATTGATATGGCGCGGCGTGGTATTCACAACGATGGCTCTCAAATTTTAGTTGAACGATTAAAAAAAAATATCGAAGTTGATTTTGATACCGGACGCCAACTCTTTACGTTGTTGTGTGTTTTACATTCTAGGTGATCTGAAATGTCTAAAATAAGTGATCTACCTTCTTCTGTCTTATTTGCTTGTACTATGAATTCAGTTCGCTCCGCGATGGCAGAAGGTATTCTAAAGAAATTACACGGCGAGCAAATTTATATTGATTCTGTAGGAAAAAAAGCTGGGGAAAAAAATGGCTATATGATCCAAGTAATGGCAGAAATCGAGATTGATCTTTCCAATCATTGCCCAAAAAGTTTTGAATCACTCGATGATACATCATTTGATATGATAATTTCGTTGTCACCTGAAGCGCAACATGCTGCTGTAGAGCTTACGAGGTGGATGTCATGTGAATTAGTTTATTGGCCTACGTTTGATCCTGATGCTATAAGAGGAAAACGAGAATTAAGGCTAGTCGGCTTTCGTCAAATTCGGGATGACTTGATTGAAAAGATTGAAGCTAAGTTTTTGCCGGAAACTGAATAAAAATATAAATATTAGACTTAAAGGCCTATTTTTTGCTAAAAAATACCTGACTGCGTGAAAATGACTTGACCAAAAGGGCCAAGAAGACCTATTTCATTACGCCTAATAAAACAAATGGTGGAAAATGGCAAAAGAAGAGTTACTAGAGTTTGAAGGAACAGTGATGGAACTACTCCCTAATGCAATGTTTCGCGTTACGTTGGATAATGATCATGAAATACTTGCCCATACGGCAGGAAAAATGAGAAAACATAGAATTCGTGTTTTGGCTGGAGACAGGGTGAACGTTGAGATGACACCTTATGATCTGACTAAAGGTCGTATTACGTTTCGCTTTAAATAATGTTTTAAACCCAGTTTTCATCCTGGCAAAGGACTACTCCGATGCTAGAAAAATATTCTCCCAATTTAGTATTAGCTTCAGCATCGCCCCGCCGTGTTGATTTGTTGTATCAAATAGGTATTGTGCCCGACCACATAATCCCAGCTTATATTGATGAAACCCCGCTAAATGGCGAATTACCGCGTCAGTTGGTGGCGAGGTTATCAGCTGGTAAAGCGATTTCAGTTTCCGAAGAAAATTCCGGTTCTTTTATTTTGGCGGCTGATACTGTTGTGGCTTGTGGTAAGCGAATTTTATCAAAAGCAGAAACACCAGAGCAAGCTCGTATTTTTTTAGAACTTTTATCAGGCCGCCGCCATAAGGTTGTTGGTGGATTGGCGATTATTTCGCCAGATGGTAAGATTTATAAACGTATTGTTGAGACCCATGTAACATTTAAACGCCTTTCGTTAAAAGATTTAGATTTATATCTAGCTTCCGGTGAGTGGCAAGATAAAGCCGGAGCCTATGCAATTCAGGGCCTAGCAGCCAGATTTGTTCGAGTTATTAATGGTTCTTACAGTAATGTAGTTGGTTTGCCTTTATTTGAAACATCACAGTTACTTGAAGGCATAGGTTTTAGCCGATGAGTGTAACTTCCCTTCTGGAAGTATTTATCAATAGAGTGCCAGGTGAAACGCGGTTGGCCTTCACTGAAGATGGAAGATTAAAAGATTTGATCATAACGTGTGATGATGACGAATCTTTAATTGGTAACATTTATCTGGGTAGAGTTGAAAAGGTAGTTGCTGGAATGAACGCCGCATTTATTGGTATCGGCCGAAGCGCGTCTGGATTCTTAGCAGCTAATGATGGACAAATATTTGACCTAAATAAAGAAAAGCCAAAATTGATAAATACACTATTTAAAGAAGGTGATGCAGTTTTAGTGCAAGTTACTCGCGATGAATCTGACCGCAAAGGAGCAAAACTTACGACACGTATTGATTTGGTTGGACGCACAGTCGTAGCAGTATTGGGCCGGACGGGGATCTCAATTTCAAAGCGTGTTAGCGATAAAGTACATCGTGAACGTCTTAGATCCGCATTAGGAGATCTTGAAACTTCTATAACGGGCTTAATTGTTCGCACAAATGCTCAATTTGTTTCATCTGAAGATTTACAAAAGGAAGCCGAAAATCTTTTAGATCAGGTTTTGAAAATTAATTCTGGACAGAAAAGAATTAAACCACCGGCTTGTCTCTATAAACAGTCAGATCAGATTTTAAATTTCTTGAGAGACTTCGGTAGCGCAGATTGGCGCCGTATTGTTGTTGATGACCGTGCAGCATTGATGAGAATTACCGAATATGTGTCAGATTATGTTCCAGAATTAGAAAAGATTTTTGAGTTTGCAGATGATCCTGTTGCTTTATTTGATAACTATGATTTAGAACAGCAAATTGCGAATTTATTTGAGCCCACCATAGCCTTACCGTCTGGTGGGAGATTGATTATAGAAGAAACAGAAGCTTTAGTTGCAGTTGACGTTGATAGTGGGAAGCATGACCGTGATCGTAATCCAGAGTCCTTTGCCCTGTCTGTTAATGAAGAGGCTGCGATTGAGTTGGCACGTCAATTAGTTTTAAGGAATTTATCAGGGCAAATAGTAATAGATTTTTTGCCAATGAAACGAAAAAAAAATAGAGATTATATTCAGACTATATTATCTAATCTATTGGTAAAAGTAGGTGACTGTAATATTTACGGATTTTCCAGGCTGGGGTTGTTAGAAATGACCCGGCAGCGGATCGGGGAAAGTTTGCTATCTCGGTTTCTAGAAAAAAAAGGACATGCCAAGACCGTTAGGGCAATTGTTATCGATATGATCCGAGCTGTTTTACGCGAGATTAATCGTAATCCTGGTAAAAGACTAACGGTTGTATGTAGTCATACAATATATGTTTGTTTGAAAGGTGACATGAAAATAATTTGGGCTGAACTGCTTGAGCGGACAGGTCCAATTATCTCTTTAGAGGAATTTTCTGACTCACCACAGAATCACTTTGAATTTCGAATGGTTTAATATAGAGATTTTAATATGGCTATTACGAAACCATCAAAAAGTATTCTGAAGAAATGCCCTAATTGTGAAAAGTTAGCGGTCGCTAAATTCAGGCCATTTTGTTCTTCTCGTTGCTCCCAGCTAGATCTATCTAAATGGTTGAACGAAAATTACCGTGTCCCTGTTGTTGAGATTGACGATTTTGATGAAGAGGAATTCTTAGATGAGGAAAATTAACGAGCGGGTCTTCGGCAATTATTTAAAAGAATATAGGTGGGATGCAAATGCTTAAAGCCGCTATATTGGACGATTATCAAAATGTAGCGCCGGGAATGGTTGATTGGAGCAAGCTTGGGGATCGAGTGGAGTTTGTGTTCTTTAATGATCATCTGATTGATGTAGATGATATTGCTGATCGGCTCTTTGAATTTGATATACTGCTAATAAATCGCGAGCGTACACCGTTCTTGCGTTCCCAAATAGAAAAATTACCAAATCTCAAGTTGCTGCTTACAAGTGGCCACAGGAACTTTTCAATTGATATGGCAACCACCAATGAAAGAGGAGTGACTGTTTGTGGAACTGACATGGCATCCTCTTCGACACCAGAATTGGCGTGGGGGTTAATTCTTAGCTTAGCTCGGCAAATCCCAAAAGAAGATCTATTACTTCGTAAAGGTGGGTATTGGCAAACAACTATCGGAAAAAGTTTGCAAGGGCGCACATTAGGGATCGTTGGGTTAGGAAGATTAGGCGCGCCCATGGCAAAAATTGGCCAAGCGTTTGGTATGAAAGTCCTCGCTTGGAGCCCAAATTTAACTCTAGACCGCGCCGCTATGCTGGATGCGGAGTTGGCAACAAAGAAAAATTTATTTTCGAAGGCTGATTTTATAACGCTACATATGCCTTTAAGTAATCGGTCGAAGGGTATTGTGGGGGCAAAAGAGATTGAGTTAATGAAATCTTCGGCCTTTCTAATAAATACATCCCGAGGCCCGCTTGTCGACGAAACAGCTCTTATAAGTGCTCTTCAAAGAAAAGTAATTGGTGGGGCGGGTTTAGATGTTTTTAATGTTGAACCATTACCTATAGATCATGCCTTTCGTCAACTTGAAAACACAGTTTTAACGCCGCATCTTGGTTACGTCGTTGAGGAGAATTATAAACAGGGATTTGAACAGATGATTGAAAATATTGAAGCCTGGCTAAACGGTAAGCCAATCCGAGAAATTTTTGATTAATTCATTTCAGGTGGATTAAGTACTGACCAGTTTTTAGCTAAAGTAAGTGAAGCATCAGTTTTAGAACGTAAATCTTCCAGAGACATGTCCTTTGCTAATTCTCGAACAACAAATCCTTTATCGATCACATCGATCACAGCTAGATCAGTAAAAATAGTTCTAACGACACCGTATCCCGTATGCGGGTATGTACAACTCGTCATAAGTTTGGGCTGACCATCTTTTGTTAAGTGGTCCATCATTATATATATTTTTTTTGCACCAACTGCTAGATCCATTGCCCCGCCGACCCCTGGAGGCTTTGTGGTATCCAGCGTTGCCCAATTTGCAAGATCGCCATTTTCAGCTACCTGGTAAGCCCCTAAAACGCAAATATCAATATGGCCGCCTCGAATCATTGCAAAAGAATCTGTGTGATTAAAATAGCTACCGCCTGGCAATAACGTAACAGGCTTTTTACCCGCATTAATTAGGTTACCATCCTCTTGGCCGGGTTTTGGGGCCGGCCCCATTCCAAGAATACCATTTTCGCTATGGAAAAAAATTTCCCGGCCGTCTGGGATATAGTTAGCAACCATTTCAGGACTGCCTATCCCAAGATTAACATAGCTACCTTCTGGAATTTCTTGCGCAATGCGCCAAGCTACTTGTTTTCTGTTGAGACCAACTGTCTTAGCTATAGTTGCCATATAATTTATCCATCCTTTATCGTTCCATTATTTATTATGCACGAATATGCGATCTATAAAAATACCTGGTGTTATTATTAATTCTGGGTCCATTTCACCGACTTCAACTAACTCCTCCACCTGAACAATAGTGGTTGTTGCTGCCATTGCCATAACAGGGCTAAAATTACGTGCTGATTTGTCATAAATAATATTACCTAGGCGGTCGGCTTTTTTTGCAAGAATGAGGGCTATGTCTCCTTTTAAAGGATATTCTAGGACATGCTCAATTCCTTCTATAATTCTTGTCTCTTTACCTTCCCCTAATTTTGTCCCTGCAGAAGTTGGGGTAAAAAAAGCGCCTATTCCGGCTCCTGCAGCTCGCATTCGTTCACTTAAAGTGCCCTGAGGGACGACGTTAAGTTGGATTTTTTTTTGATTATAAAGGTTCTGGAATATTATTGAGCCTGCGCTTATTGGATAGGAACAGATTATTTTTGCTACTTTGCCCGATTTTATCAATGCTGCTAAACCATAATTACCCTCGCCAGCATTGTTAGAAACAATAGTAAGGTTTTTTACATCTGTTTTAGCTAGCGCCTCCAAAAGACTGATGGGTGCACCGGCATCACCAAATCCGCTGCTAAGTATGACGGCTCCGTCATTAATATAAGAAACGGCTGCAGCTATATTTTGAACTTCTTTATTGATCATATATTTTCATTAAAAGGCTATTTATCTCCCGTCAATCTAGAAAATTACCTCCCATTTATTGTCAGATTTAATAAATATATATTTAAAACTTAGCGCTTATCTATATTTTTTCAGGACATTTATAATAATATATAAGAATTTATTTTGCTGTTTTTCTTATGTCCTATTAAAATTTTGTGAGATTTTAGCTAAAATTGCTGTTAAGATAATGAGACATATACTCAAATAACTGATTTCTGTAATACCAAAGCCAGCATCAAAAAATAGCCCAAATACCCATGGTGAAAGAGCACTGGCAAACACCATTATCGCTTTCATTAAAGATTTAATTGCACCCAGATTTTTAGTTCCATACAATTCTGGCCAGATAGCCCCTGAAATCGTAAAGTTCATACCAAAGCAAATCCCGAGTAAAATTAAATAAATAAACCCAAAGAACTCGGCTTCAAAATAGTTAAGTACGATAAGAGCTAGTACTAAAGGGGACAAGATAAATGGGAGTAAATTTGTTGCTCGGCATTTATCTACAAGAGGACCAAGTGCTAGCGAGGTTAAGAACGATGCAGTCGCCAACCCAATAAACCCACTTGCAAAAATAGATATCGACCAATTTTTACTCTCGACTATGGAAACTTGATGAAAAAGTAATCCTGTTAACAAGAAGGGTGATGCAAGTAAAGTGGGCGTCATTAGATAGAACCGCCATTCAGTTAACATTGCTCTTACAGAATAGTGATTGTCAGAAACGATTGAAGATGTTTTTTGGTCACGCGTAATGAGATAGTTGTGATGACGAATTTTTTGCTCTTTTAATAGCCACAATATTAAAGGTATTAAAATAATTGAGTAAATAACCGCTAGAATAAGCCAACTATTACTCCAGCCATATAATTTAATCAGTGTCACGCCAACCAATGGGTAAACAGCTAAACCTAAAGTGCTTCCAAGCGTGATTATCCCGATTGCCGTACCCCGTTGCATGGTAAAATATCTACCCATTGATGTTACAGCGGCATGGTTCATTAAACCCTGTCCCATTAAGCGTAATAAGTAAAAAGCTAAAGTGAGCATAAAGGCCGAGGTGACAGATGAAGTTAAAAAACAAGCTAGAATGCTACCTAGACAAATCAATAGCGTATAGAAACGCAGATCCATTTGATCAATCAACCGGCCAAGCCAAATTAAACTGCCTGCACTAAACAAAGTTGCGATCATATAAATAAAGCCAAAATCCCCCTCGCTTAGATTAAAATCTCTGCGAAATTCTCCTCCAAAAATGGAGATATAAAAAGTTTGGCCGGTACTCGAAAAAAAATTAAGAACAATGCCAAAGCATAAAAACCGCCAATTTTTTTTGATAAAGTCGAAGTAATTCATGAGAAGGATTGCCAATTAAAATGGAAACTTGGGAAATTTCTTATCTGTATTTGTTATATAGCCTTGGGCAAAACCATAATCTCTGCGAAGGAAGTATAACTGTTCGTGCACCACAGCGGCAACCAATATTGAAAGCTGGCGTGACCTAATAATTTCACCTATCCTTATTGGTTAGGAAAGTTTAGATTCACAGTTAGAATAATTTATAAGTATACAAGTAGTTTAAACAAGTATTCCCTTGAAATAAGATCAATTTAACTAAGTTAGGAATTGGAAAATTAATTGATTAATGCTGCAATAATTGGACTCGGTTGGTGGGGAACCCACATCGTTAATACGCTGCAAGGTAAAAGTAATAAAATTCGTTTTTTAAGAGCTGTTGATATCGAGCCAGATACGAAGTTAGAATTTGCTCGGAGCAAAGGTATTCAGGTAACCGCTGATTTTGCTGATGTACTTAATGATCCGGCGCTTGAAGCTATTGTTTTGGCAACGCCACACAGTATGCATGAAGAACAAATCATTGCGACCGCTAAAGCAGGCAAACATGTTTTTTGTGAAAAACCACTAGCGCTGACGCTGGCAAGCGCTCAACGATCTGTTGATGCGTGTAAAGAGGCAAAAGTTGTCCTGGGGGTTGGTCACGAAAGACGATTTGAGCCAGCTATGCAGGAAATTACCCGGTTGATTGAAAATGGTGAACTGGGAGAGGTTATGCATGTAGAGGCTAATTTTAGCCATGATAAACTGGCTAATTTGGAAACAGATAATTGGCGTGTATCGCCAACGGAAAGTCCCGCCGCTGCCATGACCGCAACTGGGATTCATATAACGGATGCTTATGTCAATATGTTTGGTCCCGTTGAACAAATATTTGCTATGACGGCAACGCGTAATCCAGCTAATAAGAACGGTGATATTTTGAATTTTAATATGCGGTTCAAAAGTGGTGCGACAGGTGCCTTTAATTCAGTTTTAGAGACGCCTTTGTATATTCGATATGCAGTTTTTGGTTCTAAAGCTTGGGTGGAGGCGCGTGATTATTGTCATCCCAGTGAGGTAGGAACCACAGATTTCTTTATTTGCCGGAAAGAAAATAAGATTGAAAAAACATTTTATGAGAATATCGATACAGTGAAGGTCAATTTTGAGGCTTGGGCAGATGCAGTTTCAGGGATTGCTGATTATCCATTCACCTACGAGCAAAATATTGAAAATATCGCAGTTTTTGAAGCTATTTGTAATTCTGTGAAAAGTGGTCGTGCCATAAATCTTTGAGTGTTTTTTGGGATTGCTCTTACTACAAAGTATTTTCTCTGGCGATGATCCCACTTTCAATGCAATGAAACTGCGTATGCTACGCTTTGTTGCTTGATTCATACTATCAATTATCATATTAACACGTCTTCTATAAGACTACATACGGTCTGTAAAAAAAATAATTTTATGATTTTTCCGCCTAAAAAGGAGATACCAATGGGGTATACCGGTTATGAAATGGATACAACGTTCCTTCAAGAGGAGCATCACACAAATCCACGCCGTCTGTATTCAACGACTGGCGCTGATTGGCAGTTGCGTGTTGATCACGAGCGTCTTCGCTCTGAGCGCTTAGAGCGCGCACGTGCTGAAATGGCCCATGATGACCTTGGTGCATTAGTTGTTTTTGCAGGTGCAAATATTCGCTACATTACGGGTTCTTATCAAGGTAACTGGAAGTATAACATCAATATCCGTTACGCTGTTCTGTGCCGTGATGCAGAACCGGTATTGTTTGAAACTGCCGGTTCAGATATGCAATGCGCAATTATTGATTTACCATGGATGAAAGATCGTATTCGTCCAGCTATGACATGGCAATGGGCGGAAGGTGCTGTTGGTGAAATGGCTGATAAGATGGTTTCTGGCATTCTTGAAGTTCTCAAAGAGAACGGCGTTGAGAAGGAAAAAATCGGAGTTGATAACTTTGATTTGCCTGCCCTTCATGCTTTTGAAAAAGCAGGCATCAATGTTGTAAATGGTTGGCCAGCCTTCTCGCGTGCCCGCACCGTTAAGACACGCGACGAAATAGAGCTTTTAAAACAAGCCTCTTCAATTGGCGATGCTGCGATGTGGTATATAAAGCATGAATGGCTAAAACCCGGAATTACTGAGCGTCAAATCGAAGCTAAGGTGCATGAATTCATGCTCGATCGTGGTTGTGAAATTATTTATGATATTATAGTCGCCTCGGGCGGCAACACGTCTCCTTATCGTCGTTGGGCGACAGATAAATTAATTCAACAGGGCGATTTAATCATTATCGATATTAATGCGGTTGGTCCTGGTGGTTATTATATAGACTTTGTACGTACAATTAAGTGTGCTGCGAAGATGACCCAAGCTGAAATTGATTTGTATCGCGAAACGTATGATTCCCTATACGCTGGAATGGAAAATTTAAAGCCGGGTAATACTTCTGCCGATGTGGTTTCTAAATTTCCAGAATATGATGATGATAAATACGGTACAGTAACGCTACAGCAGTTTGCACATTCAATTGGTATTACTTTGTATGAAGGGATGTGGATGTCACGAGCATATTCATTGAAATATCCTGCCGAGATTAAAGAGAATATGTATTTTGCTATTGAAACTTTTGCAGGTCATCCCGGTTTGCCGCAGACGTGTCGTCTCGAGGAGAATGTCCTTGTTGGTAAAAATGGTCCAGTTATATTCACCAAGATGGAACATATGATAGAAGCGACGGCCGATTATCGTGTTGGCGACTTCCATCATTCGAGTGTTGATGGTAGAGATCATTAGAACTCTATAGAAATTTTACTTAAAAAAACGCTACAGAGAAATCTGTAGTGTTTTTTTTGAACAAATTTAAATTTCTTGGTGTTATGTTTAATTTTGGTTAAGGTTATTGGTGTTTAGATTTTTAATCGTAAGGACCTATTATGCTTCAAACCAGAAAACCCCCTTACCGGGCTGAACATGTTGGTAGCTTTATTCGACCCGACCAGCTATTAAATGCTGCTCGTTCCCATAAGACTAATAAAATTGATGAAGCCACATTTGAAGAAATTAAAAATAAAGCAATTGCAGATATTGTTTCTTTCCAGGATAGTATTGGGATGCCATCGGTAACTGATGGGGAATTTCGACGCCGTGTTTGGTCGGGTGGTGTGAGCGACGCACTTGTAGGTATGAGTATAAAAGATTCTGGAACTTTAACTTTTAAAAGTGATGAAGGTGACGTGTTGATGCCACCATCTCCGTATGCAGAGGGGAAGCTTCGTCGTAAACACAATATTGTAACGGATGACTTTAAATTTGTTAAATCTTTAAAGCCGAAAGGTCATCCAAAGGTTACTATGGCTTCTCCACCCGTGATGCATTTTTTCCTTGGGAGAGATAGCTATAATCCAGAAGTTTATGATTCAAATGAGGCGTACTTCGCCGACCTTACAAAGGCCTATCAGGAGGAGATTGTTGAACTTGCAGCAGCTGGATGCACTTATATACAGTTAGACGATACGGCACTGCCGTGTAATTGTGATCTTGATGCTCGTAAAACTATTATAGCGCGCGGCGAAGACCCTGATGAGTTAACCAATATATATGTAAAAGCAATCAATTTAGCAGTTTCAAATAGGCCAAGTAATATGTTTGCAGGAATGCACATGTGTCGAGGTAATCTGAAAGGACTTTGGATGGCAGAAGGCGGTTATGAGCCGATTGCTGATCAAATATTTAATGAGCTTAACATTGATGCATTTTTTCTAGAATACGATAATGAGCGGTCCGGGGACTTTGAGCCGTTAAGATACTTGCCAGTTGGTAAGGTAGCAGTCCTTGGTATAGTCAGTACGAAGACACCTGAGCTCGAAGATAAAGATGGTTTAAAGCGCCGGATTGATGAGGCTTCAAAATTTGTACCGTTAGAACAACTCGCGATTAGTCCCCAATGCGGGTTTTCATCGGGTGGTGGTGGCGGACAGGTTGTAACTCACGATGATACGAGGCGTAAGCTTGAACTAGTTCTCGAGGTTGCTAACGACGTTTGGGGATAAATTAATAAGGTTACTTTTAATGGAAAAACTAGACCTTCATCTTCCTAATTCCAAAGAAGAAATTTCCCGCATCCAGTCGACACAAAAGAAAGTTGCTTTCGCTCAAGCAAAGAAAGCTAAATTTTATCAAGGTAAGCTCGATCAGATTGATATTGACCATCTGGATGAACCTGAAGAATGGGCTAAAATTCCCATTATTGATAAGGAAACGCTCCGTAATTTAGGCGTGGAAAACTTTCGCGATCTCTTTTGTATAGCGGACCAGAAAAATATAGCTGAATATTGGCGTTCAGGAGGGGTTACTGGCGTACCGCTTTATTATCCTCGTACTTATACTGATATGTATTACACATACATTCAACTTTGCCGTTGTTGGACTGTAAGTGGACTGAAGGAGGACGATATTTGTCACCAATCATTCCCGTATGGCGTTCATCCGGCGGGTCAATTGTGGTCCAGGACAGCGAACCAAGCAGGTATAGGTGTATTGTGGGCGGGCTCAGGAGTTAATACGCCCTCAAAGGTTCAGTTAGAGTTGATACAAGATCTGCAGCCAACTATTTGGATGGGTATGCCGAGTTATGGCCTTCATTTGGCCAATCTTGCTGAGGAAATGGGCATTGATCTTGTTGATAGTAAAGTTCGTAAGGTTATCGTTGGCGCTGAAGCTTTATCAGATGCAAAGCGAGAAAAGCTTGAGCGTTGCTGGGGCGCGGAAGTAAATGACTTTTTTGGTATGACTGAGATAGGTATCTTGGGGGCTGATAGTCAAGTTCACGAAGGTTTCCATATTTGGACAGACCAAGCCCTTTTTGAGGTAATTGATGAGGATACAGGCCTTCCCGTAGCTGAGGGAGAGGAAGGACTAATGGTTATCACACCGCTTTTTTGCAACACATCAACGCCATTTTTACGTTGGAGTTCGGGTGATATTGTCAGGGTTTCAGACGAAACGTCTTTGAAAGGCCCATTTTCCATTTTTCCGGTAATGAGGCATGCTCATCGGACGGTTGGATTCTCAAAGATAAAAGGAATAAATATAAATCACTCTGAATTTGAGGACTTTATTTTTCGAATTCCTGAGATTAATGATTTTAAAGTTGAATTCGTTGCGACCGATGGTTTGGACGAACTTGTATTGAGTATTGAAATACAGAAATTACTCAATCTAGAAACTGTAATTAAAAACATATCCCAACAAATACGAGATATTTTTGAAATAAAGCCGGTTATCGTTCAGATAAAAGCAGGGACATTAGCGCAGGAATTTGAATTAAGCGTTAAAGCCCCGCGTTTTGTAGACAAACGAACCTAGAACGCGTGTTGTTTCCATTAATTATGTTCAAGGGTCTATGAGAAAGCACTCTTTTTAACCAGTTTTTGAGGTTTGTTATTTTTACGGATATGTAGATAAAAGAAAAATAAAATTATCAAATTTATGATGCCCGCAATACTACCGCTGGCATAGGACCAGAAGTAATTTCCGGTCAAATCGAATAAATATCCACCCTGCCATCCTCCTAATCCCATTCCAATCCAGCCAAACATACCTACGGTTGCCATTGAGCGTGCTAGATAGCGACCAGGTACCATCATTCGAATACAAACCAGGAACGAAACCATTACGCCTGAGAAAGCTAATCCAAATATCATGGCTAAGATATATATTAAGATTATATTTTGAGTATGTGGAAGAATAAATATTACAGATGTTTGAAGAACTGACATACATGCATAACTTTGTAGTGCCCCGATGTGGTCCGCCAGTTTTCCGCCAAGGACACGTCCAAACGTACCTGCTATCATCAAAAATAGGAATACCGTTACAGCGTTCTTGGGACTTAAGCCATTGTCCGTAAGTAGTGGGACTAAGTGTACGACAGGTATGGCCATAGCGATGCAGCAGAAGACCACAGCGGTAGAAACCCATAATATTACTGTTGTGGTTGATAATGGAAAGGGGCTACCATCTTTTTGGGCTGGTGCGGCCTCGGTCGTAATCAATGCACGTCTAGGTGAGTCTCGAACTAAAAGTGCCACTGGAATTGCCAGAATTAGATAGGCAGTACCAAGTGTAGAATATGCCGTTTGCCAATCATCTTTAT
>DUBF01000098.1:1616-4030 GCA_012960465.1 Rhodospirillales bacterium | reverse complement strand
ACGCCTTGACCAACGGCACCACCGGCAACAGTTAATCCAATTGCCAGACCGACATTTTTTGTGAACCATATACCAACATTGGCATATAGAGGACCGGTGACAGTAGCGTGACCAAAAGCGCCAAAGATAAAATAATACAGATAAAACTCGGTAATAGTTTCCATACTGCTCAAAAGCAACAAAGGAATGCCTAGCGTTACCGAACCAAAAAGAACAAGCCAGCGAGAGCCAAAACGATCTGCAATATAACTCCAAAATAGGCCAGAAAAAGCAGTTGCTAATGTGATAGCTGAGTAACCAAAGGACAAACTGCCTCTGGACCAACCAAACTCCGTGGCCAGCGGCTTTAAAAACACCCCTACAGAAGCCAGAACACCAAAGCTTATAGAACTCAGGGTGAAGGCAACAGCAACCATGACCCAGCCATATTCTGACCGTTCTGTATATTTTTTCTCAGTCATTATATATTTTGATCCTTGAGGCTTTTTTTTAGGTTGTTCAATAAATTATAGTGAAGGTTTTTCTCAGCTATTTTATAGGGCCATTTTTAGTGTACGCATAAAAATTTGCATGCCGTAGTGAAACGCGATGAAAGCGCCAAGTTCCATAATTTCTGGCTCGCTATAAAACGTCTTGCCAAGATTATAAAAGGCAGTGTTTACTTTTGTTGGTTCCGTATACATAAGTTGAGCATAAGTTAGAGCCCATTTTTCTGCATTACTAAATTGCTTATCTATTTCAAAGTTACCGCAGCCAGCCTCAATCCGAGCTTCGGTTAAACCGAGGTCTATTGCTTTTTTTGATCGCAAAGTACCAAAATAGCTATCTTTGGAGATCGTCGATAAACGAATACGAATAATTTCTTTCAAACTATGGTCTACGTTTCCAATGGCATGAGATTGGTACATTGCATCGAATAAGGCTTCACCATAACCAGGCGCATGGGCCATGATCTGGATAAATAAAGCATCTGGCACCATCAGGTATTGAGCCAGTTCCAGACGCGTTTGAAATTTGTCTTTATCAAGTTCACCAAGAGGTACAGGTTCTATAATAGCCAATTTCTTCGTTCCTATTCTAATGACCCATCGATTTTATTTTGTTTACCTTCCTTAGCGCGTTGTATTGCGCCTTGGGTGTGTGAAATTGGTTTATCACCATATATGCGGGCCGACTCTTCTTGATCAACCAAGCGCCCATCCGGGGTGAACATGGGATAAAATCCGAGTGTGCCAAACCAAGTGTGATAACCTATATTGAAGCCAATGAAGGCGCCAAGCTCAACAATTTCTTCTGTGGAATAGTGCTGCTTCAGTTGGGTATAGAACGCCGTGTCTATTTTATCGGGATCTGTGTCCATTAAATCTGAATATTTGAGTGCTATTTTTTCTGCTGCTGTAAAATTAGCAGAGGTTTCGTAATGCTCAATCCCTTCATCAATTATCTGTTCGGTTAATCCCTGCTGCTTCGCCGAAGCAGAACGAACATTACCTCAATAGTTACAGTCGGCAGTTCTTGAGAGTTGGACTCGTATAATCTCTTTTAATTTATGGTCGATTTTACCCGTATTAAATACAGTGCCCCAGGCGAAATACATTGACGCTGAAAGTTCTGGGTTGTGGCCGAGCATGGCGTGAAATGCGGGATCAGGCGCCCTGTGGCGCAAACTTTTCTTAATAAAACCGCCAAGTTTGGTTTTTTTCAATTCTTCAATATCGAGCATGGTGATATTAGGCATCGTTTTACCTTTATAAAATTTAATTGGTTAACCTTGGTTTTCAGGAAAATTTTCGACCCAAATAGTGTTATGTTTGGCTGCTACAGCGGCCCCGGTTTTAAAGTCGGCACGTTCTTCAGGTGTCAGTGCAGTCATATCAGCAAACATAGCTTCTGTTGTTCCTGGACTATAAACCATCAGGACGCGGACACCATCTTCGCCAGCAATCATTTGATGTGGGACGCCTGGCGGAATATGGATTAGATCGCCGGTTTTTCCTTTATGCTCTTCTTTGCCTAGTAAAAACGTTGCACTACCTTCCAAGACATAAAATGTTTCATGGCTTACGGTATGCATATGAGGACGAGAGGCAAAGCCAGCAGGGCACCGCTCTTCACAAACTTCATAAGAGCCGTCGGTATCACCAGCTGTTACCTTTACGTACATATCATTCGCACGCTCGTATAAGTTGCCACCATCTGAATCCAGTGTTTTTGCTTTAACCATTTTAAATCCCCTAAAAATTATTAAATTTCAAGTGCGCTCTGTGTGTCTAGATTTTTTGTAATTCAATAGTGACATACTTAATATACCCTATTTCGGATGGATTAAAGGTAAGGTATCTATATGACAAATTCAATTTGTTGTTAGTCAATAAACCTGGGGTTAATTATAAAATGGGTCTGTGATTTATATT